>JBKPGZ010000243.1:0-12098 GCA_046729675.1 Gemmatimonadota bacterium | reverse complement strand
GCGCACTCCGTCTCATCGTACCGCCGTGACCTTGGTAGTCTGGGTGACCGTGACCGGAACCGGCTGCTTGGCGAAAGTGCCGGAAAGCTTCACTGCGGACTGCTGCTGCCATTCTCCCTCGAGGAACCGGCCGTCCGGGCTCACGTAGTAGGCGCCGGTGCCGCCGCCGGTGCCTTCGATCCTGGCCGGGCCCTGCGGGGTGGGCTGCACACCGGCCACGTTCGTGCTGTGCTCGGTCGTGATCCGGACCGCCCGAACTTTGCCCCTGCTTTCGGTCGCCGCCGCCTTGTAGCTGGTGATGCGCCGGACGGTAACGGTGTCGCTGCCCGCGCCGGTGGTGCTCACCGTCGTGTCCGTCCAGGCGTCGCCCACCTTGAGGCCTGCCCGCGCCCAGGGATAGAAATCGGTCAGTAGCCCCTGCACCTGCGAGGCGGCGGGGGACGCGCCGGTCGGCGTGAGCGGCGAGGGCTTCCCCGTCTTGCTCACGAAGGCCCGGAACTCGCCGCCGCGGGCGCTGTCCATCACCGCCGGCGGGATCGGCGCGGCGCTGTCGCCCTTCAGCGAGTCGATCACCACCCGCATGGTGCGGCCGCCGGCGCTGTCCTTCAGCGTGACCGTCACGAAGGTGCTGGTCGTGAATCGGAGCGTCTGCTTCCCCTGCCCCTCGGCGGAGGCATCCACCTCCTGGGTCAGGGTCTGGTCCACCCGGTACTTGGCGGTGACGGGCGCGGCCCGGAAAGCCGGCAACGCGAGCGTCACGGCGGCCATCGCCCCCCAGCCACCGAGGTAAGTCGGCATTGCGTCTCCCCCTGGGTTCAACCGTCCGAAGGCGCTGAAAAAGGTAAACCCCCCTCCCGGGTTCCGGGACGCCGGACATGAGTCGGCCCCCCGGACCAACGGTCAGGGGGGCCGCTGCTGGTCGAGCCATAAGCCGAGTTCTGTTTCTCCCCAGTGACGACCGAGGCCGCCGTGGGGGAGATGGTCATCTGTCTGGGATGGCCGTCGCCGGCCACCTCTAGCAGCCTACCCGCGGCTGTCCCCTCGTCAACCAGGCATTAGCCTCAACTAGGCATTAGCCTCGCGGACTCGGGCTCGGTGCGGGCCGCACCTCGCCGCCTATTTGGCCTTGCTCCGACTGGGGGTTGCCGTGCCGCCGCTGTTGCCAGCGGCGCGGTGGGCTCTTACCCCACCGTTTCACCCTTACCTGCCTGCCCCCTCGCGAGGGCCGGCCGGCGGTCTGCTCTCTGTTGCCCTGTCCGTCGCCTTCCGGCGCCCAGGTGTTACCTGGCAGTCTGCCCTGTGGAGCTCGGACTTTCCTCGGGGCGACCTTGCGGCCACCCCGCGACCATCACACTCGGCCAGCGTTTCAAATATAGCCGCCAGACGAGCTATCAGCTATCAGCCATCAGACTTGGGTAGTTCGCGCCCCTAACGGATAGCGGGTAGCGGATGGCGGATCGCCCTCAGGCCTCGCCTAGCCGGGCCAGACCCTGCTCGGCCTGACGGATGAAAGGCTTGAGCGCCTCGTCGGCGCCCCTCCACTGGGCCAGAGCCTGGCGGTACTCCTCCCGCGCCTCCGAGCGCCGGCCCAGCTGTTCGTACGCCGCCGCGCGGAGGAGCCGCACCCGGCCGAGCATGCCCCAGCGGGAGTCGAACCCGCCGGTCTTGAGCGCCGCGGGCTCGAAGTCGCGCAGCATGTGAAGGGTGCGCTGGTAGTCGCCCAGGAGGAACCAGGCCTGGGCGGCCAGCGGACGGGTGTAGAGGTTCGACGTCCACTTCGGCATGCCCTTGACCCCGGTGTCGGGCTCGGCCAGCATCCGCCGCGCCCCGGTGGAGTCGCCTCGGCTGAGCGCGAGCAGCGCCCGAACCTCGGGCGACAGCTGCTCACCGGTCATGGCGCGGTACTCGACCAGCGCCGTGCTGTCGGCGCTGGGGCCGGTGAAGAGCCCGATCGCGGCGGAGGCCCCGCTGTGCATCAGATGCTTGCGCGAGTCTGGCGCCGCCATGCGCCCTGCCTCGGCGGCGCTCTGCCACACCTGCCGAAGCGATGACGCCGGTACGCCCACGCCGGCGTACAGCTCGCCCAGCACCACCCGCCGCCAGTTCTCGTCCCACATGCCCTCCTTGCCGGCGGGATGCTTCACCACCTCGCGGCGAACCTGATCGGCGAGGTCGAGGGCCTTCGCCGCGTTGCCGAGGTCGCCCTGGTAGGCGAACACGTTGGCGGCGGCGGCGATGTCCATCACGACCGTGGGCGTGCCCTGGTAGGGCCGGAAGTCCTGCGGCGCCACCGTGTCGAGCGCGGTGCGGAGCTGGGCGGCCGCGCGATCCACGTCGCCCGAGGCGAAGCGGATGCGCGCCTCGACGAAGGGCAGCTCGGGATGGACCGGCGTCGAGTTGCGGAAGCGCGCCACCTCGCCCAGCGCGGCGTCGTAGTTGCCGGACGCGAGGTAGGCGTCCACCATCGCGCCATGCGCACGGAGGGTGGCCGGCTGGCTCGAGATCCAGCTCCGCGCCGTGGACAGACCCGCGGCTCGGGCCCGCCGGATGGCGCCCTGGAGGGTGGTGCTGTCCACCAGGGCCCTGCCGTCCTGCCGGAACGCGAGCGCGAACGAGTCCGGCGCCACCAGCGCGTAGACCGGCTTCCGCTCCGCGGCCATGCCGAGCATGTGCTGGACGTGGTCGTAGGCGAGGGCGTAATCCGGATCGAGGTCGAGGGCGCGGCGGAAGGCGCGGATCGCCTGGGTGAACGCAGGGGCCTGGTTGGGCCCTGCGGTGTCGTGGAACCAGGCCTCGCCCAGACCGTACCAGGCATCCGCATCCTGCCCGTCCCGGTCGATCAGCCGCTGATACAGACCCCGCGCCTCGGCGTACTCGCCCTCGATGAAGGAGCGGTAGGCGTTGATGACCGTGCGATCGTGCTCCGGGAGGCTGGAGGAGTGCGCCGTCGCGCGCACGATCGCGCGGTCCGCCACCGAGTCTTCCTGGCCCACCAGCCAGCCTCGCGTCAGCGCGAGCTTGTAGTAGGCCAGGCCGAAAGTGGTGTCGAGGGCAACCGCCCGGTTGAGATCCCGCTCCGCGCCCGCCAGATCCCAGCGATTGAGCCGGCCCACCCCGGCGAGATAGCTGCGATAGGCTTCGAGCGACTGGGTCGTGGAGCGCGCGAGATCCACGGGGAGATCGGTGGGCGCTCCGGAGAGGTTGAGCAGCTTGGCCGCGAGCTGGTCGAAGAGCGGCCGGGCGTCGTCCCCGGTCCGGTCATCCACCCGCGCGATGCTGATCCTGTTGCCCGTGGCCACATCGTACACCCGCGCGGCCAGGTGGAGCGAGTCGCCCGTGCGCGTGAAGTCGCCCAGGACGACCGTCCACACCCCCGCTTCCCGGGCCAGCCGACGGGCGAGGTCGAGGCCGATGTCTTCGGCCGGCTCCACCTTGTGGCGACCGAGCAGGTCGTAGAGCCGCTCCTGGTCCACCACCGTCAGGTCGTTCCACTGGGCGAGGTTGAGCCCCAGCATGCTGACGCTGCCCTCGCGCATCCAATCCACCGAGGGATCGTCGCGCAGGTTGTCGAACGGGAGCACCAGCATCGAGTGCCGGGGATTCACGCCCTCCGGCGGCTGGTCACTGCGACGGGCGAGACCGATCGTGGTGCCCAGGACCGCGAGGGCCACCGCGGCCGCGGCGAGCGCGACCGGCCGCGGGACGCTTCGCCTGGCCGGGAGGGCCCGCTCGCCCGCGACCGCCTGCCGCAGCTCCTCGCCCGTCTGCCAGCGCTCGCCGGGGTGCTTCTCCAGCGCCTTCATCACCGCACCGGCCAGCGGCTTGGGGCACTCGGGCCGGAGCCGCTCGATGGGAGCCGGGCGCTCCGCGATGTGCTTGGAAACGACCACGCGGTTGCTGCCCTGGAACGGCGGGTGACCCGCCAGCATCTCGAAGGCGACGATGCCCAGTCCGTAGAGATCGCTCCGGCTGTCCACCTCCTCGCCCGCCGCCTGCTCGGGGCTCATGTACGCCGGCGTTCCCACCGCCACGCCCTGACCGGTGCTGGACGCCCCCTCTGCCACCATCGCCCTTGCGATGCCGAAGTCGGCGAGGAGGGCGCGGCCGGTGCCCCGCTCGAGCAGCACGTTCTCGGGTTTCACGTCGCGGTGCACCACGCCCGCGCGGCCGGCGGCGTCGAGAGCGGAGGCGAGGTCCGCCACGATCCGGCTGACGTCCGCGATCGGCAGCTTCCCCTCGCGGTCGAGCCGCTCGCGCAGGCTCTCGCCGTCCACCTCGTCCATGACGTAGTAGAGCAGCCCCTGGGCGGTGCCGGCCGCGTGGACGGCGACGACGCTGGGATGGCGGAGTCGCGCGATGGTGCGGGCTTCGGCGAGGAAGCGGCGGACGATCGAGGCGTGCGCGGCGAGCTCCGGATGGACGACTTTGATGGCCACCGGGCGATCGAGCGTGGTGTCGGTCGCGCGGAAGACGACGCCCATACCGCCGCGACCCAGCTCCCGCTCCAGCCGGTACTGCGGCGCGAGCGCTTCCTGGAGAGCCGCGAACGGTTCGATCGTCGGATGGCTCATGCAAAGACCGGTCGAGGGGGGGCCGTCAGCAATATACCGAGCCGGGTGCCACCGTTGGATGAGTTCTCGCTCAAAAAGGTTGCGCCGGGCGTCGTTTCACGATGTTTCGGGTTGAACCCAGTTTGACGTCTCAGCACCATCCTCTTGCACCATCACTGGAGGATGTCGTGCCGGCCGCTGCTCTCCCCTCCGCCACCGTTGCTGCCGTACTGCTGCCGGGAGAACGGCTGCGGGTGGACGCGGCCGGAAACGGCTGCTTCGCCGTGGTGCACCGCGACTCGGTGCCCGACGCGGTGCGCGTGGTACGGGAGCGGGCGGTGGACGCCGTGCTCCTGTCGGTGCATCGCTGCCCGCCCGAACAAATGGAAACCGTGCGGCATCTGGTGCACGAGTTTCCCGGCATTCCCACCGTGGCCCTCGTTTCCCAGCACGATCCCTCCTCCACCGAGATGCTCCTCCGCCTCGGGGCGTCGGGGGTACAGCAGGTGGTGGATGTCACTACGCCCACGGGGTGGAATCGGTTGCGGCAGGTCGTTGGCCAGCCCGCCACCCGGGCGGTGGCGCGGATCCAGGGGCCGATCCTGACAGCGCTGGCCGAGGCGCCGCCGGATGCCCGGCTGTTCGTCGAGGCCATGATCCGCCTGGCCCCCGATACTCCGACCGTCACCGCCCTGGCGGAGCGGCTCTACGTGCGGCCCAGCACCCTGATGTCGCGGTTCGCCCGGGCCGGTCTCCCGTCTCCGAAGAACTATCTCTCCGCCGTCCGGCTGCTCCACGCGGCCTACCTGTTCGAGTCCGCTGGGCTCTCGGTGGCTGATGTCGCCTACCGGCTCGAGTACTCCTCACCCCAGAGCTTCGGCCGGCACCTGCGGGCCATGCTCGGTGTGACGGCACTGGAGTTTCGGCGGCGGTATCCGTTTGCGGTGGCCCTGGAGCGGTTCATCGCGGTCATGGTGAAGCCGTACCGCACGGTGTGGCGGGACTTCCATCCGGTGGCGGGCGTGCAGCTCGGCGGCTAGCGGGGCTGGGCGAGCCTCCCGTACTTCCGCATCACCTGCCGCAGGCGATCGTGCGGAAGCGCCGGCACCACATAGCCGTCCGCGCCCCGCATGGTCTTTGCCGCCAGCATGGCGTTGATGATGGCCTCCTCGGTGGCCTGCACCGTGGCCTCGTATACCGGATCGATCCGCTCATCACTGAGCATGGCCACGGATTTCACGCGCTGGTCGGGCCCGCCGACGCTCGCGGTCGAGAAAGCGATGAAGAGGTCGCCCGATCCCGCGCCCGCGATTCCGCCCATCCGTCCGATGCCCAGCGCGGCCCGCCGGGCCACCCGTCGAAGCTGGTGCGGCAGCAGGGGCGCGTCGGTGGCCGCCACGACGATGATGCTGCCCTGGTCCTGCTCGCCTCGCCGGGCGGCCGCGGGGCACCGCTGCTCCGCCTGGGCGGAGTCGAGGTCGGTGCCCTCGTAGCAGTCGCGCGGCTCGGTGATCTCCTGCCCGACCGGCACGCCCGCGATCCTGAGCAGGCGCCGCGCACCGAAGTTGCACTGCACCAGCGCGCCGATCGTATAGCCGCCCTGCTTGTCGGGAAGCCGCCGGCTGGCGGTGCCGATCCCTCCCTTGAAGCCGAGACAGATCATGCCCGTGCCTCCCCCGACGTTCCCCTCGGCCACGGGGCCGGGCCGCGCGCTGTCCAGCGCCCGGAAGGCGTGCGCCTTGGTGACGTGGAAGCCATAGATGTCGCTCAGGTCGCCGTCCCAGGTCTCGGCCACGACGGGGAGACAGCAGTTGAAGGCGTCGGCGAGACGGGTCCGTCCCCATTCGATCACCGCGTCGCGCACGGTGCCCACGCTGTTGGTGTTGGTGATGGTGATGGGGTACGCCAGCAGCCCGTAGTCGTCGATCCAGGCGGTGCCGGTCATCTCGCCGTTGCCGTTGAGATTGAACCAGCCGGCGAAGACCGGGGTGAGGTCGTCGCGGCCGCGGGGGAAGATCGCGGTGACGCCGGTCCGCACCGGCCCCTTGCCGACCTCGAGCTTGCCGGAGCCTCGCACGATCGTCTCGTGGCCGACGGCCACCCCGGCGACGTCGGTGATCGCGTTCAGCGCGCCGGGCGTGCCCTCGAGGGGAATGCCGAGGTCCCGGGCGCGGCCGGAGGTCTGGGCCGACGCCGGCGATGCGACGAGCACGAGTGCGACCGCGATCATGAGGCGCCGGGTCACGCCGAACCCCGGAACACGAAGTAGACCGCCCCAACGAGACACAGCGCTGCCCAGAGGAAGTCCAGCCGGACCGGCTGACGCATGTACAGCACCGCGAACGGCACGAAGACCGCCAGGGTGATGACCTCCTGGAGGATCTTGAGCTGGGCCAGGGAGAACGTCGTGTAGCCGATCCGGTTCGCCGGCACCTGGAGCAGATACTCGAACAGCGCGATCCCCCAGCTCGCCAGGGCCGCGATCCACCAGGTGCGATCCGCGAGGTTCCGCAGGTGCGCGTACCACGCGAAGGTCATGAAGACGTTGGAACAGACCAGCAGGAGGCCCGCCCGGTAGACGATCTCCGATCTCGTGCCCGGATCCTGGATCAACGAAAGCTCCTGTGCGGGGAAGGGATCAGCGCCAGCCCATGCGCGCGCGCAGCCGGGTGATGTGGGCGGTGTGGTGCTCGCCGTGCCACGCGTACATCGCCAGGGCCTCGTCGAGGGTCCACTCGCGCCCGTGCTCGGGGTGCATGTAGCGGATCTCCCATTCGGCCGAGCGCAGGCTCCGCAGCAGCATAGCCCAGCGGCGATGCAGCGCCTCCAGCAGCGCCAGGGAGATCTCGGTCGGCGCCGTCTTCGCGTCGGGCAGCTCGGCCCAGCGATGCTCGAGGTAGGGGCGGATCGTGGGCGTCGGCTCGGTGAGCGCCAGCCGGAAGCGGGTGTAGGCGTTGAGGTGGCTGTCGGGGAGATGGTGCACGACCTGCCGGACCGTCCAGCCACCCTCGCGGTACGGGGTATCGAGCTGCCTTTCGGTCAACCGTTCGACGGCGTTGCGGACCAGGCGCGGTGCCGCTTCGATGCGCTCGATGCAGGAGCGGCGCTGCTCCGCGGTCTGCAGACCCCGATAGCCGAATTGCCCGATCGGGTAGCGGAGCTCGTCGAGCGCGGCATCGCTCACGCCTCCTCCTCGTCCCCGCGATCTTCGGCGCGGCGGCGGGGGTTCAGCACCGGCGGATCCTCCGCCCCGCCGCGGAACTCGAAATGCGACTCCTGGAGCGCGCGCTCCATCGGATCGGACCCCATCTGCTGGAGGAGATAGCGGGCGAGTACCACCTCGGCAATGCGCGCCGCGGGCTCCCACTGGCCGGCAGTCAGCTCGGGATAGAGATCGGCGAACTCGGGTCGGAGGCGGGCTTCCCGCATGCCTGCAATCTAGCGCCCGAAGGTGGGGCGCAACCTTTCCCGGCTCCCGGGCATCTGAAGGGTTGCAAGACCTTCCGCAGTACCGGGCCCCCGGGGTCGCGGCCAGAAGTTTGATCCCGGGGGCCACCCTTCTTTTATACTCCCTTGGGGCCGCAGATGAACGCAGATAACGCAGATTGTTCCTATGTTGATCGGGTCCGGGGCACTATCTGCGTTAGTTATCTGCGTTATCTGCGTTCGTCTGCGGCTCTAATTGGCCGCGTTCGACTGCCCCCTGACCGCCGTCGAGTTCACCCCCTTCTCCTTGATCAGCGCGTAGAGCTGCTCCACTTCCGCCGGAACCGCCGCCGTCACGTTCTCCGCCCCCTTCTCCGTCAGCACCACCGTGTCCTCCAGACGGATGTGGATCTTCTTCTCCGGGAACTGAAGGATCGGCTCCACGTTGAACACCACCCCGGTGACGAATGGCTTCTCCAGCCACGGTCCCGAGATACCGCCCACGTCGTGCACCGAGATCCCCACGAAATGTCCGATGTACCTGCCGGTGCCGAGAAAGACGTCGCGGTAGCCATGCCGCCGGTAGACCTGCTCCGCCGCCTCCTTCAGACTGTTGAGGGTCGCGCCGGACTTGATCGCGGCGATGATCGCGTTCCGCGCCTCCAACACGCAGCGGTACATCTTCTCCTGCTCGGGGGTGAAGCGCCCCGAGACCGGCCAGGTGCGGGTGATATCCGAGGTGTAGTACTGCCAGTCCGAGCCGTAATCCATGTAGACGATCTCGCCCGACTTCATCTGCCGCCGGTTCTCCATGTAGTGCACGATCGGCGTTAGCGGACCCGAGGGCACGATCGGTGGAAACGCGTCGCCGTCGGCGCCGAGCCGCGTGCTCACGTACTGCGCGGCGGCAGCGATCTCGTACTCGTACATCCCCGGCTTGGTGGCGCGGATCGCCTCCGCCGTCGCCTCCGCTCCCATCCGACCGCTCCGCCGGAGCCGCTCGATCTCGTAGGGCGTCTTCACCCAGCGCAACTCGTCGAGCAGGGGGCTCACGTCCACCGCGTCGAGGTGGGACTCGGCCTGCCGGATGCGCCCGATGGCGACGGCGTACGGCTGCGGCTGCCCGAACACCGGGTGGTCCAACGCCTGGGCGGCGAAGAGCTGAGCCTCGAAGCGGGCGTGGATCTGCGCATCGGGCGGGGTGAGCTGCAGGTAGAGCTTCTTCACCGCCGCGTTGTTCCCCGCGAAGCTCAGGAAGGTGTAGAAGCTCTCCATCGGCAGCACCGTGATGCCATAGCGATCCTGCGCGTTCTCGACGTCTCTCAGCTGGGGCTCGACCGAGGGTCCGCCGAACTCCGGCCGCTTCACCGCGAACACGGCCGCGTTCTTGGTGACGCCGTTCAGCACCAGTACCGTCCCCGGCTCCTCCAATCCGGTGAGGTAGTAGAAGTCGGGCGACTGGCGGAAGCGGAGCGGGTAGGGATGCTCGATGCCGCCGAGGATGACGGCAATGCCGTCGGGGATCTTCTCCAGGAGCTTGGCGCGCCGGCCGGCGAACTCGGCCTTGTCGAAGTCCTGCGCGGCTAGAGCTGAGGGGAACAGGAGGAGAGCGAACAGAGCCAGCTTGCGCATGGTAGGGCCTCGGAGGGTGGGTGAGATGGACCGTAGCCCGATATGACGCCCGCCGTACCCTCCGGGTTTCTCCCGGGCGAATCGAGGAGGCCGGGAACCCCACGGCGAATGCGTAAAAGGTGAAACGTCAAAGGTGAAAAGAGCTGATCCTCCTTTTCACCTTTGACGTTTCACCTTTTACGCTTGTCGGAGCGGGCTACGCGTTTCGATCGTCCTTCTGTCCTCACGCCTGCCGCTCGTCACACCTCACGTCCCGAATCCCCCCGGGCTCCAGCCGGATCCGGGTGAAGACCTGGGTCATGGATACCTGCCGGTAGGCGCAGAGCTGCGGCACGCGCCGGACCCGGAAGAGCACGATGCACTGGCGCATGCTGCACTGCACCGACTTCGCCTGTCGTTCCAGCATCCCGCCGCGGGCGGCCAGCACCAGCGGCCAGCTGCCCACCTCCCCGTTCTCCAGCACCCAGCGGGTGGAGTCCTCCGCCGCCGGCTGGTCGGTGTAGCCGTTTTGGAGCACGAACAGCTCGGCGCACCGGCGCGCCATCGCCTCCATGTTCTCGCCGAGGTCTCGAGTGAGCAGGCACCGCTGGGGATCGTCCCGGAGCCAGGGCGCGACGTGGGCGGGGACTCGTGCCGCGGGAGCGCCGCAGGCAGGGAGGAGGAGACCGAGGAGGAACAGCAGGCCGCGCCTACGCGCGGCCCCGCATCTTGGCGAGCCACCAGCGGAGGCCCACCAGCAGGAAACGCCAGTCATGGACGAATTCGGGCGGCTTGCCCTCGACGTAGTGGCCGACGAACTGGAAGATCCATCCCAGCACGAACAGCCCGAGCGCGAGGGGCCACAGCCCCTCGACGAACACGGCCACAACAAAGAGAAGCAGGGAGACCGCGATCAGCGGGATGCCGAAGGTGTGGCAGAGGCGATTGACCGGGTGCTGGTGGCTCTGCTCGTAACGGGCGATCCACTCGCTCATCGGTCGGTTGCCCAGCATCATGGTGACTCCCGGATGTGCTCTAACATTGATCAAAAGCCGGCGAGGGCGCCAGCGTCCCCGCGTCAGTTCCGCCCGGCGAGCGAGGGCCAGACCTGCTGCAGTGAGGTCCGGGCACCGGTTCCGATGCAGATCGGTACGCGGCGCTCCTCCTCCACGGTCCAGGGATGGCCGATCCGCGACACCGTGCGCACGGAGTCGTAGTACTGCCGCAGGCTTTCGGGGGGGACGCCCAGCGTGATCACCACCTCACCGGGGAGCGCACCCGGTCCGAAGAACCAGAAGCTGCCCGCCGGGCTCACCACCGGAGGCAGGCGGAGCTTCGGACCGTAGAAATCGAGCGCGCCGGCCTCGCCGTAGTTTCCGGCGACCAGCACCACCCGTTCCCGCTGCGCCGGCGGTAGCGACCGGTACACGGCCGCCACCGCCTCCGCCTGCTCCTTCCAGCCCAACATGTCGGCGAAGTCCTGCGGCAGGCTGCCCACCTCACCCGTGTTGGTCCGCACGGCCGCGGTCACACCGAGGGCGCGGGCGTACGTCGCCATCTCCAGCGGCGGAAGAAACGGCACGCCCAGCGGAAACACGATCAGGAAGAAGGCGAAGAGCACCGCGACGGCGCCGGCCTGTACGATCTCTCCACGGAGGCCGTGCGATGCCTGCTCCAACAGCACCGCGCCCGCGGCGAACAGCGTCGGGTACAGCGGGCCGGCGTAGTAGGCCTTGCCCTGACCCACCATCAGGAGGACGAATGCCACGGTGATGCACCAGCCCACTGGCCGGAAAGGCCTGAGTGTCGGGCTCGCGAACAGGCCCATGAGCCCGGCCCACGCCAGGACCACCGCCGGTCCCCAGAGCAGCTGCCCCAGCAGGAAGTCGAACGGTCCGATCCGCTCCAGCTGGCTCGCGCGGAGGTCGGCCATCTGGCCGAGCACCGGGAAGCCCAGTCTGACCTGGCCTACCAGGCTCGGCGCACCGACCGCCAGCGCCGCCGCCAGTCCCAACCAGGGCCACCAGGTGAACCGGGCCTCGCGGAGCGGTGAGAGCAGCGCCGCGGCAAGGATGCCCAACGCGAGGAACACGATGGAGAACTTGGTGAGCAGGCCAAGTCCCGTGAACAAGCCCAGCAGGATCCATTCGCCCGGGCCATGGCCTCGACTGAGCCGGACGAACGTGTACAGGAGTGCCGTCCAGATGAGCTGGTCGATGACGACGGGCTGGAGCAGGTTCGCCGCCCGGAGGAAGAGTGGGCTGGTCAGCACGCAGAACGCCGCCAGCCCCTGAGCGAACCGGCCTCCGCCAAGCTCCCGCGCGATCATGCCGGCCAGCACCACGATGGCCCCGCCGAAAACTGCCGGGAGAAACCGCAGGGCGACCAGAGATTCGCCAAGGAGCGTCCGCGACACTTCGGCCACGACCGCGATCGCCGGTGGGAAGTCCATCCCCCAGAGCTTGAGGTGTCGCCCCATGGCCAGGTACAGCAGCTCGTCGCGGTGGACCC
>JBKPGZ010000242.1:0-4011 GCA_046729675.1 Gemmatimonadota bacterium | reverse complement strand
CGCCTGGCACCACGATCATCTGGACCAACGCCGGCCAGGTGGCTCACACCGTGACCGCGGAGGACGGCAGCTTCGAGTCGGGGGTGATCGAAAGCGGTCAGCGCCGGGCGCTGCTGTTTTCCAAGCCCGGCACCTTTCCCTTCCACTGCACGCCTCACCCCTTCATGCGGGGCGAGGTGATCGTGCGCTGAGGATGCGAAGACTCGGACTGGCGGTCGGGGCTGCGGCGGCGCTGATGGCGGGCGCGGTACTGGGCTGTTTCTCGGAGCGGGGGACCGCGGCCCCGACCGAGGAGGGCGAATGCCGGTTCCCGGTGGGGGAGGACATTCCCGGCTCCACCATCGTGGTGATCCGGGACTTCACCTTCGAGCCCGCGGAAGTGCGGGTGAGGTCCGGAGAGCGGGTGACCTGGATCAACTGCGACGTCGACTCACACACCAGCACCGCCGACGGCGGCGCGTGGGCCTCGCCGCTGCTCGCGCCGGGCGACGCATTCACCCAGGCGTTCGACACGCCGGGTGAGCTCGCCTACCACTGCGAGCCCCACCCCTTCATGGTGGCTCGGGTGATCGTGGAGTGATCAGGGCACGCTGATCCGCGTCCGGCGTCTGGCCCTGGGCCCCGCCTTGCCCAGGAGCGGCACGGCGGCCCGGGGCGGCCCCACCAGCCGACATACCGCCTCGTACAGCTCACGGAACCCGAACGGCTTTCCCAGCACCGGCAAATCGGGATGCGCGGCGAGGACCGCGGCCGGCGCTCCGATGGGGGCATACTCGGCGATCAACATGACCCGGGTGTCCGGCCACGCGCGAGACACCTGCGACGCGAGTTGGCCGCCGTCCATATCCGGGAGCACCGTGTTGGTCAGGACCAGCTGATAGAGCGTCGGATGCTGTCGAAGCATCCGCAGCGCCTGGCCTCCATCGCGCGCCACCCTGCCGTCGTAGCCCAGGGCGCGGAGCTGCCGGCAGATGGACGTGCGGGCGCTGGTGCGACTCTCTACGACGAGCACGATCGGGGGACGAAACAGGGAGAGCGGCAGGGGGTCGGGAGAGAACATACCAGGCTCCGGGACCGGGTCGAGCGGTCAGGAACCCTCTCCACGACGAGGGGGTGGTCGGGTTGTCAGCTACCCTGCAAACAGAGCGTCCGGACGGCCGGTGCGCAAGATCCGGTCTAGCGCTGACCACTCCAGGTGCCGGTGAAGGTCTGGTCGCCCAGGGTCAGCGTGTCCGTACCGGTGAGAACGTCGCCCCCCTTCTCGCCGACGAAGGCCCAGGAGACGGTTCCCTGCTCGAGGGTGAATGCGACGTTGCCTCCCAGATCCACGCCGGCATTGAGCAGCTCGGCGTCATTGACGGACGTGTTGCCGCTGGTGGAGGAAACGATGGTGAGGTCCGCCGCGCCGGTCAGGAGACTCGACTCGAGCGACTCCTGCTCGATGGTCACGGTACCGGTGAACGAAAGGTCGCTGGGGTCGATGCCGTCGAACTGGCCCGCGACGTCGTAGACTCCGGCGACGTCAGGGAACTGGTCGTTCGGGTCGCTGCCGTTGTCATCGCTGCAGGCGACGACCGCTATCGCGCCGAGAGCAGCCAGCCACACTCGGGACATGCTTTTCTTCTCCTGGATGGGCGATGAAGGAATGCCTGCCGCCACGGACGTCGGCTATCAACGGACGTCCGAGCCCGCCGGCCGACCACAGCCGGCGATCCCGTCAGCTGGGATCGGGCGGCGCCGAGGCGTCACTCATCCGGGTGAGCCCCTCCGGCCAACCCTCCGGCCGCGGGGAGGCTCCACGGAACTCGAAGTGGTCGTCCCGGAGGAGCCGGGCACCGGTGATGCGTCCCGAATTGGAGGGATCGCCGTAGAGGAGGGTAACGACCCGGTTGATGAGCACTTCGACCGCCGTCCAGACGCCGGCCTCCAGGCCGGGGTACAGATAACCGAATTCGGTTCGAAGCCTGGCCTCACGCCCCCGTGCCGGGGCGGGCCGACCCGGCCCCGACTGACGCGCATTCACCCGGGACCTCCTCCAGATGGATAGCCGGTGCGACCACGAGTTCGCCGCGGTCGCCACAAGGCTACCCGGCTGCCGGGCCCCTCGCAACCAGTTCCAGGTGGTAGTCCACGAGCCGACCCGGTCCGCGGTGGCGTATGCCGCCGCCCATGCGGTCATTGTCCGACCGCTCTCGCCGGCGGATGAATGTCGCTGCCGAAGGTGCTGAGGGTGAGGAGCTTGTTGACGGCCGCCCACATCGGGTTGAGATCACCGCGGACCACGACATCGAATGCGCCACGCTGGCGCGCGCCGTGACGGGTCTGCACCGAGATGTAGGCGGGGTGAGGAAGGATCGGCGTGAGCGGCGCCTTCTCCCCGACCGCGCGCAGGGCGTGCAGCGCGGTGGCCTCGGGGAGCTTGGTGTCCAGCATGATGAGATCGAAGCGACGGCTATCGAGGGCCGTGAGGCCCGCCTGAAGGTCGCGCACCTCGGTCACCCGCACGCCCCCGCGTCCCCGCACCGCCAGGAGCTCGGCCACAAGCGCGCGATCGAGCTCGTCGTCCTCGATGACGAGAATCTCCCAGGGTCCCGGCATGGTCAGCGATCCCGGGACGGCAGGGACGTGGCGCTGGCCAGCGCGATGGCGCGCAGCGTGACCGAGAACAGGACCGGAGCCGACATCGAAGACCTCCCACCTGGGGTCGCGGGACCGGCCGAACGGGGCGTCCGCCGGGCGGTGCCGTGGGGAGGCCAGAGGCATGCCACCCCCAATCGAGGGGGTAGTATTGCCTGTAAATCATTGAGGAAACATAACTTAGATGCACTAGTGCGGATGTGCAACGCAGGTGCCAGCTGTGGACCTCACCTGTTGCCGAGGTCCCACAAAGACCACACGCCGGCCATCCTCGCCCGTGGGCGCGAATGCCGGCGGATGGGGCTGGGGCCCGGGGGCTCTGCCCCCGGCAAGTCTCAGGTCGTCAGGACCGTGCCGTAGCGGGAGAAATCGTCGAGGATCTTGCCGGTACCGCGCACTACCGAAGTCAAGGGATCCTCGTCCCGGCGGACGGGGAGACCGGTCTCGTCCATCAGCAGCTGGTCGAGCCCGCGGATGAGCGCGCCGCCCCCGGTGAGCACGATGCCGTGCTCGAGGATGTCGCTGGCGAGCTCGGGCGGGGTCATTTCCAGGGCCCGCCTCACCGCGTTCACGATCCGGGAGATCGGCTCCTGTATAGCGTCCCTCACACCCGCGGAATCGATACGCACGATCTTGGGAAGGCCCGACACGAGATCGCGGCCCTTCACGTCGATCTCCTCCTCGGAGCGGAGCGGCACCGCGGAGCCGATCCGCATCTTGATCCGCTCCGCGGTGGGCTCGCCCACGAGCAGGCTGTAGGTCTTCCGCATGTACTGCACGATTGCCTGGTCCAGCTCGTCGCCCCCGGTCCGGATGGAGGCGTCGCAAACGATCCCGGAGAGCGCGATGACGGCGATGTTGGTGGTGCCGCCGCCGATGTCGATGACCATGTTGCCGGTGGGCGTCTCCACCGGCAGCCCCACGCCGATCGCCGCGGCCATCGGTTCCGCGACCATCAGGAGTCGCTTCACGCCGGCGGAGCGGGCGGAATCGCGCACGGCGCGGCGCTCCACCTCCGTGATGCCGGAGGGGACGCAGACGATCACGCTGGGCTTCACCTTGAGGATGGTCCGATCGATCACCAGCCGGAGGAAGTGCCGCAGCATCTTCTCGGCGACTTCGAAGTTCGCGATCACGCCGTCCTTCATCGGACGCACGGCCAGGATGCCGTCGGGCGTCCGGCCCAGCATCCGCTTGGCGTCCAGCCCGATTCCCATGATGTTCCCGGTCGCCTGATCCACCGCGGCGACCGAGGGCTCGTTCAGCACGACGCCCTCGCCCTTGACCAGGACCAGGGTGTTGGCGGTCCCGAGGTCCACGGCCAGCTCGCTGGCGGGCCGCCAGGTCTTCCGGCGGGGCAGGGCCCGACGGCGC
>JBKPGZ010000241.1:0-4894 GCA_046729675.1 Gemmatimonadota bacterium | reverse complement strand
GATGCCGACCGCCGCCCCGAGCAGACCCCAGACCTGCGCGGTCGCGCCGTGCAGCAGCCGCTTGGGCACCACGAACGAGAGGTAGTAGGCCGCACCGGCACCGACTATGCCGTGGAAGAAGCCCCGCAGCACGCCCCCGATCACCCCCGCGCCCACCGCCACACCCATGAGACCGCCCAGGGCGAGCCCGGCCGCGATGAGGACGAGCAGCCGGCCCCAGCTGAACGCGGGCGCCGGCGGCGACGCCGTCCCGTCGCCGATGGTCGGCTCGGACGGGGTGGTCCGGCGCAGCGATGCCGCCACGTGAAGCACGATGCCGACGAACGCGCCGAGTGCGAGCACCGGCCACACCGACTCCCACCCGAAGAACGCGCCGACCATCCCCATCAGCGCGCAGTCCCCGCCGCCCATGGCCTCCTGGCCCAGCACCAGCTCGGTCAGCTCTCCGACCAGGAGCACCAGACCCGCCCCGAACAGCGCGCCACGAACGGCATCGGCCAGTCCAGCGGGGTCGGGCCACACCGCGAACGCGAGGGCGATCGCTGTTCCGCCCAGGGAGAACTCGTGGGGGATGATGAAGGCGCGGCCGTCGCTCACCGCGATCCCGAGCAGGATGGTGGACGCCACCGCGAGCTGGACGGCCACGAGCGTCGGGCCCAGGAGCGCGATCGCGCCGCCCCAGATGAGCGCGGTCGCGGCCTCGATCGCGGGATACATCGGTGAGATCCGCGTCCCGCAGCCGGAGCATTTGCCTCGCAGAAACAGCCAGGAGAGGATGGGAACGTTCTCGTACCAGGGGATCGCGTGCCCGCAAGTCGGGCAGCGCGATGGCGGATGCATCACCGACTGCTTCGGCTCCGCGCCCCACCGCAGGATACAGACATTGAGGAAGCTGCCGAGCGCCGCGCCGAGCAGCGCGAACCAGACGACGATCACCCAGGTGGGCAGCCCCGCATCACTCCACACGCGCGACCTCTCGAAGCAGGATGGCGGCGGCGACCGCCACGTTGAGGGACTCCGCTCCCGGCGCGAGCGGGATCGCCACGCGGCGCTTCGCGGCTGCCGCTAACGTCGGGCTCACGCCGGCGCCCTCGTTCCCCAGCACGAGCCCCACGGCCGCGGCGTGACCTCGCGCGGCGCCCGGCTCCAGCGGCTCGCCGTCCGCCGCCGCAACCCAGAGCTCCAGGCGGCGCTCGCCTGCCCATGCGAGGAACGCGTCCACCCCTTCCGCGACGGCGGGGAGCCGGAACAGCGCACCCATGCTTCCGCGCACCACCTTCGGGTTGGTGAGCTCCGCCGTGCCCTTCAGCGCGATCACGCCGGCCGCGCCAAGACCGAGGGCTGAGCGCAGGATCGTGCCGACGTTGCCGGGGTCCTGAACGCCGTCGAGCGCGAGGACCGGCCGGCCTGGCGCGACCCGGATGTCCGCCGTGGTCCAGCGACGCGGCTCGACCACGGCCACCACACCCTGCGGGTGCTCGGTGTCGGCGAGCGCGGCGAGCTCGCTCTCGCTCACCGGCTCGATCCGCACCGCTCGTCGCTCGAGCGCGCTCTTGAGGGCCCTTCCGCGGGTGGTAGCTTCCAGCGCGGGCGAGATCGCGGCTCCGCGGAGCGGCAGCTCCGCGGCGAGCGCTTCTTCCACCAGCCGCACGCCCTCCGCGAGCGCGAGTCCGCGACGCTCGCGGCCGCGACGCCGGTGAAGGTCGCGGATCATCGTCCTCAGAGGGCTGGTCATGGCTACGCTCGTCTCATGAAGATCGCACTGACGATCGCGGGATCCGACTCCGGCGGCGGCGCCGGCATCCAGGCCGACCTCAAGACCTTCCAGCAGTTCGGCGTGTTCGGCACCTCGGTCATCGTAGCCCTCACCGCGCAGAATACCCGCGGCGTCGCCGCGGTGGAGACGGTCTCCGAGACCATGGTCGCGGCCCAGCTCGCCGCGCTGGCCGAGGACCTGCCGCCCTCCGCGCTCAAGACCGGCATGCTGGCTGACGTGACCGTCGCGCGACTGGTCGGCAAGGCGATCCGCGAGTACGGTTGGTCGCCCCTGGTGGTGGATCCGGTCATGGTGTCCACCTCGGGGCACCGGCTGCTCACGCCGGAAGCCGAGGACGTGGTGCGCGAGAGTCTCCTCCCGCTCGCGGCCCTGGTCACCCCCAACCTGGACGAGGCCGCCATTCTCACCGGTCGCGCCGTGCACGACGAGGCGTCCATGGCCCGCGCCGGCGAGACCCTCCTCAGCTTCGGCGCCGGCGCCGCGCTGGTGAAAGGGGGGCACCTCGCAGGCGACGAGATCACCGACCTGCTCGTCACGCCCGATGGGACACGCGCCTTCCGCCGCCGGCGTCTGGAGACGACTTCCACCCACGGGACCGGGTGCACGCTCTCGGCCGCGATCACCGCGGGTCTTGCGCTCGGCGTGGACCTGGAGACGGCCGTCGTGGATGCCCTCGACTACGTCCACCGCGCCATCGCCGCCGCGCCGGGGCTCGGCGGGGGGCACGGGCCGCTCAACCATACGGTGCCCCTGTCATCCCGAGGGTAAGCGAGGGATCCTGCCTGCACGGGCACGGTCCCTCGCTTACGCTCGGGATGACAGCGTTCCGATAACCCCCTCCACCAACCGCTCCAGATCCCCCGCCACCCGCGCCGCGACCTCGATGACCTCGGCGTGGCTCAGCCGCTCCCCTGTGATCCCTGCGGCCGGATTGGTGATCGTCGAGAACGCCAGACAGCGCACGCCTCTCGCCCGCGCGGCGATCACCTCGACGGCCGTGGACATCCCGACCGCGTCCGCCCCCATCCGCTCCGCCATGCGGATCTCCGCCGGCGTCTCGTAGCTCGGCCCCAGCACCTGGAGATAGACGCCTTCTTCGAGCGGAATGCCTCGCTCCCGCGCCACCCCGCGCGCCAGCGCGCGCAGCGCGCCGTCGTAGGGGTCGGACATGTCGGGGAAGCGCTCTTCCCCAGGCAGCAGCGGGCCGATCAGCGGGTTCCGGAACGTCAGGTTCACGTGATCCGCCAGCATCATGAGCGCGCCGCGGTTGAACGTGCGCCGGATGCCGCCGGCCGCATTGGTGAGAATGAGGGTGCGGACACCCAGCGTCGCCATCGCCCTGACCGGCAGGACGACCGTCTCCACCGCATGACCCTCGTACAGGTGGAAGCGGCCGCTCTGGACCAGCAGCGGGGTACCGCCGAGCGTGCCGGCCACCAGCTCACCCTGGTGACCGACGATCGTCGTCGCGGGAAATCCGGCGATCTCGCCGTACGGCACCCGCCGCGCGTCCTGGAGCCGCCCGGCCAGGTGTCCCAGGCCGCTCCCGAGGACGATCGCGAGCTGCGGGACGTCGCCGAGCCGGCCTGCGATGGACCGCGCCGCCTTCTCCACCCGCTCGGCCGAGGCGGCCGGACCGGCGGTCACAGCAGGATGCCGGCGATCGTCGCCGAGAGGAAGTTCGCCAGCGTCCCCGCGATCATCGCGCGGAAGCCCAGCCGGGCGAGGTCGTGTTTCCGCTCCGGCGCCAGGGCCCCGATGCCTCCCAGCTGGATGCCGACCGAGCTGAAGTTGGCGAATCCCGCCAGGGCGAACGAGGCGATGGTGAAGGAGCGGGGGTCGAGCGCTTCGCGCATCGGGCCGAGTTGGGCGTAGGCGATGAATTCGTTCAGCACCATGCGGGTGCCCAGGAGGCTGCCGATGGTTCCGCTGTCGTGCCAGGGCACGCCCATCAGGAACGCCACCGGCCGGAAGATCCAGCCCAGCACGGTCTGGAGGTCGGGGGGGAACCAGGGCAGCCATCCGTGCAGCGCCCCGAAGCCGCCGTTCAGCAGGGCCACGAGCGCGATGAACGAGACCAGCATCGCGATCACGTTCAGCATCAGGTGCAGTCCCTCGCTGGTCCCCCGGGCGGCGGCATCTACCACGTTCACGTCGGTCTTGGGTATGGCCAGCCGCACGTTGCCGTAGGTCTCGGGCATCTCCGTCTCGGGCTCCATGAGCTTCGCCATGAGAATGGTGCCCGGCGCGGTCATGATCACCGCGGTCAGCAGGTGCCTGGCCTCGATGCCGAAGGCGATGTAGGCGGCCATGATCGACCCCGAGATGTGGGCCATGCCCGAGGTCATCACGGTCATCAGCTCGGAGCGCGTCATCCGGGGGAGGAACGGCCGGATCGTCAGGGGCGCCTCGGTCTGCCCCATGAAGATCGAGGCCGCCACGTTGAGGCTCTCCGCGCCGCTCGCCCCCATGACCCGGCTCATGACCGCCGCGAAGGCGCGCACGATCACCTGCATGACGCCGAGGTAGTACATGATTGCGAAGAGCGCGGCGACGAAGATGATGGCGGGCAGGATCTGGAAGGCGAAGATCACGCCGAGGCTCGAGTTCGGCTTGCCCAGCTCCCCGAACACGAACTCCGATCCGGCGTAGGAATAGTGCAGCACGGCCGTCACCAGCTCGCCGAGCCGCCGGAAGAGCACCTGCCCCGCCGGCACCCGGAGCACGAAAATCGCGAACGCCACCTGGAGTCCCAGCCCCCACGCGACCACGCGCCAGCGGATGCTCCGACGGTCTCGCGACAACGCGAAGCCGATCCCGATGATCGCCGCCAGTCCCGCGAGCCCGGTCAGCCGTGTCGCCAGGCTCGTTCCCGTCGAGGGCGCCGGCGGGACGACCTGAGAAGGCGCGGAGTCGGGCGAGGCGGCCGCCTGCTCCTGCGGCACGATCGCACCCCACCCCTTTCCGACCAGTCCGGGCACCATCCACGAGCCGGCCACCGCCAGCGCGCACAGCAGCAGGGCGAGCAGCGCCCGCCCCCTCACCGAATCGTCTCCAGCTCGCTCCGAACCTCGGCCCACAGCGCGCGCCGCTCGGGCCAGGGGAGGAATGCACCGG
>JBKPGZ010000240.1:0-9071 GCA_046729675.1 Gemmatimonadota bacterium | reverse complement strand
ATCACCACCGAGCCCGAGGTCGGTCGCACCTACGAGGGGCCGGTCAAGAGCACCACCGCGTTCGGCGCGTTCGTGGAGATCCTCCCGGGCGTGGAGGGCCTGCTCCACATCAGCGAGCTGCAGCACGGACGCACCGAGAAGACCGAGGATGTGGTCAAGAAGGGCGATATCGTGCAGGTGAAGCTGCTCGAAGTGGACGAACGCGGCCGCATGAAGCTGTCCCGGAAGGCGCTGCTCCCCAAGGACTAAGCGCCGAGTGGACACGGTTCGTCTCGACGAGGGGCTGCACCGCACCGTCGCGCCCAGCGGCCTGGTGGTGTACTCCGAATCGCTCCCCGGGGTGCGCTCGGCGGCGGTGGGCATCTACATCCGCACCGCCAGCGCCCACGAGCGCCGGGAGCAGATGGGCATCTCCCATCTGCTCGAGCACATGGTGTTCAAGGGGACCGAGCGGCGGAGCGCGCGCGACCTGGCGCTGGCGCTGGAGGTGCGGGGCGGCAGCCTCGACGCCTACACCGGGCGCGACGCCACCAGCTACCAGGCCCACGTGCTCGACGCCGACCTCCCCCTGGCGGTGGACATTCTCACCGATCTGGTCCGCCGGCCGCTGCTCCGCGAGACCGATCTGGAACCGGAGCGGAACGTCATCCTCGAGGAGATCAACGGCGTCGCCGACACGCCCGACGATCTCGTGTTCGAGCTTCACGCCGAGACGCTGTGGCCGGTGCATCCCTACGGCTACTCGATCCTGGGCACGCCCGACACCCTGGGCGTCATCTCGGCGGGCGATCTCCGCTGTCTTCACCAGACCGGCTACTACCGGGGCAATTGCGTGATCGCGGCGGCCGGGAATCTGGACCACGACCAGCTTCTCGCCGCCCTGGCGGCGGAGGGCTGGTTCGAAGACACCGCCCGGGAGCGAGCCCGTCCCGCCGTGGCGCCGTCGCCGGCGCGGCGGGGTGCCGCGCGCTGGGAGGAGCGCGACACGGCCCAGACCCACATCGTCTTCGGCACCGACACCTTCCCGCTGCGCGACCCGCGGCGGTTCGCCATTTCCATTCTGACCAACGTGTTCGGCGGCGGGATGTCGAGCCGGCTGTTCCAGCGGGTGCGGGAGGAGCTGGGGCTCGCGTACGCGGTCTTCGCCTACAAGAACTTTCACCAGAGCTCGGGGCAGCTCGGCGTCTACGTCGGCACCCAGACCGCCAGCGCCGACCAGGCGGTGGATGCCATCCGCGCGGAGTACGACCGGATCGCGCGCGAGGGCCTGCCGGCCGACGAGCTCGAGGCCGGCAAGCTCCAGCTCAAGGGTCAGATCATGCTGGCGCTGGAGAGCCCGATGGCCCGCATGGGCCGGCTGGCGGGCTTCAGCCTGCACGACGACGCGTACCGGCCGCTCGACCAGATGCTCGCGGAGGTCGACGCGGTGACCGCTGACGAGGTCGCTGCCGTGGCGGCGGAGTTCTTCCCGTCTGAGCGGCAGACGGTCGTTCGACTCGGACCATCTCTGTCACCCTGAGCGCGGCGAAGGGGGCCATGCCCGGACATGGTCCCCTTCACTTCGTTCAGGGTGACAATACCTCCTAATCACAGGCGCGAGGCCCCATGCTGATCGGCGTCCCGAAGGAGATCAAGACCAACGAGAACCGCATCGCCCTCGTGCCCGCCGGCGCCGAGGCGCTGGTGACCGCGGGACACACCGTCTTCATCGAGAAGGGCGCCGGCCTGGGCAGCGGCTTCCCGGATGAGGCCTACACGTCCGTCGGCGCGAAGATCCTGCCCACCGCCGAGGACGTCTGGAAACAGGCCGAGATGATCATGAAGGTGAAGGAGCCGATCGCGGTGGAGTGGCCGCGGATGCGCCGGGGGCAGGTGATCTACACCTACTTCCACTTCGCCGCCTCGGAGGAGCTGACCCGCGCGGTGATCGACTCGGGTGCGGTCGCCGTCGCGTACGAGACGGTCCAGCTCCCCAGTGGTGAGCTCCCGCTGCTCACCCCGATGTCCGAGGTGGCCGGCCGGATGTCGGTGCAGGAGGGTGCCAAGTACCTGGAGAAGGTGTTCGGCGGGAGCGGGATCCTGCTGGGCGGAGTGCCCGGCGTCGCGCCGGGTGAAGTCGTGATCATCGGCGGAGGCGTGGTCGGCATCAACGCCGCGAAGATGGCCGCCGGCCTGGGCGCCCACGTCACCATCCTCGACATCTCGCTCGACCGGCTCCGCTACCTCGACGACGTGCTCCCCGCCAACGTGGACACGGCCTACTCCAACCGCCACAACATCCTGGACGCCATCCGCCGGGCGGACCTCGTCATCGGGGCGGTGCTGCTGCCCGGGGCCAAGGCCCCCCATCTGGTCAAGCGGACCGACCTCAAGCTGATGAAGCCGGGGTCGGTCATCGTGGACGTGGCGGTGGACCAGGGGGGCTGCGTCGAGACCATCAAGCCGACCACCCACGAGAACCCCACCTACTTCGTGGATGGCATCCTGCACTACGCCGTGGCGAATATGCCGGGCGGGGTCCCTCGGACCTCCACGCTGGCCCTGACCAATGCCACGCTCCCGTATGGACTTAAGCTGGCCAAGCAGGGTTGGCGTGCCGCCTGCAAAGCCGACCCCTCGTTGCGGCTGGGGCTGAACGTGGTGGAGGGGAAGGTGGTCTATCCCGGCGTGGCCGAGGCGTTTCAGCTCCCCCTGGCCGACGTCGGCTCCGTCCTCTGATCCCGATTCTGCTCACCCGCCTGCCTCACGGCGAGGGCCTGCCGCTGCCGAGCCTGGGGACCCCAGGCTCGGCCGGCTACGACGTGGCCAGCGCCGAGGACGTGGTCCTGGCCCCGCTCGAGCGCAGGGCCGTCGCGACGGGTTTCAGGATGGCCCTCCCCGA
This sequence comes from Gemmatimonadota bacterium, assembly GCA_046729675.1. Taxonomy (GTDB): domain Bacteria; phylum Gemmatimonadota; class Gemmatimonadetes; order Gemmatimonadales; family GWC2-71-9; genus CAVVWJ01. Next base: position 6,190 of record JBKPGZ010000240.1, on the reverse strand, counting down.
AGACTACGAGTGCCAGATCCGCACCCGCTCGGGTCTGGCGCTGAACCATGGCGTCATCGTGGCCAATACGCCGGCCACGATCGACAGCGACTACCGCGGCGAGGTGAAGGTCATCCTGCTCAACCTGGGCACCGAGCCGTTCACGGTGACGCGGGGCATGCGGATCGCGCAGATGGTGTTTGCGCGGGTGGAGCGGATCGAGTTCCGTCCGGTGGCGGAGCTTCCCGTCTCCTCGCGCGGCGCGGGAGGGTTCGGCAGCACGGGGCGTTAGCGGAGCATTCGCTCCCTTGAATGCGGAGACGGCCATTCGTTACCTTAGCAGCCATGCTTCCGACATCGTCTCGATGAAGCTTCCTTCTTTGAACATCACGTCGTGGCTTCCCGCGAATGAGATCGCGGTGGACCTCGGCACCGCCAACACGCTCGTCTACGTCAAGGGCGAGGGCATCGTCCTGAACGAGCCGTCGGTGGTCGCGATCGAGAAGGGCACCGGGAAGATCAAGGGCATCGGCCTCGAGGCGAAGCGGATGCTGGGCCGCACGCCCGACGGCATCCTCGCGGTCCGGCCGCTGAAGGACGGCGTCATCGCCGACTTCGACGTCACCGAGAAGATGCTGCGGTACTTCCTCAAGACGATCATCGACAAGCACGTCTTCCGCGTCAAACCCAAGGTCATCGTCTGCGTGCCCTCCGGCATCACCGAGGTGGAGCGCCGCGCCGTCCGCGACTCCGCCCAGACCGCCGGCGCCAAGCAGGTCCTCATGGTCGCCGAGCCGATGGCCGCGGCGATCGGGGTGGGCCTGCCGGTGGAGACGCCGACCGGCAACATGGTGATCGACATCGGCGGCGGCACCACCGAGATCGCGGTGATCGCGCTCTCCGGCATCGTCTCCGACACTTCCATCCGCACCGGCGGCGATGAGCTGGACCAGGCCATCGTGCAGTTCATGCGCAAGAACTACAACCTCCTGGTCGGCGAGCCCACCGCGGAGTCGATCAAGATCAAGATCGGCTCCGCCGCGCCGACCGGCGACGAGCGGGAGATGGAGGTGAAGGGGCGCGACCTCGTCTCCGGCATTCCCAAGACCGTGCGGGTGCATTCCACCGAGATCCGCGAGGCGGTGCAGGAGCCGATCCAGCAGATCGTGGACGCGGTGCGGCGCGCGCTCGAGATCACGCCACCCGAGCTCGCCAGCGACATCGTGGACCGCGGCATCGTCATGACCGGCGGCGGGGCGCTGATCCGCGGGCTCGACATCCTCCTGGCGCAGGAGACCGGCCTCCCCATTCACGTGGACGAGGACCCGCTCACCTGCGTCGTCCGCGGCACTGGACGCATTCTCGACGACTACGAGAAATACCGCAGCGTCCTCTCCGCCTGAGCCATGACCAGCGCGTCGGAACGCTCGTTCACGCGCCGGGACACGGTCACCTTCCTCGCGTGCGTGGGTCTGTCGGTCGTGGCCCTCTTCTCCCCCGAGCAGTGGGGCCAGGGGATCTCCGACGCGCTCCGTAACTCGGTGCTCGCGCCCCTGGTCTGGCTCCAGGCCCGCGCGGAAGAGGGGCGCACCAGCCGGGCCCGCCTGAAGGCGATCACCATCCAGCGCGACTCCTCCGCGTATCTGGCCCAAGGCATTCCCTCGCTCATGGCGGAGAACGAGCGTCTTCGCCAGCTCCTCTCCCTCAGCCGCCGGATCTCCACTCCGTACGTCGCCGCCGAGGTGATGCATCAGGCCCAGGCCACCGACGGGCGGACCCTGCTGATCGACGTCGGCCGCGACGATCTGGTCTCCGAGTTCGATCCGGTGGTGGCCCCCGAGGGGCTGATCGGGATGGTACTCACCGCGGGGCAGCACTCCAGCGTCGTCATGACTTGGGCCCACCCCGAGTTCCGGGTCGCGGCCTACACCGCGAGCGGCAACGCGAGCGGGGTGGTGGCACCCTCGCTGTCCGGGCTCGGTGGTGAGGGTGCCCTGGAGTTTCGGGGCGTCCCCTATCGCGACTCGGTGCCGGCGGGGACGCTGGTGCTCTCCTCGGGTCTGGGCGGCGTGTATCCCAAGGGTATTCCGGTGGGCACCGTGACCGGGGTGGTGCGCGAGCAGGCCGGCTGGGAGCGGGTGTACCGGCTGTTGGCGGCGGCCAATCCCGGTGCCGTGGCCCACGTGATGGTGCTGGTCTCCCCGCCGGGCACCAGCATGGAGAACGCCTTCCCCAGCGACTCCGCGCTGCAGGCGATGCGGCTGGACTCGATCGCCAAGGTCCGTCAGGCCGACTCCATCGCGGCCGCGAAGGTTGAGGCGGCTAAGGCCGCCGCTGCCGCAAAGGCCGCGGCCCAGCAGGCGGCCGCAGAGAAGGCGGCCGCGCAGAAGGCCGCCGCCGCGCGAGCCGCCGCGCCGGCTCCAGCGCCGCCCCCACCCGCCGCGAGAGACTCGGGTCGATGAACGTCTCCCGCGCCAACCGGGTGCAGCTGGTGCTGGTGATGGGCCTCCTGGTCCTGCTTCACTTCTATCTGCGGCCCCGGCTGGGGAGCGCCCGGGTGAGCCCCGACTTCTTGCTGATCGGGCTGGTGCTCTTCGCCATGCGGGCGGGACCGGGAGCCGGCGCCCTCGCGGGCTTCGCGGTCGGCGTGGTGAATGACGCGCTCACCCCCGCCGCCTTCGGAGCGGGAGCGCTGGCGCACACCGTCGTGGGCTATCTGGCGGCGTGGGGCCGCGCCGTCTTCTTCGCCGACAACCTGCTGGTCAACGCGGCCTTCGTCGCCGTGGCGGTTTGGGTGCGCGACTTCATCCTGCTGCTCGCGAGCGGCACCGGGCAGGGCCGGCTGTTGATGGAGCTCACGCTGAACAGTCCACTCCAGGCGCTCTCCACCGCGGTGTTGGCGCTGCTGGTGCTGGCCGCGTTCCGCGAGTGGTTCGCCATCAGGCTGGACTCATGAACGGATTCGACTCCTACCGCGTGCGCGAGCGGGCCGAGGTCGCCCAGCTGGTCCTGGTCGCCACCTTCGTGCTTCTGGCCGGCGCCTTCTTCCGGACCCAGGTCATCCAGCACGAGAAGTTCCAGCTCCGCGCCGAAACCAACCGCCTCCGGCCGATCTCGCTCACCGCCCCACGGGGCACGATCTTCGACCGCGACGGGCAGATCATCGCGGAGAACGTCCCCGGCTATTCGGTCAAGGTGCTGGCCCCGTCGGCGGACTCGCTCCGGGCGGTGATCGGCCGGATTGGCCGCTTCGTTCCCATCGACACGGCCGATGTCGAGGAGATCATCCAGCGCTTCCGTCAGGCCCGCTATCAGCCGGCGGTGGTGTTCGGCGACGCCAGCTTCGAGACCGTGGCCCGGCTGGAGGAGCACCGCGCCGTGCTGCCGGGCCTGCTGATCCAGTCGGAGCCCAAGCGGCTGTACCCCGCCGGGAAAGCGGTCGCCCACCTGGTGGGCTACGTCTCGGAGGTCACCGAGCGCGACCTCGAGGCCAAGCGATATCCCGGGGCCGACCTGGGGACCATCGTGGGGAAGGCCGGGCTGGAGCGGGAGTACGACGATACCCTGCGCGGCATCGAGGGCGTGCGCTACATGGAGGTCAACGCCCGCGGGCGACTGGTGCGGGAGGATGCCGGCGGCGCCTCGCTCGCGCCAGCGCCCGGGCGCCCGATCTACACCACGATCGACCTCGAGCTCCAGCGCTACATCGACAGCATCTGGCCGGTGGGCACTCGGGGCGCCATGATCGCGATGACACCCGGCGGGCAGATCCGCGCGCTCTACTCCGCCCCGTCGTACGATCCCAACGTGTTCGTGGGGGGCATCTCCCGTGCGAACTGGCGCGCACTGAACGACGACGAGGCGCGCCCGTTGCTCAACCGCGCGATCCAGACCCGGTATCCTCCCGCCTCCCCGTTCAAGCTGGCGATCGGCGCGATGGCGCTGAAGCGCGGGCTCATCGGCCTCAACACCCACATGCCGACGCCATGCCGTGGCGGGATGCGGCTCGGCAACCGGGTGTTCCGCTGCTGGAAGAAGGAGGGCCACGGCTCCCTCGACCTCATCGGTGCGGTGGCCGCGAGCTGCGACGTGTACTTCTACCAGGTGGGCCTCCGGCTGGGACTCAAGGCGATCCTGGAGGACGGCGTCCTCATGGGCTTCAAGGATGCCAGCGGGATCGACCTGGAGAACGAAAAGAACCCCATCTTCCCGTCCTCCACCGCCTATTTCGACAGGCTGTACGGGCCTCGCCACTGGAGCCCGCCGGCGACGACGCTGAACTTCTCGATCGGGCAGGGGGAGATCACCCAGACCCTGATCAACATGATGAAGTTCTACGAGGGCCTGGCGAGCGAGGGGCGGTCCTCCACGCCGTACATCGTCCGGCCCACGTCGGATAAGTCGGTGGACCTCGGGCTGACCCAGGCCCAGCTCGATGGCCTGCGCCACTCGCTGATCGCGGTGGTGGAGCGCGGCACCGCGGCGGCGAGCCGGCGGCGCGACCTCGCCGTCGCAGGCAAGACGGGCACCGCGCAAAACTCCCACGGCAAGGACCACGGCTGGTTCATCGGGTTCGCCCCCGCCGACAAGCCGGAGCTCATCGTCGGCGCGATCATGGAATTCTCGGAGCACGGCACTACCGTGGCTCCCTACGTCGTGCGTACGCTCCGGCGCGAGCTCCTCGGCCCCGATACCGTGGGCACCATCAAGATCAAGACCCTGATCGACGAGACCACGCCCCAGGACACCGCGCCCCGCCCGGTCGAGCTCAATCCCGACTCGGCCGCTGCGCGGGCCAGGGAGGACTCCATCCGGCTGGCCGCCCCCACACCGACCGTTGCCGACTCCCTGCCTCCTCCGCCGGAGCGGCCGTGAGAGGGGTGACGGTCGATCGCCAGCTGCTGCTGGTGAGTGCCGGACTCATCCTGTTCGGCCTCCTGACGCTCTACTCGGCGGGCCAGACCGACGTGCCGACCCGCGCGGCCGGTGTGTGGCACCGGCAGTTCATCTGGGTTGGGATCGGGGTCGTGGCGGCGATCATCGTCTTCCACGTGTCGCCGCGGCTCCTGGAATGGCTGGCGCCGGCGCTGTACGGGGTGAGCCTCTTCCTGCTCGTGCTGGTGCTGCTGGTCGGTACCGGGGCGGGGACCGCCCAGAGCAGCAGCAGCTGGCTTTCGATCGGCGGTCACCAGATCGGGCAGCCCTCGGAGCTGGCCAAGGTGGCGACGGTCCTGATGCTCGCGCGCTATCTCTCGAGCCGGCGGGAGCCACCCCGATCGCTGCGCGACCTGGTGGGTCCGGGCATCATCGTCGGCATTCCCTTCCTCCTCGTGCTCAAGCAGCCCGACCTGGGGAGCGCGATCGTGTTCATGGGGATCGCGTTCGCGATGCTCTTCTGGTCGGGGGTCCGGCCGCGGCTCCTGTTTCTGATCGCCTCGCCCGGCCTCAGCCTGCTGCTCGCCTTCAACAACTGGACCTGGGGCGCGTGGATGGTGCTCTTCACGGGCCTGCTGTTCGTCTGGCGTCCCTACATCTCCGACGCACTGGTGTTCTGGTTTCTGAACGTCGCGATGGGCGCGATCGCGCTTCCGCTCTGGAAGCGGCTGGCGCCGTACCAGCAGAACCGGCTGCTCACGTTCCTCAATCCCGAGGTGGACCCGAGGGCGGCCGGCTACCACGCCATCCAGTCCCGGGTCGCAATCGGCTCCGGCGGCTGGTTCGGCACCGGGTACACCGAGGGGCCACAGAAGCGGCTCGCGTTTCTGCCGGAGCAGCACACGGACTTCGTGTTCCCTATCGTCGGCGAGGAGCTGGGCTTCGTCGGGGTGCTGGTGGCTCTGGCGCTGTTCCTGGCGCTGTTCCTGGTCCTCCTCCGCGTCGCCCGCCGCGCCACGGACTCCTTCAGCAGCCTCATGGTCTTCGGGATCATGGGCCTGATGTTCACCCACGTGTACGAGAACATCGGCATGACGGTGAACCTCATGCCGATCACCGGCATTCCCCTCCCGTTCTTCTCCTACGGCGGGTCGTTCTTCGTGATCTGCTGCCTGTGCCTGGGCCTGGCGTTCCGGGTGGCGAACGACAGCCGGCAGTCGGGGTATCCGGACGTCTAAGGGCGGTCGGGCGGTCAGGCGGTCAGGCGCTACCCCACCACCGTGCCACCCCACCCGGCGGACAGTCGGACCGAGGGAGTACACCGATACCCCATTAG
>JBKPGZ010000239.1:0-2650 GCA_046729675.1 Gemmatimonadota bacterium | reverse complement strand
CTGGCCGCGCCGCGGTCGGCGGTGGCGGCCTCCTGCTCGGCGGCGGCCTGCTGGGCCCTGAGCTGGGCCTGCGCCCGTTCGTCCTCGGCCCGGGTGCGACGGGCCTGAACGTTCGCGAGCCGCTCCGCCGCGAGCGCCAGGTCCCCGTCGAGCCGGCCGAGCTCGACTCGGACGCCGGCGAGCCGCTCGGCGATGTCCGCGCGGCGACTCTCGGCGGTGGACCGGGCGCGCGCGGCCTGCTCGCGGCGCTGCTCCGCCTCGGTCACGCGAACTCGGGCCGACGGGAGGAGTCCGCTCAGCTCTCCGAAGCGCGCCTCCATCCCGGCGACCTCCTCGGTCAACTGCTCGAGCAGCCGCCGCGCGAGCGTGATCTGCACCGCGAACTTCTCCTCCGTGAGCTTCGCGTGCCGCTCGGCCTTGCCCCGTTGCCGGGCCAGGCTCCGGATCTGCGACTGCACCTCGGCGATGAGGTCCTCCACCCGCTGGAGGTCCACCGCGGTCTCCTCCAGCCGCCGTTCGGTGCTGTGCTTGCGGTCCCGGTACAGCCCGATGCCCGCCGCCTCCTCGAACAGCGACCGGCGCTCGTCGGCGCGGTCGGAGAGGAGCAGGTCGATCATCTTGGCCTCGATGACGACCCCTGCGTCGCTGCCAAGGCCGGTGCCGCGGAGCAGGTCCTGGATGTCGCGGAGGCGGACCGGCGAGCCGTTGAGGAGGTAGTCGCTCTGGCCGGAGCGGGAGAGGCGCCGGGTGACGACCACCTCGCGGTACGCGATAGGGAGATCGCCGTCGCTGTTGTCGAGGAAGAGGGAGACCTCGGTGACGTTCACCGGGCGGCGGGCCGCGGAGCCCTGGAAGATCACGTCCTCCATCTTGCCGCCGCGAAGCAGCCGCGCCGACTGCTCGCCCAGCACCCAGCGCACCGCGTCCGACACGTTGGACTTGCCGCAGCCGTTGGGTCCCACGATGGCGGTGACGCCCTCCTCGAAGGTGAGGGTGACGTCGTCGGCGAAGGACTTGAAGCCGGACAGCTCCAGCTTGGTGAGCTTCATGGGCGGGTTCCTGTCGTGGACCGTGACCTCGAAGCGCCGGCAGCCTCGAGTCCTACTGGGATGGGGAATCCTGGGTCGTCACCACGAACGACGGCATGCCGATTCCGCGACCGGTCTCCTCCGCCTGCTCCCGGGTCGCGTAGGGGCCGAGCACCACGCGATAGGCTTCGTCACTGCGCGCCGGCTGGAGCACCGACGCCGGCAGGCCCGCGGCCTTGAGCTTCTGTGACAGCTCCTCCGCCCAGGCCGGGTTCTGCGAGCTGCTCACCTGGAGGTACACCGACGGCGCCCGCGCTGCGGAATCGGCCGCGGCCGCCAGTGCCGCCGAGTCCGCATCCACCGGCACGTTCTCCTCCTGGGCCGGATGCCACGCGAGCGGGAGCCATCCGTCGCCCGCGCCGCCTTCGATGCGTCCGTGGACAGGGAAGCCATCGCGGCTGAGGTCGAGTGCGACGACATCCTTGCCCCGGCGGGTGAGCAGCGTACTGGGCGAGACGATCGCCGGAAGGTCCGAGTCCCACTCCACCTGCACCGCTCCGACATGCCGGCTCTTGCCCACGTCCACCACCCACGCGGAGTCGCCGGTGGCCGGCCGGATCAATACCCACTGGCCGTAGCGGTCGCCGCTGAGGCCGATGGCGGGGCCGGGAAGCTCGATCGCCATGATCTCCTGGCCGCTCACCCGGTCGAGCACCAGCAGGCCGTCGGTGGCCGTCGCGACGTAGATCCGGTGACCGGAGGGCGAGAACATCACCGCCTTCGCGGTGCCGGACACCGGGATGGAGATCTGGTCCCGGTCCCCGTCGCTGTCTCCCTCGACCTCGTACAGCACCACGGCACTGTCGGCCGCGACGGCGACGAGGTCCCCCCAGAAGGTCAACGCGTGCGGTCCTTCGGCCACCGGGAACGTCGCGGGAGGACGGTCGGAGCCCAGCACCTCCAGTCTCGGCTTGTCACCCTTGAGGCGGGCCACCAGCATGCCGCCCATGGTGGCCTGCAGCTCGCGCGGAGCGCCCTGCAGCTTGTTCCTGAAGCGCACCGGCGTGCGACGCACGACCTGCACGACGTTGTTGGCCGTGTCGACCACATACAGGGCGCCATCGGGGCCCACGGTGGCCTGCCTGACCTGCTCCAGCGAGGGGCGGATCCGGCGGGTCTCCAGATCCAGCGCGACGACGTTGCGCTTCTTGTCGAGGAGAAAAACGAACCCCTGACCGACGTCCACGCCCAAGGTATGCTCGAGCGGCGGCAGCTTGTCGGTGAGCTTCCACGCGGACGGCTCGAGCGTGGGCACGCGGTAGAGCCGCACAACGCCGCCTTCACGCGGGATGCGGAGCACCGTCGCCGCCTCGAGTCCTCGGCCGACCGCCGGCAGGTTGCCCGCGGCGGCGAGATCCGGCTCGCCTCCGCACCCGGCCAGGGCCGCCGAGAGTCCGACGGCGGCGATCGTGTGTCTGAGGTTCACGGAGGAAACATAGTGAGTTGGGTGGCGAGGAGGGAGCGGCGGGGGGGGGGGGGGGGGGGGGGGGCGGCGACCACAAGGCGTGATAAAACAAACACACAACCACCCGCGGGGGAGCGAAGCCCGGACGACGGGGGGC
>JBKPGZ010000238.1:0-36179 GCA_046729675.1 Gemmatimonadota bacterium | reverse complement strand
GCGACCGCCAGGCTCCGCTTCCACACCCAGACCGGGGGCGTCACCCTCCAGGCACAGCAGCCGCTCAACAACGTCGTGCGAGTCACGGTACAAGCCCTCGCCGCGGTACTGGGCGGCACCCAGTCGCTGCACACCAACGGCTACGACGAGGCCCTGGCGCTCCCCACGGCCGAGTCGGCCACGCTGGCGCTCCGCACCCAGCAGGTGATTGCGTACGAGAGCGGGATGAACAGGATCGTGGACCCGCTTGCCGGCAGCTGGTACGTGGAGTCGCTCACCGACCGGATCGAGGCGGGCGCTCGAGCCTTGATCGAGCAGGTGGACGCCCTGGGCGGCGCCGCGAAAGCGATCGAGCGCGGCTTCTTTCAGGAGGCGATCGCCCGTAGCGCCTGGGAGCTCCAGCAGCGTCAGGAGTCGGGTGACCAGGTCGTCGTGGGGGTGAACCGATTCACCGACGACAGCCCACCCCCGAGGATCGAGACGCCAGACTTTTCGGCTCTCGAGGCCGACCAGAAGGCGAGGCTCGCTGGAGTGAAGCAGCGTCGCGCCACCGCCGCAGTCACGGCAGCCCTCTCCACGCTCCGCACCGCCGCCGAGGGCACCCATCCGCTCATGCCGCCCATCCTCGATGCAGTGAGGGCGAGAGCCACCCTTGGGGAGATCAGCGATACGCTTCGGGCTGTCTGGGGCGTGTACCGGCCGGCGTAATCGGGTGTCGAGCTGCGCTCCGCGGATTGGTGCCGGCGGGCGTCGCTTCGCAGGCTTCCGTCATGATTCACCACAGAGCCACGGAGGTTGGGGTTAATGTGTTGACGCACGAGATCATCGGCTCGGCGATCGAAGTGCACAGGATTCTCGGGCCGGGATTGTTGGAGTCGGTCTACGAGGCGGCTCTCTCCTATGAGCTTCTGAGTCGGGGCCCTCGAGTTCAGCGGCAGGCGCTTGTCCCGGTACGCTACAAGGGCCTCGACCTGAAGACGGGGATACGATTGGATCTGCGCATCGAGGACCGGGTCATCGTCGAAGTGAAGTCCGTGGAGCCCTGCATGAAGTCCACCGAGCCCAGCTCCTCACCTACCTCAAGCTCACCAACCTTCGCATCGGCCTCCCCTTCAACTTCAACGTCAAGTTCATCAAGGACGGCATGAGACGGATCCTGAACGGCTGAGGAGCACCTCCAGCCCTCCGTGCCTCTGTGGTGAACCGATGGAGCTCGTGAACCTAGACCAAAGCCCGCTTGAACCCCCGCCCGAACGAAGCTAAGTTAGTCCGCTGATTTCGTTTACCTTCAGCCGAGCGCCGATGCCGACATACGAGTACGAGTGCCCCGAAGGCCACACCTTCGAGAAGTTCCAGAAAATCAGCGACAAGCCCCGCGCCAAGTGTCCCGTCTGCGGCAAAGCGGGGACGCGGAAGATCTCCGGGGGCGCCGGGCTCGTGTTCCGGGGCAGCGGATTCTATATCACGGACTACGGCAAGGACGGCAAAGGACCCCGCAAGCCCGAGGCCGACAAGCCGGCCATGCCGACCGAGGGCACGGGGGCCTCCGGCGGGACCGAGAGCAAGGCCAAGCCCGAGTCCTCCTCGTCCAAGCCGGCGACAGGTAAGGGCGAGGGGAAGGCCGCGAAGGAGTGAGCGACCCGATCCGCGCCGAGCTCGAGCGGGTGGCCGCCGGGTTCGGCGCCGACGGGCTCGAGTTCGTCCTCGAGCGCCCCCGCGACGCCGGCCACGGCGACCTGGCCACCAACCTCGCCATGCTGCTTGCACGACGGGAACGGACCAAGCCGAGAGACATGGCCGAGCGGGTGGTGACGGAGCTGCGGCTTCCCTCGTCGCTCGTCTCCAGAGTCGAGATCGCCGGCCCGGGGTTCATCAACTTCTGGCTGGCCGAGAACCAGCTCGCGGCCGCCGTGGCCGCCATCCTGGAGCAAGGTCGCCACTACGGCCGCAGTGCCGAGGGCGCCGGCCTCAAGGTCAACATCGAATTCGTCTCCGCGAATCCGACCGGGCCCCTCCATGTGGGGCACGGCCGCGGTGCCGCTCTGGGCGACGCGATCGCGTCGCTGTACGAGTGGACCGGGCATGCGGTCACCCGCGAGTTCTACATCAACGACGCCGGGGTGCAGATCGACCGGCTGGCTGAAAGCCTCTGGGCCCGAGTCCGCCAGGAAGCGGGCGAGGCCGCGGAGATCCCCGAGGGCGGCTACCACGGCGAATACCTCCGGGAAAACGCCCGCCAGATCCTGGCCGCGGAGCCCGAGTTCGCCCGCCTCCCTCCGAAGGAAGGCATCCGCCGGGCCCGCGCGCTCGGCGTGGGCATGCAGCGCGAGGAGCAGGATCGCGACCTCGCCGACTTCGGCGTCCAGTTCGACGTGATGTCCTCGGAGCAAGCCATCTACGACGCCGGCCGGGTGACTCGCGCCATCGAGCTGCTCTCCGAGCGTGGCTTGACCTACGAGGCGGAGGGCGCGCTCTGGCTCCGCACCACCCAGTTCGGTGACGACAAGGACCGCGTGCTGCGGAAGGGCGACGGCTCGCTGACCTACCTCGTGCCCGACATCGCCTACCACATCGACAAGCACGACCGCGGCTTCGATCGGGCGATCGACGTCTGGGGCGCCGATCATCACGGCTACATCCCGCGGATGAAGGCGGTCCTGCTCGCGCTCGGCTACCCCGCGGACTTCTTCGGGGTGGAGCTGGTGCAGCTGGTGAAGGTGATGCGCGAGGGCGAAGAAGTGAAGATGTCCAAGCGCTCCGGGGAGTTCGTCACCCTGCGGGATTTGGTGGAAGAGGTCGGGGTGGACGCCGCGCGCTACTTCTTCCTGGCCCGGAAGGGCGCGAGCCCGCTCGACTTCGACGTCGAGCTGGCCAAGAAGCAGACCGACGAGAACCCGGTCTTCTACGTGCAGATGGCCCACGCCCGTCTAAGCGGCATCTTCCGGACCGCGGAGCGGGATCCCGATTCCGTCACCGGCGAGCTCGATCTCGCCGCACTCCCGGCACCGCAGGACACCGAGCTGTTGAAGAAGCTGGTGACGTTCCCCGACATCGTCACCCGCGCGGCGCGGGAGCGGGAGCCGCATCGCATCACCGTCTTTCTGCACGAGCTCGCGACGGTGGTGCACGGCTGGTATCACCACACGCGGGCGGTGGGGGCCCCCGAGGGTCCCGAGACCGAGCGCGCCCGGCTCCTCCTCGCGCGCGCGGCGCGCATCGTGCTTGCCAACGGCCTCACGCTCCTGGGCATCTCCGCCCCCGATCGGATGTGACCCGATGAGTCTTCTCGTGGTGGGCAGCGTGGCGCTGGACTCGATCTTCACCCCCTTCGGAGAGACGGCCGATGCCCTCGGCGGCTCCGCCGTGTACTTCAGCGTGGCGGGCTCGCTGCTGCACCCGGTGCAGGTGGTCGGCGTGGTGGGAAGCGACTATCCGGTGCACGAGCTGGAGGCGCTTGCGCCACGCGGGATCGACTGGTCGGGAGTCGAGCGCGCGCAGGGCGTGAGCTTCCGGTGGAAGGGGAAGTACAGCTACGACCTCCAGAGCCGGGAGACGCTCGAGACCCGGCTGGGCGTCTTCGCCCACTTCCAGCCCAAGATCCCCGAAGGCTTCCGCGCTGCCGAGTACGTCTTCCTCGGCAACATCGATCCCGAGCTACAGATCGGGGTGCTCGGCCAGGTGAAGCGGCCAAGACTCGTGGTGTGCGACACGATGAATTACTGGATCCACGGGAAGCGCGAGCCTCTGCTCGAGCTGCTCGGTCGCGTGGACGTGCTCATGGTGAACGACAGCGAAGCCCGGGAGCTGAGCGGCGATTGGAACATCCACCGGGCGGGACGGTGGATCCTGGGGCAGGGACCGGGGCGAGTGGTGATCAAGCAGGGCGAGTACGGCGCCCTGCTCATCGAGCCCACCCGAACGTTCTACGTGCCGGCGTTCCCGCTCGAAAATGTGTTCGATCCCACCGGCGCGGGGGACGCGTTCGCGGGCGGGTTCATGGCCTACCTGGCGCGCACCGGCTCGGTCTCGGAGGACAACATCCGCCGCGCGATGGTGTACGGCGCCGCGATGGGCTCCTACGCCGTGGAGCAGTTCGGCATCCGGGCGTTCGAGCGGATCACGCTCGCGGATGTGGAAGCGCGAGTGCGCGCCTTCCAGGACCTGACCCACGTCCGCCTCGCGGAGGCGTTGCCATGACCCGCCAGTACGCGGAAGCGGGGGTGGATCTCGAGGGGGCCGAAGCGGCCAAGGCGAGGATCGCGAGAGCGGTGGCGGGCACCCGCACCGCGCTCAGCGCGGGGCATGTCGGAGCCTTCGGGGGAATGGTGCGGATTCCACCCGGCATGCGTCGGCCCACGCTCGTGCTCAGCACCGACGGAGTCGGCACCAAGGTGCTGGTCGCCCTCGAGGCCGGCCGGTTCGACACCGTGGGCGAGGACCTCGTCAACCACAGCGTCAACGATATCCTGGTCCACGGGGCCACTCCGATCGCCTTCATGGACTACATCGCGGGATCGGGACTGGGCGTGGAGCCGATCGCCGGCATCGTCGAGGGTATTGCCCGGGCGTGCCGGGCGCACGATATGGCGCTCGCGGGCGGGGAGACGGCCCAGATGCCCGGCCTCTATCGCCCCGGAACCTACGACCTGGCCGGCACCATCATCGGCGTCGTCGAGGAGGAGGCCGCGATCCACGGGGATGCCATCAGTCCGGGGGACGTGCTCCTGGGGTACGCCTCCACCGGCCTCCACACCAACGGCTACACGCTGGCGCGCCGGATCGTGTTCGAGCGCATGGGGCTCGCCATAGACGATCGGCTCGCGGAGCTGGATCGCTCCGTCGCGGAGGTGCTGCTGGACGTGCACCGCAGCTACTACCGGAGCGTGAGGCCGGTCGTCGCCCAGCTGCACGGCATGGCGCACATCACGGGCGGAGGGATCCCCGGCAACCTGGTGCGGATACTGCCCCCAGGATGCGAGGCGGTCGTGGAGCCCGGGGGCTGGGAGATCCCGCCGCTCTTCCGCGTCCTGCAGCGGGAGGGCGCAGTCTCCACCGAGGAAATGCGAGACGTGTTCAACCTCGGCGTGGGTCTCATCGCCGTGCTGCCGCCTCAGGCCGTGCCGGCTGCTCAGGCGGCCGCGCAGGCGGACGGCGTCGCCACCTGGACCATGGGCGAGATCCGGCCGGGATCGCAGACGGTCAGATTCGAGCCATCCTGAGAGAGAGCCGTCGTGGACGAGCGGGAGGCAATGACCCGGGCCCTCGACCTCGCGTGGCGAGGTTGGGGGAGGGTACAGCCGAATCCGCTGGTGGGTGCCGTGGTGCTGTCGAGTGATGGACGTGTCGTCGGCGAAGGGTGGCATGCGGAGTTCGGGGAGCGGCACGCGGAGCCCCTGGCCCTGGAAGCAGCGGGCGAGCGGGCGCGCGGTGCGACGCTGGTAGTCACGCTGGAGCCCTGCAACCACCAGGCGAAGCAGCCGCCCTGCACCAACGCGGTGCTGGTGTCGGGCGTGCGCAGGGTGGTGGTGGCGATGCCCGATCCCAATCCGGAGGCGAGCGGCGGCGCGGCGAAGCTCGCCGCCGGTGGCGTCGAGGTCCGGATCGGGCTGGAGCGGGAGGCGGCCGAGGCGCAGAACGCGATCTTCCTGCACCGGTTCCGCGAGGCGAACAGGCCGTTCGTCGCGCTCAAGCTCGCCACCAGCCTCGACGGACGGATCGCCGACTCCGCCGGCCAGTCGCGATGGATCTCAGGCAACCAGGCGCGGGAGTACGTGCACTGGCTTCGCGCCGGTTTCGACGCCATCGCGGTGGGTGGGCGGACCGCGCGCCAGGACGACCCTCAGCTCACTGCACGCGGCGCCGTGGAGCCACGAGTCACTCCACGCCGTGTCGTCTTCGACCCGACTGGCGAGTTGAGCACGGATCTGACCCTGGTGCGCACGGCGGCGGAGGTGGAGACCATCGTGGTTGCCTCGCCAGACGCTCCGACGGCCAACCTGCGCCGTCTCGAGCTGGCCGGCGTCGCGGTTCTGCGCGCGGGATCGCTCGAGGAGGGTCTGGGTCAGCTTCGCGGCGCGGGCATCGGCTCCGTGCTGGTCGAAGGCGGAGGCAGGCTCGCTGGGGCCCTGCTGGCTCGTGGCCTGGTGGACCGGTACTACTGGATCCAGAGCCCGCTCTGGCTCGGTGAGCGCGGCGTCCCCGCCTTCGCCGACCTGCCCAGCGAGCCGATCGCCGCCGTGGAACGGTGGGCGGTGGTCGAACGCCGGGCGCTCGGCGAGGACACGCTCCTGGTGGTGGATCACCGCTGATGTTCACGGGCATCATCACCGAGATCGGGACCCTGCTGGAAGCCCGCCCGGCCGACGGCGGGCGGGACCTGGACATCACCTGCTCCTGGACCGACCTGGTGGCCGGCGAGAGCGTCGCCGTGGATGGGGCGTGTCTCACGGTGGCCCGCCTGGGCGAGGGGAAATTCGGGGTGCATGTGGTCCGCACCTCCCTGGACCGGACCCGGTTCGCCGACCTGCGGCCGGGCGACCGCGTCAACCTGGAGCGCGCGCTCCGTGTCGGCGACAGGCTCGGAGGGCACTTGGTGCAGGGCCATGTGGACGGGGTGGGCACCGTCCTGCGGGTCACCGCCCGCGAGGACGCGCGGCTCCTCGACCTCCAGGTGCCCGCCGAGGTGGCTCGGGTCTCGGTGCCCCTGGGATCGGTCACGGTGGACGGCGTGAGCCTCACCGTCAACGCCGTACCGGACCCCGGCACGATCCAGATCTCCCTGATTCCGTTTACTTTAGAGCACACGACTCTGGGCGACCGCCGCCCCGGCGACCGGGTGCATCTGGAGGCGGACACCATCGGGAAGTACGTGCAGGCCCTACTCCAAGGCCGTAAAACGTGAAAAGTGAAAGGTGAAACGGGAACCTTTAAGTCCTTTTCACTGTTCAGCTTTCACGTTTCACCGAATCGGGAGTGTCATGTCGGGCTTCGGCACCATCGAGCAGGCGATCGAGGACCTGCGCAACGGCAAGATCGTCATCGTGGCCGACGACGAGGACCGCGAGAACGAGGGCGACTTCGTCTGTGCGGCCGAGCTGGTCACGCCCGAGACGATCAACTTCATGACGCTGCACGGCCGCGGCCTCATCTGCCTCGCCCTCACCGGAGAGCGCTGCGACCAGCTCGGCCTGCCCCAGATGACCGAGCGGAACACCGAGGAGCTCACCACCGCCTTCACGGTCAGCATCGACGCCGAGCGCAGGTTCGGGGTGACCACCGGGATCTCGGCCCGGGACCGCGCGACCACGATTCACGTCGCCATCAATCCGGCCACGATCCCCTCCGATCTCCGTCGCCCGGGCCACATCTTCCCGCTCCGGGCCCGCCCCGGCGGGGTGCTGCAGCGGGTCGGCCAGACCGAAGCCAGCGTGGACCTCGCGCGCCTGGCGGGGCTCATCCCCGCCGGCGTGATCTGCGAGATCCTGAACCCGGACGGCTCCATGGCGCGGCGACCCGAGCTGCACGAGCTGGCCCAGCAGCACAACCTCACCTTCGTCACCGTCGCCCAGCTCGTCGCCTACCGGCTCCGGACCGAGCAGCTGGTCCACCGCGTCGCGGAGGCGCGGGTGCCCACCGAGTTCGGCGAGTTCCGGATGATCGGCTACCAGAACGACGTGGACCGCGCGGAGCACGTCGCGCTGGTCTACGGCGAGATCGGCGGACAGCCCAACATCCTGGTGCGGATGCACTCCAAGTGTCTCACCGGCGACGTCTTCGGATCCCAGCGCTGTGACTGCGGCTTCCAGCTGCACCGCGCCATGGAGCTGATCGCGCAGGAGGGCCGGGGTGCCATCGTCTATCTGGACCAGGAGGGGCGGGGCATCGGCCTGCTGAACAAGCTCCGGGCGTACGCGCTCCAGGACTCCGGCGCCGACACGGTGCAGGCCAACGAGCGGCTCGGCTTCGCGCCGGATCTCCGGAACTACGGCATCGGCGCGCAGATCCTGCGCGACCTCGGCCTCTCCTCGATCCGGGTGATGACCAACAACCCACGCAAGCTGGTCGGTCTCGAGGGCTACGGGCTGCAGATCGTCGAGCGGGTGCCGCTGCTCGCCGATCCCAACCGGGAGAACCGCGGCTACCTCCAGGTGAAGCGCGACAAGCTGGGCCACCTCCTCGCTCACTGAACGTGCCCGAATTCTCCTTCCGCTCCCGCCACCACGGGCGCGTCGCCATCCTGGTGAGCCGCTACAACGAAGTGATCACTGCCAGGCTGCTCGACGGAGCGCTGGCCTGCTGCGACGAGGCCGGTGTCCCGCGCGACCAGGTGGACGTCGTGTGGCTCCCGGGGGCGTTCGAGCTGACCGCCACCGCGGCCGCGGCGGCGGCCTCGGGGCGCTATGCCTGTCTGGTAGCGCTGGGAGCGGTGATCCGAGGGGAGACGCCCCACTTCGAGTACGTTGCGGGCGCCGCGGCCACGGGTCTCACCGGCGTCTCCCGGGAGCACGCGATCCCGGTCGGCTTCGGCGTGCTGACGGTGGATACCCTCCAGCAGGCGATGGAGCGCGCCGGCGGAAGCGCAGGCAACAAGGGCCACGAGGCCGCGGCCGCCGCGCTCGGGGCCGCCGACGCGATCGCCCAGCTGCGGGCGAGCCATGCTCCGGATTGAGACCAAGAGTCGCGCCCGCGCGCTCCAGCTGCTCTACGCCTGGGAGCTCCGTGGCGTGCCGATCCCGGTGCTGGCCGCCGGGCTCTCCCGTCTCACCGGCCCCGAGCCGTCCCTCCTCGATCGTGCCGAGGCGCTGGCCGAGGGAGTCGTGGCGAACGTCGAGTCGCTCGACGCCGAGGCGGCCCGGGCAGCGGAGAACTGGCGCATGAGTCGGATGGCCGTGGTCGAGCGCAACATTCTCCGTCTCGCGATCCACGAGCTCCGGCGCGGAGAGGTGCCCCCCAAGGTGGCGATCGACGAGGCCGTTCGACTCGCCCACTGGTTCGGCGGGGCGCGGGCGCCGGGATTCGTGAACGGCGTGCTCGACGGGATCGCCCGTGCCACGGGGCGGCTGTGATGACGCCAGGGTGACAGGTCGTCATGAACATCCTGGCGGTCAACTGGCAGGATCTGGAGAACCCGCACGCGGGCGGGGCGGAGATTCACTTCTTCGAGATCTTCGGCAGGCTCGCAGAGGCCGGTCATCGCGTGCGGCTGGTGTGCTCCGGGTGGCCCGGCGCGCCGCCAACGGCCACGATCAAGGACATCGAGGTGCACCGTCGCGGCGGGCGGCACAGCTTCGCCCTGCGGGGACGCGCCGCGGTGCGCCGCGCCATCGCCGAGGAGCGGCCCGACATCGTGGTCGAGGACGTCAACAAGCTGCCGCTGTTTCTCGCCTCGATGACCGAGGTGCCGTTCTGCGTCCTGGTGCCTCACCTGTTCGGCGAGACAGCGTTTCAGGAGGCGCCTTGGCCGATGGCCGCCGCCGTCTGGCTCGGCGAGCGGCCGCTTCCTCGCGCATACCGGCGCGCCGGGTTCCACGCGATCAGCGAGAGTACGCGGGACGATCTGGTGGGCCGGGGCGTGGCCGCGGCGAGAATCCGCGTCATCCACCCCGGTGTCGATGGGCAGCGCTTTTGTCCGTCGCCCAGCGACCCGCGCTCCGCCGAGCCCAGGTTCTTGTACGTCGGACGCCTCAAGCGTTATAAAGGTATAGGGCTCGCCATTCAGGCCCTCGAGGTCGCGCGCCGATCGCGTCCCGACCTGCGGCTCGACATCGCGGGCACCGGCGACCATCGTGCCGCGCTGGAGCGCCTGGCCGCCGAGCTCGGGCAGAGCGAGGCCGTGACGTTTCATGGCTTCGTCAGCGAGGAGCGGAAGATCTCGCTCCTGCGCACCGCGTGGGCCAACCTCTTTCCTTCTCCCAAGGAGGGGTGGGGCATCACTGTCGTGGAGGCGGCCGCGTGCGGCACACCGTCGCTCGCCTCCGACAGTCCGGGGCTGCGCGATTCGGTGCGCCACATGGAAACCGGCTACCTGGTCCCCCACGGCGAAGTGGGCGCGCTCGCCGCGCGCATGGTGGAACTCGCCGGGAACCCCGCACTCGTCGCTCGACTGGGCGAGGCCGCCCGCCGGTTCGCCGAAGGGCTGACCTGGGAACGCGCGGCCGCCGAGACGGAGCGACACCTACAGGACATCATCGCGGGCTCGGCCTAGGCCGGGTCAGGAGGAGCACTCATGCAGACGACGATCACCGCCCGCCACTGCGAGATCTCCGACGCGCTCCGCGAGCGCACCCTCACGGTCGTCGAGCGCCTGGGAAACTTCGCCAGCCGCCCGATCGAGGCCACCGTGGTGTTCGACATGGAGGGGGTGCAGCAAACGGCGGAGCTCCGGCTCCACGTCGCGCGGGGTGAGGTGCTCGTCGCCAAGGGAGAAGCGGAGGATCACCGGTCCGCGCTCGACCGAGCCGAGGACAAGCTCCGCCGGCAGGTGGAGAAGGCCTCGGCCTATCCCCGGCGCTCCCGCCCATCGCAGGCCAACCCGCTCTGATGCTCAGACTCAGGGACTTCCTCTCCCGCCGCGGCGATCCGCTCCAGCTGGAGTCCCTCACGGGCGAGCTGGGACTCGACCGCCAGTTGCCCGACGCGGAAGTCGCCGGCCCGGGGCTCGCGCTGGCCGGCTATACCGGCCGCTTCGCGCCCAACCGCCTCCATGTTTTCGGGGAGACCGAGATCACCTATCTCAGCTCACTCCCGGCGGAGCAGCGGCGCAAGACGCTGGAGCGGTTCTTCGAGTTCGAGCTGCCCTGCATCTTCGTCACCAAGGGCCAGGAGATCCCCGCGGAGATGCTGGAGCTGGCGAAGTCGCGCGGCGTGCCGCTCATGCGCAGCAAGCTGAAGACGGCGGAGTTCTACCGCCGGATCAAGCCGGTGGTGGAGGAGGCATTCGCGCCGCGCACCACGCTGCACGGCTCCCTGGCCGACGTGTACGGCGTCGGCCTGCTCTTCGTGGGGCGCTCGGGCATCGGCAAGAGCGAGTGCGTCCTCGACCTGGTCGAGCGGGGTCACCGCCTGGTGGCCGACGACGTGGTCCAGGTCATCCGGCGGGGCAACGACATCCTGATCGGCCGGGGGCACGAGCTCGCCGCCCATCACATGGAGATTCGCGGCATCGGCCTGATCGACATTCCGGCGCTGTTCGGCGTCCGGGCCGTGCGGCAGCAGAAGCGCATCGAGGTCGTGGTGCAGCTGGAGGACTGGGAGACCGCCAAGGACTCCGACCGCACCGGCCTCGCGAGGGAGGAGACCACCATCCTCGACGTCGCGGTGCCGCGGGTGGTCGTCCCTCTGAATCCGGGCAAGAACATCACGGTGATCTCCGAGGTGGTGGCGATGATGCATCTCCTCCGCTATTCCGGAGTGGACGTCGCTGCCGCGTTCAACGCCCGGCTCATCAAGCGGATGAAGGAGCAGCGCGGGGTCCGGGAGTATCTTCAGGAAGACTATGAGTGAGGCCCTGCGCGGGGTGGTGGTCTGTCATGGCGGGCTGGCCAGGGCGCTGATCGACGCGGCCGAGTCGATCAGCGGCGTGACCGGCGTCCTCCAGCCGGTCTCCAACAGCGGTTGCGACCGCGAGGCCCTGGAGCGACGCGTCGGCGAGGCGATCGACGGGCGCCCGGCCGTCGTGTTCATCGATCTCGCCTCCGGCTCGTGTCTCTTCGCGGTTCTGAAGCACCTGCGCACCCTGCAGGGCGTCAAGGTGGTCACCGGCGTCAACCTCGCG
This sequence comes from Gemmatimonadota bacterium, assembly GCA_046729675.1. Classification (GTDB taxonomy): domain Bacteria; phylum Gemmatimonadota; class Gemmatimonadetes; order Gemmatimonadales; family GWC2-71-9; genus CAVVWJ01. Next base: position 24,406 of record JBKPGZ010000238.1, on the reverse strand, counting down.
ATGCTGGTGGACTTCGTCTTCCACGTCTCGCTCGACGTCGAGGCCGCCGCCGAGCACGCCATGGCGGCCGGGACCAAAGCCATCCGGACTCCCTAAGTGGCGATCGTGCTGTTCCGGGTGGACGACCGGCTGATCCATGGACAGGTGGTCGTGGGATGGGGGCGCCCGCTCGGGGTGAGCCGGGTGGTGCTAGTGGACGACCAGGTCGCCGAGAGCGCCTGGGAGCAGGATCTCTACCGGATGGCGGTCACACCCGACATCGAGGTCGAGTTCGTCACGGTGGCGCAGGCGTCGGCGGGGCTGCGCGACTGGCAGTCCGACGCGCGCCGCACCCTGGTGCTCACCGGCGACCTCGAGACCATGGCCGCCCTCCACCACGCGGACCCGGTGACCGTACACCGGATCAACCTGGGCGGCATCCACCATAAGGCCGGACGGAGGGAGCGTCTGCCCTACCTCTACCTCACCGATGAGGAGATGGCGCGGCTGGAGGCGCTGGAGGCGAGCGGCGCGGCGATCAGCGCGCAGGACCTCCCCACCACCTCGCCCGTCTCGCTGAAGGCCCTGGGATGACCGACCTCTCCGGCTCGAGCGCGATCCTGCTGGTCCTCTGGGGCACCATCGTCGGCCTCGACCTGGTGAGCGTGCCCCAGGCGATGCTGGCCCGGCCGCTGGTCGCGGGCGCCGTCGCGGGATGGCTCGCCGGCGACGTGGAGGCCGGTCTCCGCGTCGGCGTGCTGTTCGAGCTGTTCGCGCTCGACGTGCTGCCGGTGGGCGCGGTCCGCTATCCGGACTACGGTCCGGCAACGGTCGCCGCCACCGCGCTCGCGGCCGACTCGCCCTGGCAGTTCGCGCTCGGTGTCAGCGCGGCCCTCGGCCTGGTAATCGCGGTACTCGGCGGCTTCAGCCTCTCGGCGGTGCGCCGCGCCAACGCGCGGGCGATCCAGCACCACTCGGCGGCGCTGGCGGCGGGGGAGAGCAGCGCGATCCGGCGGCTCCAGTACGCCTCGCTCGCGCGCGACGCCGCACGGGCCGCGGGGCTCACCGTCCTCGGGCTCGCCTGCGCCTGGGTGCTGGCGGAGCCGGTCGCCGGGATGGACCGCTCCACCGGACTGGGGCTCACCCTGGTCGCCCTGGGCTGCGCGCTGTCGGCGGCGATCGGTGGCGCGATCCGGAGCGCGGGCCGTGGGCCGCGGCTCCGGTGGCTGGGCGCGGGTGCGCTGGTCGGACTCCTCGCCGCGGCGCTGCGATGAACGGCGGGTGGCAGGCATGGCTGCGGCTCTTCGCCGTGCAAGGGACCTGGAACTACGAGCGGATGCTGGGTGTCGGCATGGGCTACGCCGCCGAGCCGCTGTTGGACGATCTCAAGACCGTGGATCCGGTCCGCCACACCGAGGCCGTCGTGCGGTCCGCCGAGTTCTTCAACTGCCACCCCAACCTCGCGGGCCTCGCGCTGGGCGCCACCGCGCGCGCCGAGTACGACGGTGTGCCGGGCGCGCAGATCACGCGCCTTCGAACCGCGCTCTGCAGCCCGCTGGGGGCGCTGGGGGACCAGCTCTTCTGGGCGGGCCTGGTGCCTCTCCTGGTCGGCGCCGCGATGGTGGCCGTGGTCCTGGGCGCCCGCTGGTGGGCGGTGCTCGGGTTCCTGCTGCTCTACAACGTTGCCCGGGTGGCCACCGGGGTGTGGTCGCTCCGCACCGGTCTCGACGCCGGCATGGGCGTCGGCGGCGCGATCGCGAAATCGTGGATCTCCGGAGCCATCGAGCGGATCGGGCCCGCGGCCGGGTTCGCGATCGGCGTCGCCGTCCCACTGATCGCCGACTGGTACCTGGAAGTCATCGGATGGCCGGGAGCCCTGGGAGCCCTCGCGGTCGCGGCGACCGGCGTGGCCGTGACCCGCTGGTTCGGCGCCTCCCTCACCGCGGTGCGCTTCGCGCTCCTCGCGCTCGTCCTGCTCGTTCTCTTCCGCTGGGTGCTGCCATGATCGAGCGAGAGGCCACGATCGTGAATCAGGAAGGGTTGCACGCGCGGCCGGCGGCCAAGATCGTCCGCCTGGCGAGCACCTTCAATTCCGAGGTCGAGCTCTTCAAGGACGGAATGGCGGTGAACGGCAAGAGCATCATGGGCGTGATGATGCTCGCGGCGGAATGCGGCAGCTCGATCGTGATCCGGGCCGACGGGCCCGACGCCGAGCAGGCGGTGGACGCGATCAGCCAGCTGGTCGCGGAAGGGTTCGGGGAGCCGTGACCGGGGGGCGCGTCATCAGCGGCATCGGCGTCTCCCCGGGCGTGGTGGTGGCGCCCGCGATGATCGTGCAGTGGGACTTCCCCGAAGTCCCCGATCGCGCGGTGCGTCCCGACCAGGTGGAGCACGAGGTCAGGCGCCTGCGGGAGGCCGTGGCCGAGGTCGTGGCCCATCTCAACGAGCTGGGGCAGAAGGTGCTCCGCCGCGCCGGCCCGGAGGAGGCCCGGATCTTCGACGCGCAGATCCTCATGGCGCAGGACGAGGACTTCCTCAGCTCGGTCGAGTTCCTGATCCGCAACAACCAGCTCAGCGCGGAGACCGCCTACGAGTTCAAGTCGCTGGAGCTCCGGAACCTGTGGTCCGGCGCCGCGCGCCTGCGCGAGCGCCTGGCGGATCTCACCGCAATACAGCTCCGCATGATCAGCCGGCTGATGGGCCGGAGCGCCGCCGAACTCCACGCCATCTCCCCCGACGAGCAGGTCATCGTCGTCGCCCACGAGCTCTCGCCCGGGCTGACCGTCCAGCTCGACCGGGAGCACGTCGTCGGGCTGGTGAGCGAGGAAGGCACCCGCACCGCGCACGCGGCCATCCTGGCCCACAGCCTGGGCATCCCCGCGGTCATGGGCGCCGTCGGCGCGCTGGCTCGCATCCCCGACGGGGCCATGCTGCTGCTGGACGGCCGGAGTGGCGTCATCATCCTCGAGCCGACGCTGGACGAGCTGGACGACGCCAGGACCCAGGTCAGCCGCCGCGACCGCCTCGAGCTCCAGCTCGAGGGGATCGTGGATCAGCCCGCGGTCACGCCGTCCGGACGGCCCATCCTGCTGCAGGGCAACGTGGACCTGCCGGAGGAGATCGAGCCCGCCCAGCGGCTCGGCGCGCAGGGGGTGGGCCTGTTGCGCACCGAGTTCCTCCTCACCGGCCGGGCAACGCTGCCGACCGAGGACGAGCAGGCGGAGTATTTCCGCCGCGTAGCGCTGGCGTTCCCCGGGCAGACGATCGTGATCCGCTCCTTCGACCTCGGAGGCGACAAGTTCCCCGTCGCCTTCAAGTCTTCCCCCGAGGCCAACCCGTTCCTCGGCTGGCGGTCCATCCGGGTGTGCCTGGACGAGCCGGAGGTCTTCCGCCCGCAGGTGCGCGCGGTCCTTCGCGCAGCGGCGGGCAGGGACATCCAGCTCATGCTGCCCCTGGTGACCCGGGTGGAAGAGGTGCTCGAGTCCAAGGCCATCGTGGAGGAGGAGGCCGCCAACCTCAAGGCTGCGGGCATCCGCGCGGCGGAGACCGTGCCGGTCGGCGTCATGGTCGAGACGCCCGCCGCGGTGCTGATCGCCGATCGCCTGGCGGAGGTGAGCGCGTTCTTCAGCGTGGGCACCAACGACCTGACCCAATACACTATGGCGGTGGACCGGGGCAACGCGCGGCTGGCGGACCGTTTCACGCCGCACCACCCCTCGATCGTCCGGCAACTCCAGCAGGTGGTCGAGGTCGGCCGCGGGGCCGGCATTCCGGTGAGCGTCTGCGGGGAGATGGCGTCCGAGGCGCTCAGCGCGGTCCTGCTGATCGGGTTGGGCTACGAGCGCCTCAGCGTCTCGCCCCCGGCGCTGCCCCTGGTCAAGTGGGTGGTGCGCACCGTGCCCGAGGATGCCGCGCGCCAGGCGGCATCGGCGGCTCTCACCGCAGCGAGCGCGGAGGAGGTCTCGGCAGTCCTGCGGGAGACGGTCGGCGAGTTCATCGATGTGCGCCTGCTCGACCCCAGCTCGGCGTTGCCGGGGCGCGGCCGGGTGGGTAGCTTGAGGCCGTAATCGCGCCGCCCACAGCACCTTACCCCCACCACGAGTCGCTCGTTATGGCCGCACCCAAGCGTCACATCTTCACTTCCGAATCAGTGACCGAGGGACATCCGGACAAGGTCGCGGACCAGATCTCCGACGCCGTCCTGGATGCCATCCTCGCGCGCGACCCCAACGGGCGCGTGGCGTGCGAGACGCTGGTCACCACGGGGATGGCGGTGGTGGCGGGGGAGATCACGACCAGCACCTACGTCCACATCCCCGATCTGGTCCGGGAGACCATCGAGCACATCGGCTACACCGACGCGGCCTACGGCTTCGACGGGCGCACCTGCGCGGTGCTCACCTCGATCGACAAGCAGTCGCCCGACATCGCGATGGGGGTGGATGCGGGCAAGGCCAAGGAGCAGGGGGCCGGCGACCAGGGCATGATGTTCGGCTATGCCACCAGCGAGACCCGCGAGCGGATGCCGCTCCCGATCATGCTGGCGCACCGGATCGTTGAGCGGCTCGCCGCGGTGCGGAAGGGACTGCCCGGCCACCCGCACATCGACTGGCTGCGGCCGGATGGCAAGTCGCAGGTGTCGGTGGAATACGAGGACGATCGGCCGGTCGCAGTGCGCACCGTGGTAGTGTCCACCCAGCACGCCGAGCGGCGCGGTACCCGGCAGCTCGCCCAGGGCACCATCCGCGAGGCCGTGATCGAGGAAGTGATCAAGCCGGTGCTCGACGCGCATGACGTGGAGTACCGCGGCATCAAGTTCCTGATCAATCCCACCGGCCGCTTCGTCATCGGCGGCCCCCACGGCGACGCCGGCCTGACCGGCCGGAAGATCATCGTGGACACCTACGGCGGGATGGCGCGCCACGGCGGCGGCGCCTTCAGCGGGAAGGACCCCTCCAAGGTGGATCGCTCGGCGGCGTACGCCGCACGGTGGGTGGCCAAGAACGTGGTGGAGGCGAAGCTGGCGCGGCGGTGCGAGGTGCAGGTGGCCTATGCCATCGGTGTGGCGCGGCCGGTCTCGGTCATGGTGCAGACCTTCGGCACCGGCGTGATCCCCGACCCGCAGATCGAGCGCGTCGTCAACGAGGTGTTCGACCTGACCCCGCGTGGCATCATTGACGCCCTCAAGCTCAGGCGGCCAATTTACACCAGGACCGCTACGTACGGGCACTTCGGACGGCGTCCCACCTCCGGTGTGTACCAGAACGGCACCAAGGACCACAGGATCGATCTATTCACCTGGGAGCGTACCGACCGCGTGAAGGACCTGCTGTCGGCGGCGCGATGAGGAGCTCATGAGCGTGCAGACCGAGGTCGCGAAGTACGACATCCGTGACATCCGCCTGGCCGACGAGGGCAAGCGACGGACCGAGTGGGCCGAGCGGTCCATGCCGGTGCTGCGGCAGATCCGGGCGCGCTTCGCGAGTGAGCAGCCGCTCAAGGGCACCCGCCTGTCCGCCTGCCTGCACGTCACCACGGAGACCGCCAACCTGATGGCGACACTCCGGGCCGCCGGCGCCGAGATCGCCCTCTGCGCCTCCAACCCGCTCAGCACCCAGGACGACGTCGCCGCGCACCTGGTGCGCGATCATGGAGTCCACGTCTACGCCATCAAGGGCGAGGACCACGAGACCTACTACACCCACATCGCCCAGGCGCTCGCGTTCGGGCCGGACATGACCCAGGACGACGGCGCGGACCTGGTCGGCTCGCTGCACATGATCGCCCTCAATCGGCTGGACGATCTGGCGCCCCCGATCCGTCGCTGGGTCGAGACTCTCTCGGCGGACGATCGTCGTGCCCTGGTGGCCGGGGTCCGGGGATCCACCGAGGAGACGACGACCGGCGTGATCCGTCTCAAGGCAATGGCGAAGGAGGGAGTGCTCCAGTTCCCGATCGTCGCGGTCAACGACTCGAACACGAAGCACATGTTCGACAACCGCTACGGAACCGGGCAGTCCACTCTCGACGGGATCGTCCGGGCCACCAACCTCCTGCTGGCCGGGAGCACCGTGGTGGTGGCGGGCTACGGCTGGTGCGGGCGCGGGGTGGCGATGCGGGCTCGGGGCGCCGGTGCGCACGTGATCGTGACCGAGGTGGACCCGGTGCCGGCGCTCGAGGCCAGGATGGACGGGTTCGAGGTGCGTCCCATGGCCGACGCTGCTCCGCTGGGCGACCTCTTCATCACCCTGACCGGCAACATCCATGTCATCCGGGCGGAGCACTTCTCGGCCATGAAGGACGGGGCGATCGTCTGCAACTCCGGGCACTTCAACGTGGAGCTGGATCTCGACGGGCTGGCGCGCCTCGCCTCGGAGCGCCGCACCGTCCGGACCCTGGTCGAGGAGTTCGTGGTGAAGGGGCGGCGGATCGTCGTCCTCGGCGAAGGCCGCCTGATCAACCTCGCCGCCGCGGAAGGGCACCCGGCCAGCGTGATGGACATGTCCTTCGCCAACCAGGCGCTCGCGGCGGAGCTGATCGCCCGAGAGCACAAGTCGCTCAGCAAGGCGGTGCACCGGCTCCCGGCCTCGGTGGACCAGGAGATCGCCCGGCTCAAGCTCCAGAGCATGGGCATCAGCATCGACACGCTCACGCCTGAGCAGGTGGAGTACCTGGCCAGCTGGGATGCGGGCACCTGAACCTGAAAGCCGTGAAAAGTGAAAGGTGAACGGTGAAAAGGGGCATGGGTGTTGCACCGTTTCACCTTTTACATTTCACCTTTCACGGTGTTCGAGGCGATTGATGATCGAAGTGACTGTCGCTCACCTGGGCCTGGATCGGACCACCAACACCCCGGTGGTGATCCTGCGGGAGAAGGAGGGGGCCCGGGTCCTGCCGATCTGGATCGGGCCCGCGGAGGCGAGCGCCATCGCCATGGAGCTCCAGGGCATGAAGGCCCAGCGGCCGCTGACCCACGACCTGCTGAAGCAGGTTCTGGTGGGTCTCGGGGGCGACCTCCGCCGGGTGGTGATCAGCGCGGTGAAGGAGAACACCTACTTCGCCGAGTTACTCATCCGGCGCGACGATCACGTCTTCCAGGTGGACGCGAGGCCCTCGGACAGTATCGCGCTCGCCCTGCGGATGCGCGCCCCGATCTTCACCAGCGACCAGTTGCTCGACCAGAACGGCGTCGAGACCGACGAGCCCTCGCCCAATCCCTCGCTCGAGGCGGACAAGCTCAAGGAATACCTCGAGAAGATGGATCCGCAGGATTTCGGGAAGTTCAATCCTTAGCAGGGCGGGGACTGTCCCCCAGTACCGTAACCAGCCCAGCAATCACGGCGAGTCGTACCAGGTTTGCCCCCGGGCGCTTGATGACGCCAACCCGGCTAGTTTACCACAGGGGAGGTTTCGGGGGTCAAGGTGGAAATGCGAGAGATTCAGAAACGGGCATCTGGTAGGCAGAGCTCGCTTACACTGGCGTTACTGCTGCTCAGTCTGACCGGATGTAGCGCGGATAACTCCGACAGCACTTCCCGAGAGAAAACCGAGTTCGAAGGCTCCCAATTCTGCAAGAAATACGCGTGCAGGGCCGATGGGCAGCGGGCGCTGGACCGTGGTGGCCTCAGCCGCGCTTACCGAATCCGTGACGATGATTCCGTCCTCATTCAACTGGAAACCTGGGGATCGGATTTGTTTAGCGCCTCTATAGGCCAATACGGGCAGGAGAAGCTGCGCTCCGACTTCCAAGAACTCGCTACCGAGTTCTTCGCCTCGACGATCCCCGATTGCCGGTTCAACTTCCATTTGGACCTCACGCGCCGGATCTCAGCCATAATGGAGGCTCGGCCTCACCGCTGCGGGCCTTGGGAGGTGCGAGCAGGCCGAGTCCATTCGGACTACATCGTTGCGGGAGAACGCTAGCGGCGAGGAAGGGCACGAATGAAAGAGTGCGGCTAGGTGGTTGGCAGACACTGTGGATTTCGGGAAGTTCAATCCCTGAAGCTCCCGCTCGCCCTCTTCACATTGCTCGCCGCACCTCTCGCCGCCCAGTCCGTGACGGGCCGGGTGGTACGCCCTGGCGGCGGAGACAGCGTCCCGGTACCCGGTGTCCGCGTCGTGCTCCACCGGGTCGGAGCGGTGGAGCAGGGCCCGGTCGATTCGATGCCCAGCGGCCGCGACGGAGGGTTCCGATTCGCGCTGGCGCGCGACACCTCGGCGCTGTACCTGCTGAGCGCGCGCTATCAGGGGATCGAGTACTTCTCCTTCCCGCTGGAGCGTACCGCCGATCGCGATCCGGCGCCGGTGGCTCTGGTCGTCCGCGACACCTCCAGCCGGACGCCGGTGAGCGTCTCCGCCCGACACGTCGTGATCCCGCGCCCGGGGGACGACGGCACTCGGGACGTGCTCGACCTGGTGGTGCTGGTCAACGGAGGCAGGGAAACGAGAGTCGCCCCCGACTCGCTGAGCGCCTCCTGGACCGGACCGCTTCCGCCCGCGAGCGAGGGTCTGGAGCTGGGCGAGAGCGACGTCTCTCCCGACGCCGTGACGCGCCGGGGCGACTCCGTGATCGTGTCGGCTCCGATCTCGCCCGGCGAGAAGCAGCTCGCGTTCCAGTATCACCTTCCAGGAGGACACCAGGCGATCGAGCTCCCGGTGGGGGCCGAGCCGGTGGCGCTGAACGTGTTGCTCGAGGAGTCAGGCGCCAGCGCGTCGGGCCCGGGGCTGGTGGAGTCCGACAGCCAGGCCATCGAGGGCCGCTCGTTCCGTCGCTGGACGGGGGACGTGCCGGCAAACGCCGTCATCCGGATCAGCCTGCCTGGCGCCGGGGGATCCTCAACGCCCGTCATCGCCGCGCTGGTCGCGGTGCTGGCGCTGGCGCTGCTGCTGGCGGCCTGGCGCCTCCTGCCGCAACGCGCGGCGGCCGCCGCGGGCGGCGCTCGGCGCGACGACGCCGATCTTCTCCTCAACCAGATCGCGACGCTCGATGCGCGCTACCAGGGCAGGGAAGCCGAGCTTCCGGCGGAGGAGTGGGCCCGCTATCTCCAGCGTCGCGACGCGCTGAAGGCGGCGGCCGCCGCCGCACTTGCCCGGGAATCCCGCGGCCCGTAAACTTGCCCGCGCGGTCATTCGATCGCACGCGAGCGGGGACGCTCGGAAGCCGGTGCGATGCCGGCGCGGCCCCGCCACTGTGACGGGCACACCACTCCGCTCACGACGCCACTGGGCAACCGGGAAGGCGAGCGGAAGCCCGAAGCCAGGAGACCTCTCCGCTCGCGCCACCAATCGCGCCCTCCGGGGGGAGGGATGGGTGGCCCCATCGCATTCCGCCGAACCGTAGTCCCGCGTTTCGTCCTCGTCATCGCGCTGGCGCTTCTCGCCTGCGGGCGCCCCGGCTCGGGAGCCCGAGGCACCGTCGTCGTCGTGGACGACGCGGGAGACTCGGTCTCCGTGCGCGCGCCCGCCGCGCGGGTGGTCTCACTGATCCCCGCCACCACCGAGCTCCTCTTCGCGATCGGCGCCGGCGCGGCGGTCGTGGGACGGACCCAGTGGTGCGACTATCCACCCGAAGCGCTCCGCGTTACCGATCTCGGCCCGGGCATCAATCCCAACCTCGAGGCCGTCCTCGCCGCCAGGCCCGATCTTGTCGTCCTCTACAACTCGGCCCAGCATGCGTCCGTGGCAGCCAGACTGCGTGAGCTCGGCATCCCCGCCATCCGGGTCAACACCGACGCCCTGGCCGACGTCGGGCGCGTCAGCCGCTTGCTCGGCCGGCTGACGGGGCACACGCGGGAAGCGGACTCGATGAGCGCGGCCTTCGACACGGCGCTTGCTGCGGCCAGCAACGGCGGACGTCGCGAGCGGAAGCCGAGGGTCCTGATTCTCGTCTGGGAGCAGCCGCCGATGACCCTGGGACGGGGCAGCTTCCTGAGCGAGCTGGTGGAGCGCGGCGGAGGCGAGAACGTCTTCGGTGACATCGCGAGCTCCTCGGCCCCGGTGAGCATCGAGGCGGTGAGCGCGCGGGATCCGGACCTGATTCTCACGGCGGCCGTCGGCCCGGCGAGTATCGTGGACCGGCCCGAGTGGCAGGTCGTGCGCGCCGTGCGCGAGCGCCGACTCCTGCGGATCACGGGCACGGAGTACGACCGGCCGGGCCCGCGGTCGCCCGGCGCCATCCGGGCGCTGGCGGCGCGACTCCGCGAGGCTGCGCCGTGAGGGCAGGGCTGGTCGCGGCCCTGCTCGCCCTGGTGGTGCTGTCACTGGCCCTCGGGCTCGGCGCCGGTACGGTGCCGCTCCCGCCCGGTGAGGTGTGGAGCGGGCTGTGGAGCCCCGACGCGCCCGCTTCCGCGATCGTGCGTGAGCTCCGTCTGCCCCGAGTGCTGCTCGCCTTCCTCGTGGGAGGCAGCCTCGCGGTCTGCGGGGCCGCGCTCCAGGCCATGATCCGCAACCCGCTGGCCGAGCCGTACCTGCTCGGCCTCTCCGGCGGCGCGGGGCTCGGCGCCGTTGTCGCCCTCGCCTCCCGTGCGGCGGGGCCCTGGGCCGTCCCGGTCGCCGCCTTCGCGGGTGCCCTCGCCGCCGTGGGGCTGGTATACCGACTCAGCCTCGTCGCCGGGCGGCGGCTTGATCCGCGGATCCTGCTGCTCTCCGGCGTCGTGGTGGGCGCGTTCGCCGGCGCGCTGATGAGTGCGATCATCGTGCTCTCCGACGCGCCAACAGTGCGCAACGCCTTCCTCTGGCTGCTCGGCGGGTTCAGCGCCGCTTCCTGGCAAGCGCTGGCGGTGTTCACCGCCTACGCCGTGCCCCCGCTCGCCGCGCTCGGCCTCAGCGCGCGCGCGCTCGACCTCGTCGCCCTAGGCGACGAGCCGGCCCACCACCTCGGTGCCGACGTGGATCGGGTGAGGCGCCTAGTGTATCTCTGCACCGCCCTCCTCACCGCGGCCAGCGTCGCCGCCTGCGGCATCATCGGCTTCGTCGGGCTCGTGGTCCCGCACGCGGCGCGCACGCTGGCGCGGCCGCTGCACCGCACGCTGCTCCCGCTGGTATTCGTAGGCGGGGGCTCGTTCCTAGTGCTGGCGGACGTCGTGTCTCGCACGGTGGCGCGGCCCCTGGAGCTCCCCGTGGGTGTCGTCACCGCACTGGTCGGCGTGCCCATCTTCGCCATCCTCCTCCGGAAGAGCGTGGCATGAACCTCCTGGAGGCCCGCGACGTGGTGGTGCGATACGGCCTTGGCCGGCCGGCGCTCGATGGCGTGACCAGCACTGTGCGGGGCGGCGAGTTGCTCGCCATCGTCGGCCCCAACGGGAGCGGCAAGACCACGCTCGTGCGGGTGATCAGTGGCCTGCTCCGGCCCGAGCGGGGGGAGGTGGCGGTAGATGGACGCCCGCTGGCCCGCTGGAAGCGGCCGGAGCTCGCCGGAGTTCTGGCCGTCGTTCCGCAGGGGGAGGCGGTGACGTTCCCCCTTCGAGTGGACGAGACCGTGATGCTGGGACGCTATGCCCGCCTCGGGCCGCTGGCCGCGCCCGGACCCGGTGATCGCGCCGCGGTAGCGGAGGCGCTCGCGCGGTGCGACGTGTCCAGGCTCGCGGACCGCACGATCGACACGCTCAGCGGCGGCGAGTGGCAGCGGGTGCGGCTGGCTCGCGCCCTCGCCCAGCAGCCTCGGGTCCTGGTGCTGGACGAGCCCACCACGTCGCTGGACGTTCGCCACGAGATGGAGCTGTTCGAGCTGGTCCGCCGCCTGGTGGACGGAGGGCTGGCGGGACTGGTCATCACCCACCACATCAACCTGGCCGCGCGCTACGCCGACCGCATGCTGCTCCTGAGCGCCGGCCGAGTGGCCGGCGAAGGACCTCCGGCGACGGTGCTGCGGGAGGATACCCTCCGAGCCGTGTTCGACTGGCCGCTGGCCGTGACCGCCTGGGGCGACGGCTCGCCTCAGGTGGTTCCCCTCCGGCCCCACGAGGCCGGAGGCCGTTAGGCCGGGCCGGATCGGCCGGATGCGCATACCTTTCGTCTATCCGACGACATTCCCGGTCAGGAGGCTCATGACGCGTCTCGCTCCCACCGCCTTCGCGCTAGGACTTGTCCTCGGCTGCGCGGACACCAACGCGCTGCCACCGGATCCGGTGGAGCTGTTTGTAGTCGCGAACAGCCAGGCGAATTCGCTGACCATCGCCCCGGTGGATCAGTCGGACGCGCCGGTGACGCTACAGCTAGGCAGCCCAAGAGGCAGCCCGATGTCCGTCGCCGCCGTCGACCGCTTCGGCATCGTGCCGTTGGGGGGCATAGACCAAGTGGCAGTCGTCGACCTCCAGCAGCGGACGGTGGTGCACCGGATCCCGCTCCCCGCCGGGTCCGGAGCAACCGGCGCGATCATGCTGAACGACTCGATCGGGTATGTGGCGAACTCCCTCCTGAACACCATCACACAGGTGAACGTACTGTCGCGGCAGACCGCGGACGTAGCTGCCGGCGTGACCCCCCAGGGTTTTGCGTTCGCCCGAGGACGTCTGTTCGTGCTCAACGGCAACCTGGATTCGACCGGGGAGCCGATCGGGGCCAGCTGGCTTACGGTCATCAACCCGGCTACCAACACACTCGCACCTGGCATCGATTCGGTTCCGCTGACCGGTCCCGGCAATGCCGCGTTCGCCACAGTGGGGGGTGACGGTCTCATCTACATTCTCAGCCGCGGTCGTTCCACTTTCGCCGAGGGACGGCTCTCGGTGGTGGATCCTTTGGAGCGGAGAGAGGTAGCCAGCTTCGCGGGTCTGGGACTTCTGCCAGGCCAGATCGCCACGGACGGGGGGGCGCGCGTGTTCGTGAGTTCCCTCACCGAGGGGCTGCTCGAGTTCAACACCGACAGCAACGCCCTGGTCCGGGGTGAAGGCGAGGGCGTCCCCATTTCAAGCAACAGCGGCGTGGCCGTGGACAGCGAAGGCCGGGTGTACGCCATCGAGTCGGGGACCTGCGAGCCAGGGCAACCTGGGATCGCCCACGTGCTGGACGAGCAGCTGGAGGGGATCCGGCTCATCCAGCTGGGCCGCTGCGCCGGCTTTGCGCTCGTGGTCCGGATCGGAGTGGAGGCGAGCGGCGGTCTCTGAGCGCGACCCGTATCTTTCCTGTATGTCACAGATAGACTCGCCGGCGATCGTCCTCTCCACGCTTCGCTATAGCGAGACCTCGAAGATCGTGCGGCTGGCCACCCGGGAGCATGGGGTGCAGAGCGCCATCGCCAAGGGCGCCCTGCGCCCTCGCAGCCGGTTCGGCGCCGCGCTCCAGTTTCTCAGCGAGGGGCAGGCGAGACTGCTGGTGAAGGAGCATCGCGAGCTTCATATCCTCGCGAGCTTCGATCTCCTTCGACTCCACGCCGGTCTCGCCGCCGACCTCGAGCGCTACGCCACCGCCTCCGCGCTCGCCGAGGTGATGCTCCGGTTCGCACCCGCGGATCCGCATCCCGAGAGTTACGACCTCCTGCGAGAGGCGCTGGCGCTGCTGGAGATCGCCACCGTTTCCGAGCTCGAGCCGCTGGGCTTCCGGGTGCTCTGGCAGCTGGTGAGCGCCCTCGGCTTCGCGCCGGCGCTGGAAGCGTGCGTGCGGGACGGCACGCCGCTGCCTGAGGAGGGCGGTCTCGCGTTCAGCACCCGCGAGGGTGGAGCGCTCTGTCCCGCCTGCGCGGCAGGCCACGGCGCCACCCAGCTCCCCGCCGACGCGCGGGCGGATCTCGGCGCGCTGCTGGATCCCGGCGCGGCGCTGCCGGGCCTCGACCGGCGTCACGCCGAATCCCATCGCCGCCTCCTGGCCCGCTACATCCGATATCACCTGGGCGAGGGCGCCGAGCTGCCGGCTCTGGAGTTCTGGCTCCGGCGGCCGTGGCTGGCCGCATGATCGTCGGAACGGCCGGGCACATCGACCACGGCAAGTCGGCGCTGGTGCAGGCGCTCACCGGCCGCGCCATGGACCGGCTCGCCGAGGAGCGGCGGCGGGGCATCACCATCGATCTGAACTTCGCTCCCCTCGATCTCGGCGGCGGCACGGTCGTGGGTGTGGTGGATGTCCCCGGTCACGAAGACTTCGTGCGGACCATGGTGGCAGGCGCCTCCGGGGTGGACCTCGCCCTCCTCGTGGTGGCCGCGGACGAAGGCATCATGCCGCAGACGCTCGAGCACCTCGCCATCCTCGAGCATCTCGGTGTTGCGCACGGGATCCCGGTAGTCACGAAGTCCGACCTGGTGGACCGCGACTGGCTCGAGCTGGTCACAGCGGAGCTGAGCGAGCGTCTGGCCGGCTCCAGGGTGGCATTTACCTCTTCGTTGCCGGTGTCGGCTCGCACGGGTGAGGGAATCGAAGAGCTGCGGGGGCGCATCGCCGAGCGCGCGAGGGTCTGGGCGCCTCGCACGGCAGGCGATCTGTTCCGCCTTCCCGTAGATCGTGCGTTCTCGCTGGCCGGCGTCGGCACTGTGGTTACGGGGACATCATGGTCGGGCCGGCTTCGAATCGGAGACGAAGTCGCCCTGCTCCCCGCCGGCTCGACCGCGCGGGTGCGGTCGATCCAGGTGCATGGCCGGGCCGTCGAGCGGACTGAGCCGGGTCTGCGGACCGCCGTCGGGCTAGCGGGGATCGCGCGGGACGAGGCGGGTCGCGGGACCGTGCTCGTCGTCGCCGGCGACGCGTGGACGCCGACCACGGCGCTCGATGTGGAGCTGCAGTTGGATCCTTCGGCGCCGAGGCCCGTGGTCCAACGCACGCGGGTCCGAATTCTTCACGGCACGGCGGAGATACTCGCCCGGGTCTTGCCGCGGGAGCCCATTGCTCCGGGCGGTCGTGGCCTCGCTCGTCTGGCGCTCGAAGGACCGCTGGTAGCACGCGGCGGAGACCGATTCGTCATCCGGAGCTACAGTCCGGTGCTGACGATCGGCGGAGGGGTCGTGCTGGATCCGCTGCCACCGCTCCGCCGGCCGCGGTGGCCCGCTCAGCTGCAGGCGGCGGAGGGTGGGCGCCGAGTGGTGGGTCTGGTGGAGCGACGCCCGGCCGGTGTGCCCGCGAGGCTGCTGCCTGTCCTGCTAGGCCTGACGCCCAGCGAGTCACGGGCGGCCGCGACCGCCACTGCCGAGCTGCGGGCAGTGGGCGAGCTTTGGGTTACCGCCGAGCTGCTGTCCCGGGCGAGCAGCCGCTGCCTGGAGCTGCTCCGGCGCTTCCATCGGGAGCAGCCGCTGGAGCTGGGAATGCCCCTCGAGACCCTTCGCCGGTCGCTCCGAGCCCCCGAGCCGGTGGTCGAAGCCGTCCTCGACGAGCTGGTCCAGACGGGACGAATGCGTCGTCTGGAGGGGCGGGCGGCGCTGGCGGGGTTCACGCCCCGGGCCACCGGCGGGGAAGGCGCCGTTACGGAGATCGTCGCGCTGCTGGAAGAGGCGGGCCTCACGCCGCCGAACGTGGCGGAGCTGGAACGGCGGACCGGGCGCCGGGACGTGGAGGGGATCCTGCGGCTCGCCGCCGCCGCCGGGAAGGTCGAGGCCGTCGAACGGGACCGCTACTACGGCCGGGCCGCGCTCGACCGCTTCGTCGCCGTTTTGCGGGGAGATTGCGGCGCCGGAACGGTCGTGCCTTCGGAGCTTCGCCAGCGGCTTGGCATCAGCAGAAAATACTTGATCCCCCTGCTGGAATGGGCGGACGCTCGGGGGGTTACGGAGTGGGAAGGAGACGTCCGGCGGGTGCGGGCCGCGCGCCACGCTTGACACCCAAAGCGGCGTTCCGCCATCTTGCCACTAATTGCGTCCACTGCGTCCGTTATCTCGGAGGTGCCCACCATTTTACACCAGGTATGAAGAGGAGCGCCCATGGTCCGCTTTGCGTGGCCGGGGTGGTGGCTCGGGCTTCTGGTGGGCATTGGCTCTCCCGCTGCGGCACAGGCGAACCTTCCCCCGCCACGAATCGAGCTGAAGGAGAACTACCCCAATCCTTTTTTCCCGGCGACGACGATCCCCTTCACGATCTCCGACGAGGTCTGCGCCAGGGGACATCAGCCGGTGGTCAGCCTGAAGATCTACAACGTGCTGGTCCAGATGGTGGCAATCCCGGTGCTGGCCGACGGCTCGGCCGAGCGGCTCGACAGCCTCCGACTACGGTGCGGTGAGTACCGGGCGCACTGGGACGGGAAGTATCTCGATGGGAAGGGCGAGGCAACGGCTGGGATCTACTACTACCAGCTGACGGTCGACGGTGAGCGGTACACCCGGAAGATGATCGCGCAGGCACGAAGAACGAACCAACCCTAGGGGCGACGATCGTCGCCCCTAGGTGTTTTCAGGAGTGACCTGCCATTCCGGCAGGGATTGGGGGAACGACACTTGCCTTGTAACCTGAGCTGGGTGGCGTAACTCCCGAATAGAAAAGAGGTTGTAATGATCCGACCGGATCGGATGACAATCAAGGCTCAGGAGGCATTCCGCGACGCGGCCGGGGAGGCGCGCCGGCTGGGCAACCCAGTCGTCAACGACGCTCACCTCCTGGTGTCGCTGCTGCAGCAGCCCGAGGGCGTGGTGCAGCCGCTGCTCCAGAAGGCGGGGGTGAACGTCACCCGCCTGGTCGACGAGGTGCAGCGCGAGATCGGCCGCTTTCCCAGGCAGGAGGGCACCGGCACCGAGCCCAGCTTCAGCCGTGAGCTCAACCGGGTGTTCGACCGGGCCGAAGACGACGCCCGCAACATGGGTGATGGCTATGTCTCCACCGAGCACCTGCTGCTGGCCCTGGCCGGAGAAAAGGGGACCTCGGCTCGCACCCTCCTGAGCGGACAGAACGTATCATCAAACGACCTCCGTCAGGCTCTTCAGGAGGTGCGCGGCTCCCACCGGGTGACCGACCAGTCACCGGAAGAGAAGTACCAGGCGCTGGAGCGCTACACCCGCAACCTGACCGACCTCGCGAGGCGTGGAAAGCTCGATCCCGTGATCGGGCGGGACGAGGAAGTGCGCCGGGTGATGCAGGTCCTCTCCCGGAGAACCAAGAACAATCCGGTGCTGATCGGCGAGCCGGGCGTGGGCAAGACTGCGATCGTCGAGGGCCTGGCGCAGCGGATCGTGAACGGCGATGTGCCCGAGTCGCTCCGCGACCGGCAGCTGGTGGCGCTCGACATCGCGCAGCTCCTCGCGGGCGCCAAGTTCCGCGGCGAGTTCGAGGAGCGGCTCAAGTCGGTGGTGAAGGAGCTGACCGAGAGCGAAGGCAAGTACGTCACCTTCATCGACGAGCTGCACACCATCGTCGGCGCGGGCGCGGCGGAAGGCGCCGTGGACGCGAGCAACATGCTGAAGCCCGCGCTGGCCCGGGGCGAGCTCCGGGTCGTCGGGGCCACCACCCTGGACGAGTACCGCAAGCACATCGAGAAGGACGCCGCGCTCGAGCGCCGCTTCCAGCCGGTGCTGGTGGGAGAGCCCAACGTCACCGACACCATCGCCATCCTTCGCGGACTCAAGGAGAAGTACGAGATCCACCACGGCGTCCGGATCACCGACAACGCCCTGGTCGCCGCGGCGACGTTGTCGGACCGCTACATCGGCGACCGGTTTCTGCCCGACAAGGCGATCGACCTGGTGGACGAGGCGGCCAGCCGGCTCCGGATCGAGATCGACAGCCTTCCGCAGGAGATCGACGAAGTGGAGCGGCGCATCGTGCAGCTGGAGATCGAGCGGCAGGCGCTGCTGAAGGAGAAGGACAAGGCCGCTCGTGAGCGGCTGGCGGCCGTGGAGCAGGAGATCTCCGAGCTGCGCGAGCGGAGCTCCACCATGAAGGCGCAGTGGCAGACCGAGAAGGAGGTCATCCATCGGATTCAGGAGCTCAAGGCCGAGCACGACAACCTGAAGGGCGAGGTGGATCAGGCCACCCGCGGAGGCGATCTGCAGCGAGCGGCGGAGCTCCGCTACGGCCGGATCCCCGAGGTGGAGCAGCAGCTGGCGGCCGAGCAGCGCCGTCTCGCCGAGATCCAGGCCAAGGGGAGCTACCTGAAGGAGGAAGTGGACGCGGAGGACATCGCGGAGATCGTGTCCCGCTGGACCGGGATTCCGGTGTCGAAGATGATGGAGAGCGAGCGCGAGCGACTCGCCCATCTGGAGGACGAGCTGGCCCGGCGGGTCGTCGGCCAGCAGCAGGCAGTGCGAGCGGTGGCCGATGCGGTCCGCCGGAGCCGGGCCGGCCTGGGCGACCCGAACCGGCCCACGGGATCGTTCATCTTCCTCGGTCCGACCGGGGTGGGGAAGACCGAGACCGCGCGGGCCCTCGCGGAGTTCCTGTTCGACGACGAGCGGGCCATGGTGCGGCTCGACATGTCGGAGTACATGGAGAAGCACTCGGTGGCGCGGATGATCGGAGCGCCGCCGGGCTATGTGGGGTACGAGGAGGGCGGTCAGCTCACCGAGGCGGTGCGCCGGCGGCCCTACAGCGTCATCCTGTTCGACGAGATCGAGAAGGCGCACCCGGACGTGTTCAACGTGCTGCTCCAGATTCTGGACGACGGCCGGCTCACCGACAGCCAGGGCCGGGTTGTGGATTTCCGGAACAGCGTGATCATCATGACCAGCAACATCGGCAGCCAGTACATCGTGGACGCGGGCGGCGCCACGTGGGACCGGGTGGAAGAGCGGGTGCGTGACGAGCTGCGCAACCACTTCCGGCCGGAGTTCCTCAACCGGGTGGACGACATTATCGTCTTCCGGCCGCTCTCGCGCGAGGACTTGGTGCGGATCGTGGATCTCCAGCTGGTGCGGCTGGAGCAGCTGCTGGCTGGCCGGAACCTGAGGCTCGAGGTCACTCCCGAGGCGAGAGAGCTGCTGGCCGAGCAGGGCTACGACCCGGTCTACGGCGCGCGGCCGTTGAAGCGGGTGATTCAGCGCGAGCTCCAGAACCGGATCGCGCTGGAGCTGCTGGAAGGAACCTTCAACGAGGGAGATACCATCCGAGTCGAGCGCGACGGTCACACGCTGAAGCTGGTGCACCCGTCACGCGTCCCGGAGATGGCGAGTGCGTAGGGGGACCCCCTCTCCCAGTGATCTGACCGGGATGACGGCGGCCCTGCGCCTCGCACGGGCGGCGTCGGTGCGGGAGGAGATCCCCGTCGGCGCCGTGGTCATCGCCGACGGGGATCTCCTCGCCGAGGCGCACAATGAGACCGTGCACCGGCGGGACCCGACCGCCCATGCCGAGATCCTCGCCCTCCAGCTGGCGCTGCAGAAGGCGGGTCAGGACCGGCTGCCGTTCGCCACCATGTACGTGACGCTCGAGCCCTGCGCGCAGTGTGCCGGGGCGCTGGTGCTGGCGAAGATCGGGCGGATCGTCTTCGGGGCGTACGACTCGCGCTGCGGGATGGCCGGGTCGGTCTACGATCTTCTCCGGCATCCCCGGCTCAACCACCGGCCCGAGGTGGTCGGGGGACTGATGGCGGAGGAGTGCGGGGACCTGCTCAAGCGGTTCTTCCAGAGCAAGCGGGCGACGCTGTAAGCCCTCCTGTCATCCCGAACGGAGCGAGGGTCTTGCCGGGGCTGGTAAGATCCCTCGCTCCGTTCAGGATGACAGTGTTTCACCGCTGCGTCAGATTCTTCCGCAGCGCTCCCACGTCCAGCACCGGCATCCCACCCTCGGTCGGCACGATCAGCACCACGTTATTCGAGGTGCGGATATCGTGCAGCACCTCGAGGTACTGCTTGGTGAGCGCCTCCGCCGTCAGCGTCTGGTTCAGCAGCCGCTGCTGCTCGGCCTGCAGCCTCGCGACCTCGACCCGATGACGCTCGGTCGCGATCTGCTGCTCCTGCGCGATCTTGTTGTTGATCGCCTGGACCACCTGCGGCGGAGGCTGAAGGTCCCTGAGGAAGAAGGCGGTGACCGTGGCGATCCGGAACCGCTCGCCGCCGGCACGCGGCTGGGTGACCAGCGCCGAGTCCACCTCCTCCGACATCGTGCCGGCGATGCGGTTCCGCTGGGCGATGTCGTTGATGGAGTACTGCACCATCCCATCGCGCACGCCGTTCCGGATGGCGTTCAGCACCACGTTCTGGATCTGGTCCTGGCCGCCCAGCTCCCGGAAGATGCTGGGCGCCTGCATCGGGTCGATCTGCCAGCGAACCGCCACGTCCACCTGCATGCCCATCTGCTCGCTGGAGAGAGCGCTGATCTGCTCCGCCTGATCGCTGCGCTCGGGAAACTGCTCCTCGCGGGTGGAGAACCGCTCCACGTTGGACCACGGAGTGACGAACCGCACGCCCGGCAGCAGCGGTTGGGGATCCACCTCGCCGAACGCATGGCGAACACCCACCCGGCCCGCGTCGATCACGATCACGCTCGACGAGACCAGGATGACGGCTCCGATGACGCTGAGAAGCCACGCGCCGGTGTGGAGCAGGGTGGCGCCGGCCGTGCCGCCGGACGCCCGCCGCCCCGCCGCGGCGGTGAACAGCAGAAACGCGGCGACGAGAACGGCGCCGCCGAGCATGAGGGAACCCAATGTCTGCTCCTGGGGAAGGTGCAGAAAGGTAGGGTCCCCGCAGGGTTACCGGGAGACGGTCGCGAGCTCCTCCAGGTCTTCCGGCGTCAAGTCGATTTCCGCCGCCCGCACGTTGTCCTCCAGATGCGGGACCGACGACGTGCCCGGGATGACCAGCATGGCCGGCGACCGCGCAAGCAGCCAGGCGAGCGCAATCTGATAGGGCGTCGCCCCGTGCCGGCGGGCTACGCGGGCCAGCGGGCCGGTCTCGTCCAGGGCTCCGGCAGCCAGCGGGAACCAGGGCAGCAAGGCCAGGCCCTCACGCTCGCTGTGATCCACCTCGGCCTCCCACTCCCGGTCGGTCAGGTTGTAACGGTTCTGTACCGAGACGATCGGAACCACCCGCCGCGCACGCTCGATCTGGGCGACGGTGACCTCGGAGAGACCGACGTGGCGCACCAGGCCCTCCCGCTGGAACTCGCGCAGGACCTCGAACTGCTCCTTCTCGGGGACTTTCTCGTCGATCCGATGCAGCTGCCACAGGTCGATGCGCTCGAGCCGGAGCCGTCGCAGGCTGCTCTCGAGCTGACGCCTGAGATAGTCCGGCCGACCGTTCGGCACCCACCGGTCGGGACCGGGCCGCTCCAGCCCGCCCTTGGTGGCGATCACCAGCCCTTCAGGGTAGGGATGCAGCGCCTCCGCGATGATCTCCTCGGAGACGGCGGGACCGTAGGATTCCGCAGTGTCGATGAAGTCGACGCCGAGCTCGATGGCGCGGCGGAGAACTCGGATTGCTTCCTGCCGATCGGCGGGGGGACCCCAGATCCCCTTGCCGGTGAGACGCATGGCGCCGAAGCCCATGCGATTGACGGTGAGATCGTTGCCGAGGATGATGCTGCCCGCGGCGGCTGCCAGTGGTCCACTGCTGGTGTGACTGGGCATCGCTGCTCCCGACTGAGTGAGGCGTGGGATGCTAGGCCGATCCCGGTTCTATCCCGTGACCGGCGACACCCCTCTCAAACCGTCGTGAGCCGCAGGTTGGTTCCCCAGGGATCTGTCACCACGGCGTCGGAGCCCGAGCGCGCGACCTCTTGCGCCGCAGCGCCGAGCGACCGGGCGGCCGCTTCAACGCTCTCCTGGTCGGGGAGGTGGATGATCCACTCCAGGAGCCGAGCGTCTCCCTCGCTCGCCCTCGGAGCTCCGGCCGCCCAGGTGTTGGTACCCAGGTGGTGATGGTACCCGCCCGCCGACATGAACAATGCTCCGGGAAAGTCGAGGCCGATGCGATCGAGCCCCAGGCCAGTGTGGTAGAACTGCCCCGCGCGCGCGAGGTCGTCCACGTAGAGATGGATGTGTCCAATCCGCGTACCCGGCGGGGCGCCGTCCCACGGACGACCCCCGGCGGCCTTCGCGAGCCCTTCGAGGTCCAGCGGATCGGTCGCCATCGCGAGCTTGCCCCCACGCACGGTCCAGGTCTCCTGGGGTCGGTCGGCATAGACCTCAATCCCGAGCCCATCGGGATCGGTCAGATAGAACGCCTCACTGACCAGGTGGTCGGCCATGCCGGCATACTCGCCCAACGAGGCGAGATGGGCCGCGAATCGCCCCAGCGACGCGCGGTCGGGCAGGAGCACCGCGAAGTGATAGAGCCCGAGCCGCCCACGCCGTGGGACCGGGACGGCGCCTGGCCGCTCTCGGAGGCGGACCAGAGGCGTCGGATCACCCTGCGCCGCCAGCGTTGCCTCACCTGCGCGGTGCTTGAGAGGATGCAGGCCCAGGACACGGCCATAGTACTCCACCGAACGGCCGAGGTCGGCGGTCTGGAGCAACACCGGACCCAGCCGAATGTCCGGCGGCAGCCGGTAACCGGGTGGGGGAATCGTGAAGTCGTCCGCGGTCATATCGGGTTGCCCAACTCCTTGTGTCTCGCTATCTTGCCGCCTCCCTGGACAGGTGTCCGAGTGGCTGAAGGAGCCGGTCTCGAAAACCGGTATACCCGCAAGGGTATCGTGGGTTCGAATCCCACCCTGTCCGCTGTCCCGCTTGCTTCAATCTGGCCAGGATAACGCGACATCACCACATCGCCTCGGCATCATCTCCCGCCCTCCATCCCCAGGTTCCGACACCTTCGTCTTCTCGAGCGGTCTGCACCGGCGCCTAGATTGGCAGCAGTGAAGTAAAAAGAGTAGAACGGAACTACAACCGTGACACTCATCACGCGCGCCACACCATGAGCCGCCTTGCCACCGCCTTGACCGGCTGCCTCCTCGGCCAGGCTTTGGGCGACGCCCTCGGCTTCGTCGTCGAGGCGCGGCCCTTCGAGGTCGCCCGACGCTATGTGGATCACTACCTCCGTGCCGGACGGGCTGGTGACCTGGCTCACCCGGAGTTCGGGTTCGGCCAGTACAGTGATGACACTCAGCTCGCGCGGGAACTCCTGCTCAGTGTGCTGGAGGCGGGCGAATGGAGCCCCGAGACGTTCGCCCGGCGGCTTTCGGGACTGTTCGCGCGTGGCGAGGACGTCGGCGCCGGTCCGGGCACGCGCGCGGCCGCGGCGCGCCTGGGCTCGGGGACACATTGGAGTCTGGCGGGGACGCCGGCGCCGTACGCCGGCAACGGCAGCATGATGCGGGTCGCTCCGCTTGGACTGGTCTTCCCCGACGCCGGGGCCCGCGTCACGGCCGCCGTGGAACAGAGTCTCGTCACCCACCTGGATCCGCGCTGTGCCGCCGGCGCCGTGGCCGTTGCCCACGCGGTCGCGCTCGCGGCTCGCGACGGGCCACTGGACTCCGCCGATTTCCTCGCCCAGGTCGCGGCGCTCGCGGGCGCCCAGGATCAGTCGGTCGCGTCGGCGATCGAGGGTCTCGCGGCCTGGGCCCACCTCCCGCCGGAGGAGGCGGCGCGCTGGCTCCACGCGGAGGGCCTCGATCCCGCTTACGCCGACGAGTGGCAAGGAATCTCCGCGTTCGTGACCCCCAGTGTCGTGTGGAGCCTCTATTCCTTCCTTCGGGATCCCGACGACTACTGGAGCGCCGTCTGCACCGCGATCGGGGCCGGTGGCGACACGGACACCTTGGCCGCCATCGCCGGTGCCATCGCCGGCGCACGCCTCGGCCCGTCGGCGCTGCCCATGGAGCTGGTCGAGCAGCTCAACGACCGCGGACAGTGGCGGGCCGCCCAGCTCACGGAGCTGGCGGAGCAGGTCGCCGGGCTGGTGGCCCACTGAGTCGCGGCAACTCTTCCAAGCCCGGCGCACGCGATTATGTTGCGTCCTTTCCCAGGGCCACCCCAACCAGCGAGGCGAAGCTCCCAGTGACCACCACCGCGCGCCCGCCCGAGGCCGGCACCGCGCCGACCGAGCGGGTAGACTCGATTTTCGGTAGCGACGTCTTCTCCCGAAGTGTGATGCGGCAGCGCCTGCCCAAGGAGGTGTACCGCAGTCTGCTTCGCACCATCGACCGAGGCGAGCCGCTGGACCCCGCGGTCGCCGATGTCGTCGCGGCCTCCATGAAGGACTGGGCCATCGAGAATGGCGCGAGTCATTACACCCACTGGTTCCAGCCGCTGACGGGACTCACCGCCGAAAAGCACGACTCGCTCGCCGCCCCGGACGGGAACGGCGGCGTGGTCTTCAACT
Source organism: Gemmatimonadota bacterium (assembly GCA_046729675.1). Taxonomy (GTDB): domain Bacteria; phylum Gemmatimonadota; class Gemmatimonadetes; order Gemmatimonadales; family GWC2-71-9; genus CAVVWJ01. Next base: position 326 of record JBKPGZ010000238.1, on the reverse strand, counting down.
TCTCCGGCTCCGAGCTGGTCCAAGGCGAACCCGACGCGTCCAGCTTCCCCTCAGGCGGCATCAGGGCCACCTTCGAGGCGCGCGGCTACACCGCCTGGGATGCGACCAGTCCCGCCTTCCTCATGCGGGGCGACAACAACGTCACCCTCTGCATCCCGACCGCGTTCGTCTCCTGGACCGGCGAGGCGCTCGACACCACGATCCCGCTGCTCCGCTCGGTCGAGGCGCTCTCCCGCCAGGCGCTCCGGATCCTGAAGATCTTCGGGACCGATCAGGACGTGTCCCGGGTGTACACCACAGTGGGGCCGGAGCAGGAGTACTTCCTG
>JBKPGZ010000237.1:0-9345 GCA_046729675.1 Gemmatimonadota bacterium | reverse complement strand
CACCATGTCCGCGACCTGCACGTGGCGGTCGGCGGGCTCGTCGAAGGTGGACGAGACGACCTCCACCTGCGGCCCCTTTACGTTCTCCTCCATATCGGTCACCTCTTCGGGCCGCTCGTCGATCAGCAGCACGATGAGGACGATCTCCGGGTGGTTCTCGCTGATGGCGTTGGCCAGCTTCTGCATCAGGATCGTCTTGCCCGCCTTGGGCGGGGATACGATCAGCGCGCGCTGGCCCTTGCCCAGCGGCGCCAGCAGGTCCACCACCCGCATGGACAGATCGCTGTTCTTCCGCTCCAGCCGGATCCGGGACTCGGGGTATCGGGGCCGCAGGTTGTCGAACGCGATCCGATGCTTGGTCTTCTCCGGTTCCTCGAAGTTGACGTTCTCGACCTTGAGGAGCGCGAGGTAGCGCTCGCCTTCCTTGGGCGGCCGGACCTGGCCCATCACCGTGTCGCCGGTGCGCAGATCGAACCGCTTGATCTGGCTGGGGCTCACGTAGATGTCGTCGGGCCCGTAGAGGTAGTTCCAATCCTGGCTGCGGAGGAAGCCGTAGCCCTCGGGCAGGATCTCCAGCACGCCCTCGCCTCGAATGACGGTGTCCGAATCCAGCAGGGACTGCTCGATACGGAAGATGAGATCCTGCTTCCGCAACCCCGAGTAGTTGCTGATGTTCAACTGCTCGGCGAGGGTGTGCAGCTCGGCGACCGACTTCTGCTTCAGCTCAGCGATATCCACGGACGAGACTCCAAACGGACGAGCCCTGCCGGCGTGCGGGCGGGTGATGTGAAGAACGGTTGAAAGTTGCCGGCGAGGTTGGCCTGGGTATATGGCGGCCCGATGTGCGGTGCTGTCTGCCCCGAATGGAGCCTGGGGCGTTACGGGTTGTGAGGGGAGATGTCCTGCCGATTCCAAGGAGCGATTCAACTTACGGCGCCCCCCGTGCCCAGTCAAGAGCCCGCTTGCAGAAGTGCGGCGTTCACACAATCTTGGCTCACTCCGCATCGCCACCGAGCCGAGCTGTGACCTCCGAATCCGAACGCCTGGGCAAGCTGCGGCACGACCTCTCCAACCCTCTCTCGGCCCTCCTCGCCGAGGTCCAGCTCCTGTTGCTCAACCAGTCGCAGTTCGATCCGGAAACGTTAAACAGCCTCCGGGAGATCGAGGCCATGGCGATCCGGATGCGCTCGATGCTGCGGGATATCTGACCCGGCCCCGGCCGCCGTCGCCTTCCCGTTGAGCAGGTACGCCAGCAGAAAGGCCATGCTGACGGCGCTCGCGACCGCCCGGACCTTCACGTCCCCCGCACCGGCCGAGACGAACCCCTCGATCAACCCCGCCGCTATCAGCATGATCGCCGCACCGCCGACCATCCGGACCGCTGTCCGGCCGCTCAGCACCAGGGCTTCGCCCCGGGCCAGGTCGCCGGGGGCCACCACCGACCGGCCAAGCAGGAACCCGGCCGCCCCCGCGACCCAGATCGCAAACAGCTCCAGGAAGCCGTGGCCCAGGATGAATTCCAACAGGTATCCGAGGAGTCCCTGGTTGGCGAAGTGCCCGGCCGCGCCGCCGAGCGTGAGACCGTTGTAGGCGAGCAGGGCCAGCGACCCGACGCCCAGGAAAACGCCGCCGGCGAAGCATGCGATCGCCACCCGGACGTTGTTGGTGATGATGGCGGAGGCCATGAACGGCCGATCCTCCAGCGCGACATCCACGTAACGCCTGCCCTCGGCCTTTCGTTCCGCCCCCGCCTCGGCCCGCTCGATCATCACCGGGGGCAGCACATCCGGCGCCAGCGCCGGCTGATCACGGATCACCAGGTAGCCCGCCGTGGCCGGAAGCATGAAGGCCAGACAGGCGATGAGGACATAGGCGCCGGCCTGTCGAATCGCGGCGGGGCACTCCCGCGCCAGCACCTCCCACATCCGCCGCCAGGTGCCCCGGTCCTCCCGGTAGAGGGCGTTGTGTCCCGCGGCCACCAGGCGCTCGAGGTACTGGAGCGTGGCGTCATCCACCCCATAGGTGCGCGCGCGGGCCAGGTCGGCGGCCACTTCCCGGTATCGGGCGGCGAAATCGGGTAGCTCCTGAGAGGCGAAGCTGTCCAGGCCGCGGCGCGCGGCACGTTCAGCCAAGTCCCGGAACTCGTCCCAACGGGCGCGCTTGCGAGCGGCGAAAGCGGCGGCTGCGGCCGAGCCCCGGGGGGCCAGGGAGCCTTCGCGCCGCTCCCGCTCCTGGCGATACAGCTCCAGCAGATGGTCGAGCTGGGTGATACCAGGCGGGGCAGGGTGGTCGCCCAGCCGGGCCGCGATGGCGTCGGCGAGCCTCGCCCGGGCGGGCGGGGTCAGCTGGCCCTGGCGCCGGGCGAACTCCGCCAGTACATGGAACTCGCCGTCGGTGAGCTCCGGGATCTGGACCAGCGCTGGCGCCTCCCGGGCGCGCCCCCGGGAGGGTGCCCGGACCGCGGCCTCCGCCGGCCGGTCGCGCGCAACCACCGTCCCGGCCACGATGTCGCCCAGCCGCTTCCCTCTCGGATGCAGCGCCACCAGGAGGGCGCCGATCAGATAAGGCGGGGGAAGGAAGTCGGCGATACGGAGCAGGTTTCGCGCGACTGCCGCCCCGAGCCCAACGGCGTTCCCGGTGTCGCCCACGACCCGGATCCCGACGAAGCGCTTCCCCGGCGTCTGCCCCTGGCGGAGGCCCTCGAACAGGATGAAGTAGCCGTTCCAGACGGCGAAGCCGATCAGGACGAGTACCGCGCCGCCCACCGACCCGAGCGTGACCCCGAATCCGGCCACGATGGCCAGCACGACCAGAGTGCCCAGGGCGGAGCCCACCAGGATCAGGACGTCGATCAGGGCGGCGAGGGCGCGGGAACCGATGCCGGCGATCTCTAGGTCCAGGGTGACGTGCTCGGGGGTCTCGACCAGGAGGCGCTGGCGATAGTCCGGCGGGGCCTGGCGGCGCTTCAGCATGGCGCCATTCTAACCCTTCCCCTTCGCGGGGGGCAGACTGCTCCAACGTAGGACTCGCATCTGTCGCACCGGGCGCGCATCTTTCCCCCTTCGTCGCGCCCGCCCTCCTGGAGCTGCTTCATGGTGTCCACGAGCCTTCGCCCACTGTCGGTGGGTGAGATCCTCGACGTCTCCTTCACACTGTATCGCCGGCACTTCGCCACCTTGGGCACGATCGCGGTCCTGTGCTCGGGGCTGCCGGTACTGCTGGGCCTCTACATCGAGGCCTCGGGCGGGGTGCTGTACAACCTCCCACTGACACTGCTGCACTACGTCACCTTCACGATGCTGAGCTCGATCGCCACGGCCGCGACCGTGTTCGTGGTCTCGGAGAGCTACCTCGGCCGGCCGCTGGCGGCGCGGGACGCGCTCCGGCGCGCCACGCCGCTGCTCGCGCGGCTGATCATCTGCTCGCTGCTCTTCGCCATCATCGTGGGGATCGGATTTCTCTTCCTGTTCTTCCCCGGCATCATCCTGTTCTGCGGGCTGCTGCTGGCCTTCCCGTCCCTGGTCCTCGAGCCGGGGATCTCGCCGACCGGCGCGCTGTCGCGCTCCTGGTCGCTGACCCGCGGGTCGCGATGGCGGATGTTCGCCCTGCTGGTCACGATGGCGCTCCTCCTGTACGTGCCTCTGGTCGGGCTCGGAACCGTGGCGGCCGTGGCGCTTCCCGGCGGCGCCCTGGGTGCGACGCCGGGCACGCTGACCCTGGCCGTCGTGGGTGTCGTGCAGATGCTGCTCTACCCGCTGCTCTACTGCGTGCTCACCGTGGCCTACTACGATCTCCGGGTCCGCAAGGAAGGCTTCGATCTGGAGGTGCTCGCCTCGACCCTCCAACCTGCCTAGGACATGCCGCTCCAGGCTGCGGGCGACTCCGAGCGCTACCGGGCAGCGCTGGACTCCGTGTTCGCCACGGACCCGTACCAGTGGAGTCCGCCGCCGCCGCTGCTGCAACTGCTGAAGGACTGGTGGGGCCTGCTGGTCGACTGGCTCCAGGGGCTGCGGACGGACAATCCGCTGCTGTTCCGCGTCTTTACGATCGCCATCCTGGCGGTATGGGTGGCCATCTTCGTCCACGCGGCCTGGCTGGTCTGGCTCACGGTTCGGGGGGCGGCGCGCTCCGAGCGGGCTTCCGTCGCCGCCGCGGAGGGCGAGCGGCGCGACGCCGACTGGTATTCCCGCGCGGCGGACCGCGCGGCGGATGAGGGCCGGTTCGCCGACGCTCTGCAGCTCGCCTTCGTCGCCATCGCGCTGACGCTGGACGCGGGAGGGCTCCTCAAGTACCAGCCCAGCAAGACGCCGGCGGAGTGCGCCCGCGAGGCCCGGCTCAGCGCCGGCGACCGGGACCGCCTGCGGGGGCTGGTCCGCACGCTTTACGCCGGCGCCTTTGGGGGCCGGTCGCTCGGGCTCGACGACTACCGCCGCTGGCGCGAGCTCGGCGCCGGACCCTGGCATGCGCCCGCGTACTGAGCTCGGGGTCTCGGCCGGGCTCCTGCTTGGGCTCGGCCTGATCGTCGTCGCGGTCGGCTCCCGGCCGGACCGCGACACGGAGGACTCGCGGCGCTCCACCTACCTCACCGGACCCGGCGGGGCGAGCGCCTTCGCCGAGGCCGCGGCTCGCCTCGGCGTCACGGTCGAGCGGTACCGGCGGCCCACTGCAAGCCTGGTTGCGCCGGACTCCACGCCGCGGTCCGTCCTTGCCGTGCTCGGTCCCGAGATGCCGCTCACGGCCGCGGATGCGCGGCACCTGCTGCAGCTACCCACCGACCTGCTTCTCGCGGGCCCGGGCGCCGAAGCGGCGATCCGATGCCTGGGCTATCGGGTGTATCGGCGGCCGTGGCGCGACTCGATCCGGACCCGGAGCCCCGAGGGCGCGGAGGACCTGCCCGCGCCCGGGATCGCCGCGGTCCTGGTCGCCCACGCCGCGCGCGAGATCGTGGACACCGGCGCGGCGTTCGACGGACGACGGGTGCAGTGCGAGGTGCCGCAGCCGGCCGCGGTGGACACGCTGCTCGAGACCCTTCGGGAGCGACCGGTGGTGTTGCGCCTCTCCTACCCGGAAGGCAGGACGGTGACGCTGGTGTCGGACGATGGTCTGTTCCGCAACCGTGCGCTCCGGCGTACCCTCGCGGGGGCGTTCGTGGTCGGCCTGGTGGCCGACCGCTACGGGCGCATGATCGTGGACGAGTACCACCAGGGCTACGTGGCCGCGGGTTCCCTCGGTGCCGCGGCCCTGGCCTGGAGCGCGAGGTCGCCCTGGGGATGGATGGTGTGGCAGCTCATCGCCGTGGGTCTGGTGGCGCTGGTGGCCTCGGGCGTCAGGTTCGGGCCCGTGCGCAGCGCCATCGAGCGGCGCCGCCGCTCGCCCATGGAGCACGTCCGAGCGCTGGCCACGACGCTCGCCGCCGCGAGGGGCCACGACGTGGCCGTCCGGCTCATGGTCCAGGGCCTGCGCCGCCGACTCTCGCGCGGCGGCCGGCCGACGGCCACGGAGCTGGATGCCTGGCTCGAAGGGCTCGCTCCGTCGGTCCGGAGCACTCGGGGGCGCGAGGCGCTGGAGACGCTCACGACGACGCTGCGCACGCCGCCCGGCGCGGCCAGCGTGCTCGCCGCGGGCAACGCCGTGGAGACCCTGTGGGAGGAGCTGAAGCCGACATGACGATCGCTCTGGCGCCGCTGGGCGCCGACGAAGCCGAGCGCGCCGCCGCCGCGGCCCATGCCGTGGTGGAGCAGCTCGGCCGCGTGGTCCTGGGCCAGGACGAGGCCGTGCGCGACGTCGTCGCCGCGCTGGTCGCGAGAGGACACGTCCTCCTGGAAGGCGTGCCGGGCACCGCCAAGACGCTGATGGTCAGGACGCTGAGCCAGGTGCTGCGGCTCGAGTTCCGGCGGATTCAGTTCACACCTGACCTGATGCCCTCCGATATCACCGGGGTGAACCTGCTCGCCGGGCCGACGGGCACGTTCACCTTCCGTCCCGGCCCGATCTTCGGGGACCTGGTCCTCGGCGACGAGATCAACCGCGCGCCGGCCAAGACCCAGGCCGCGCTCCTGGAGGCGATGCAGGAGCGCCGCGTGACCGTGGACGGGGTATCCCACGAGCTGCCGGAGTCGTTCACCGTCTTCGCCACCCAGAACCCGATCGAGTTCGAGGGCACCTACCCGCTGCCCGAGGCCGAGCTGGATCGCTTCCTGGTGAAGGTCGTGCTCGACTATCCGGAGGAGCAGATCGAGCAGGGCATACTCCACCGGGTGCTCGGCGGGTTCGAGGCCGACGCCCCGGAGAGCTACGGCGTCGACGCCGTGGCGGACGCCAGCGGCCTCGCCGAGCTGCGCGATGCCTGCCGCCGCGTCCGGGTCGAGCCGAGTCTCGTCGCGTACGTCGCGGCCATCGTACGGGCCACCCGGAGCGCGCCGGTCCTGGCGCTGGGCGCCTCGCCACGCGGCAGCGTCGCCCTGCTCAAGATGGCCCAGGCCGCCGCACTGCTGGAGGGACGCCCGTATGTGGTCCCCGACGACGTCAAGGCGCTGGCGCCGGCGGTTCTGCGGCACCGGGTGACGGTGGCCCCCGAGCTGGAGCTCGAGGGTGTCGCCCCGGACACGGCGCTCCGGGGAATCATCGAGAAGATCGAGGCCCCGAGATGAAGCTGGTTCCCTCGCGGCGCTGGCTGTGGGGCGGGGTCGCCCTGGCGTTGATGGCCCCCGCCGCGGCCCTGCTGCCGGGCTCGCTCACCGTCCTGCTGGCCCTCGACGCGTTCTGGATCGCGCTGCTGGTGCTGGATGCGGCCTTCGCACCGGGCGCCCGGGCGCTGGAGCTGCAGCGCGAGGTGCCGGTCGCCTTCTCGCTCGGCCGGCGGTTCGTGGTGCGGTACCTCTGGCGCCACCGGCTCGGGCGGCGGCTCACCGTGCGGGTGAAGGAGCAGCTGCCGGAGCCCCTGGGTGGTGCGCTTACGCCGCTCCGGCGCCTGGAGCTGCCGGCCCACCTCGAGGTGGAGGAGCATCTCGTGCTCCAGCCACTCCGGCGTGGCATCGGCAGCGGCGGAACGATCGACCTTCGGATCCTCGGCCCGCTGGGGCTGGCCTGGCGCCAGAGTCGGATCGAGGCGCCCTGGACCGCCACGGTCTACCCGAGCCTTCGCGGCACGTCGCTTCGCGCGCTGCCGATGCAGGCGATGCGACGGCGCGAGGCCGGGCTCCGGAGCGTCCGGCATCGGGGCGAAGGCCGGCTCTTCGAGGGGCTGCGCGAGTGGGTGCCGGGCGACGACACCAGGATCATCGACTGGAAGGCGACGGCGCGGCGAGGCAAGCCGATCGCCCGCCAATACGAGGACGAGCGGCGGCAGCAGGTCATGCTGCTGGTGGACGCCGGACGCCTGCTCACGGCGGAAGTGGACGGGGTTCCGCGGCTCGAGGCCGTGGTCTCGGCGGCACTGCACCTGGCCTACGCCGCGGTGGAGCACGACGACGACGTCGGACTCCTGGTCTTCGCGGACACCATCCAGCGCTACGTGGCGCCGGCGCGGGGGCGGCGGGCGCTCCGCGCGGTGCTGGAAGGTCTCGCGGCGGCGGAGGGCCGGCTGGTCGAGTCAGACTACCCCGGCGCGCTCCGGCACCTCGCCCTGCACAGCCGGAAGCGCGCCCTCACCGTGCTCTTCACGGACGTCATCGACCGGACCGCGAGCGAGGCGCTGGTGGCACAGGCCGCCACGCTGCGCCCACGACACCTGCCGCTGGCGGTGACGCTCCGGGACCCGGCGATGGAGGCGCTCGCCTCGATGCGGCCGGGGGACCAGGAAGAGGCCTTCCAGCGGGCCGCCGCCGAAGAGCTGCTGGGCGCGCGGGAGGCGGCGCTGGCGGAGATGCGGTCGCGAGGTGTGATGGTGCTGGATGTGCTGCCCAACGCCGCGGCATCGGCGTTGGTCGAGCGATACTACCTGCTCAAACGGAAGGGAACGCTCTAGCCGCCCTCAGTCGTAGACGGCGACGAACGCCTCTACGGCCTCGGGATCGAGCTGGGATCCCGCCACCCGACGGAGCTCCGCCAGGGCGTCCGACGGCGGACGCGACTCGCGGTACGGCCGGCGGGTGGTCATCGCGTCGAAGGCGTCGGCCACTGCGACGATCCGGGCCTCGATGGGGATCTTCTCGCCCCGGAGCCCGTCGGGAAAGCCGCGGCCGTCGAGCCGCTCGTGGTGCGAGCGCACGATGCGGAGGACGTCGGGGGAGTCCTGCGCCAGCGGCGAGAGCATCTGCTCGCCCAGCAACGGATGCAGGGTGATCTGGTCGAACTCCTCCTTGGTGAGGGTGCCGGGCTTGTGCAGGACCGTCTCGCTGGTGCCGATCTTCCCGATGTCGTGCAGCTCCCCGCCCAGCCTGATTCCCTCCAGCAAGTGCCCAGCGAAGCCCATCCGCTCCGCGGTGGCGACGGCGTACTGGCTCACCCGGATCGAGTGGCCGCTGGTGTACGCGTCCTTGGCCTCGAGGGCCCGGGCCAGCATCTGCACGCCCTGAAGGAACAGCTCCTGGATCCGCTGCGCCTGCTCCCGCACCTGGCGCTCCAGGTTCTCCTGGTAGTAGCGGTTCTGGAGCACGAGGGCGCGTTTCTCCAGCACCCGCCCCACCCGCGCCTGCAGCTCGTTCATCGAGATCGGCTTGAGCAGGAAGTCCGCCGCGCCGCGGTGGAGGCAGTCCACCGCCGTGTTGGTCTCGCTCACACCGCTCAGCATGATGACAGAGGTGTCGGGGTACCTGGCGCGGACCTCCTCGAGGAGGCGGATCCCGTCCATCTCCGGCATGCGCATGTCCGAGACGATCAGAGGGGGCTCGCCGATCTGGTCGAGCACCCGGAGGGCCTCCAGGCCGCTGGCGGCTTCGAAGCACTGGAATCCCTGGGCCTGGAGCATGCGCTTGAGAAACCCGCGCACACTGGGCTCATCGTCCACGACGAGACACTTGGCGGAGCCGGCCACGACCGGCTGCGCGACCTGGAATGTCGGCATGGCTTCACAGTGTACTTCAGGTGAGCGATGGGATGCCACGAACATCCAATCGCTTACACTGTACAAAAACCGGGATGAAAAGTCCAGCACCCGGGCCCCGCTGCCCCGGCGGAACCCCGTTCGTTAGATTGTCACCACCTCTCGAGGACCAATGACCCCGGCGGCCGGCGCCCCGTGCCGGCGAGGAGCGGTGATGCCCGTGCAGGCGCGTCTGCGTTCCGAGCACCAGCGGAAGTATCCCGAACTGAATCCGTCCAAGTGGTACGAGGTGGCGCCGATCTTTCCGGGGGTCACCCAGCGGATGGTGAACATGGCGGGGGAGCGCCTGACCCGTCTGAGCA
>JBKPGZ010000236.1:0-21483 GCA_046729675.1 Gemmatimonadota bacterium | reverse complement strand
GCCTAACCCGCGCACGCAGCCGACAGGCCAGGGCGGGCCGAAGCTCCGCTCGGGGCAGCGCTCCTTGAGGTCAAGCAGTGGAAGCGTTGGTTTGTGCGGAACGCGAGCACGATAGCCTGCAGCTGATGCGCAAGTCGTTAGGCGGACAGCACCAGTCTGATCGGAATGCTAGGCGTCGCACGCCCCTGGAAGGGAGCAGCCAATGAAGTACTATCTGCGAGTCTCGGGCGCCTTGTTCGGGCTGATCGCAATCGGCCACCTTCTTCGGCTTCTCTACCGGGTGCCGGCCGAGGTAGGTCAATGGGTCGTGCCGCTCTGGATCTCCGTAATCGGCCTCTTCCTCCCGGCAGCACTTGCCATCTGGGCTTTTCGTCTCGTGCGCCGGGTCGAGAGGGCATCTCTGATGTAAGCATCGGCGCGCGCTGCCGCCTAACCCGCGCATGCAGCCGACGGGCCGGACGGGCGCGGACCTCCGCGCGGGCGGCGCCCTCCGGTGGCGCCGCTGCGTAAGCGTACGTTTGTCCCGGCGCCGCCACGAGGGCAGCTGATGCGCATGTCGTTAGGCAGCGCCAAGTAGATTGCAGTTTGAAGGAGGCCCACGATGTGGATGCACCTGAGGCAGGGCGGCGGGGTACTCCTCCTCATGGTGGCTGCCGGGAACGGGGCATCCGCTCTCGGCCAGTCGTCGACGGTCGCGGACCGCGCAGACACTGGTGTCATCCTCCGGCCTGCGGAAGGCGAACGGGTCCCGCCGTTTCGGGATGGCCGCGCCATGCTGCTCAAGATCGGGCCGACCCTCACGAACTCTCAGGAGCTGTTCATCGCCACGGAAGAGATGCCGCCCGGGACCGCCATCCCGCTGCACCGGCACGAACGGCACGAAGAGGCATTGTTCCTCCATCGAGGGCAGGTCACCGTGACCCTGGGAGCCCGCCGGGTGGTGGCCGAAGCGGGCACGTTGGTGTACATCCCGGCGGCCACATGGACCGGCGTAGAGAACACCGGACGGGACACGGCCTCGGTGGTGGGCATTTTCGCTGAGGGGGCGGTCGAACCATGCTTTCGGCGACTCATCCAACGCCCGAGTCCGGCTGACTCGGTACGGCTTGAGCGGCACTGCGCGATGACCTTCAAGGGGACCGCTCGGTGAGCGGCGCGGCCTAACCCGCGCATGCAGCCGACGGGCCGGAGGGCGCGGACCTCCGCTCGGGCGACATCCACCGGTGGCGCCACTAAGGAAGCGTAGGTTTGTGCGGGCACGGGCACGAGGGCCGCAGCTGATGCGCATTTCGTTAGGCCACATGACTAGCACCAGAGACATGGAGGGAATATGGCAGGCGCCAAGATAATGGTTCTCTATCCGGCTCCCCGGGACCCGGCTGCATTTGAGCGGGCGTATCGGGAGGACCACGCGCCAATGGTGACACCGGTGACCTTTCCCGGGTTGACCAAGTTCGTCGCCTCCAAGATCACTGGCACGGCAGATGGCGGGGCAGCACCCTTTGCTCGAGTAGCCGAGCTGCACTTCCCCTCGCTCAAGAACCTGCAAGCGGCCGCGGCGAGCGAACCGGCGAAACGAGCCGTCGCCCACGCAGTTGCGATCTCGAGCGGTGGGCCACCGCTCTTCCTCATCGCGGAAGAGGAAACCACGACCTTCTAAGCGGCATGCGGTCTAACCCGCGCATGCAGCCGCCGGGCCGCCGGGGCGCGGCGCTCCGCTCGGCCACAGGGCTCCCAGAGCGCGCTGTGGAACGTAGGATTGTACGGGCGCGGGCACGAGGGCCCGCAGCTGATGCGCCAGTCGTTAGGCGGACCGCACGACCAGCCAACTGTTATTGCCTTGGGAGGTCGGATGCCGGACCATATCTACAAGACCATCGAACTCGTTGGATCCTCCGCGACCGGCGTCGAGGATGCCATCCGAAGTGCCGTCGCGAAGGCTTCTCAGACTCTCCGGAACCTGCGCTGGTTCGAGGTGGTCGAGACGCGGGGCCACATCGAGGGCAGTCAGGTGGCCCACTGGCAGGTAACCCTCAAGATTGGCTTCACGCTGGAAGACAACCCGTAAGGTTCGTCTATCGCGGCCGCTTAACCCGCGCATGCAGCCGACGGGCCGGGGCGGGCCGACCCTCCGTGCGGGCCTGCCCTCCTAGTGGCCAATCAGCGGAATCGTAGGTTTGTGTGGGCGCGGGCTTGAGGGCCTGCAGCTGATGCGCATTTTGGTTAGGCAGCAGCAGCGGGGTTTGTCAGAAGCAAGGGTACGACCGTTCGTTTCCTGGCTGATGCCATGCTTGGGCGTTTAGCCCGTTGGCTCCGGGTGCTTGGGTGCGATACCGCTTACGATCCAGCCACCCAGGACCCGGCGCTTGTCGATTGGGCCCGCATAGAGGAACGGATCCTCTTGACGCGGGACCGGCGCCTCCTACTTGAGTTGCGGCCAGAGCGAGCGCTGTTCATTGTCGAGGATCGGCCTCTTGGGCAGCTTCGTCAGGTCGTAGCGGAGCTGGGCCTCGGCGCACCGGGTGAACTGTTCACCCGCTGCTTGGTCTGCAACGCAGAGCTCCGGCCGGCCACAGAAGCTGAGTCGGCGAGCCTGGTCCCGCTGGAGGCGCAGGGCTTGCCAGGCCCCGTGCGCCGCTGCCCGGGCTGTGGTCGCGTGTATTGGCCGGGGTCCCACGCCCGGCGCATGCGCGCTGCCCTAGGGCGGGCGTTCCCCGAGTGGCGCCTCGTCTAAGCGTGCAGCTTAGTTCGGTTGCCCGCCGCTGTCTAACCCGCGCATGCAGCCGACGGGCCCGAGGGGCGCGGCCCTCCGCGCCGGCGGCACCCTCCGTGTGTGCCGCTGAGGAAGCATAGGTTTGTGTGGGCGCGGGCACGAGTGCCCGCAGCTGATGCACAAGTCGGTAGGCAGCATGACGTGCACCGCAGACTCAACCAAGAGGTATTCCCCATCAATCAGGCGACTCTGCTCGAGCGGGTGCGGCGCACTGGGAACACCTGGGCACGGACGTAGACCGCGCTCACGAGATGTACCACGACGACGCGGTGCTGGAATTTCCGCAATCGGGAGAACGATTCGAGGGCGTGGCCAACTTTCGTGAGTGGCGCCGTCAGTATCCAGTGAGCCTGGCTTCCGGCTCCGACGGATAACCGCACGGGAGGACCTCGTTGTGGTGGAGTGCTCGGTTAGCTATAACGGCGGCCCTTGGCAGGACGGGGTTCAGCTGCTGGAGTTCCGGGAGGACAAGGTCGCTCGCGAGCGGATTTACGTCATGGAGCGCTGGGAGGCCCCCGCGTGGCGGGCGTCCTGGCGCGCGAGCAGACGCGCTGAGGCGTCGGAGTGAGGTGGGGTCACGACGAAGGAGCCCATCACGGCAAAAGGGGAGCATCGGCCGAAGGGTAGTGCTACTAATAGCTCCGCCGGCATGCTGCCTAACCCGCGCATGCACCCGACGGGCCGCCGCGCGGGCGGCGCCCTCCGATGACGCCATTAACGGAAGCGTAGGTTTGTGCGGGCCCGCAGCTGATGCGCAAGTCGGTAGGCGGCTGCAAGAAGGAAGGGTTTTGGACATGAGCTGGGAAGCCGCCTGGGCTGGGGCCGCGGTGGCGCGGGAGTTTGTAGGACGGCTGTCGAAGCTAGCCCCAGCAGTGCTGCGGCAGGCTGTCCCGCCGGTGCTCGACCGGGATCCGTATCTGAGTGCGTGGACCAATATCCAGGCGGCACTCGGAGCGGCGCCGGCGATCGATCAGGCCCGGATTCGAGAACTGCTTTCAGAGTTGGATGGCCAGATCGAGTCGCTCAATCTCCATCCGAGCCTGGCTGAGACGGCGAAGCGGGCGCTCCGAGGGCTCCTCGCGCGCCGGTGGCTCTTGGCAGAGGAGAGTCTGACGTTCGCCTACGAGCCGTTCGAGAGCGTGATTCCGCTCGCCTCGCTCGGCCCCTAGATGGTGTGCTCCACGCGGGTAGCCGCCTAACCCGCGCATGCAGCCGACGGGCCGGAAGGGCGCGATGCCCCGCCCGGGCGGCACCCTCCGGTGGTGCCGCTAAGGAAGCGGAAGTTTGTACGGGCGCCTGCATGATGGCCCGCAGCTGATGCGCATTTTCGTTAGGCCGACCAACGTGCATCTAGGTCTGTGATGGTTGTAAGCCGAGGTCTCGACCTCGCTTCCACTAGATGCAGAGGTCCGGGGCGAGGGAGGACAGCATGGATGAGCAACCGACCTGTGGCAGGGGTCTAGCGGACAATGCCCCACTTCCCGCGAAGCTGGGAGAGTTGACATCGGCAATGGGAAGCATCCTCGAGGCCCACATACCCTCGCTGGACCTGACGGACGACCGGTCTCAGAAGGAAAGTGAGGTGTACCAGGATCTGGCCAAGGATCTCCGGCGCGCCGGTCTCCGCTTGGAGACGATCGCCCGACAAATGTCTGGATCTCGAGATCTTCCGATGGGTCGGCACGACGAGGCGGCGCTGGCCTCCCCGGCGGTCCTGAACTCCTTTCAGCGGTTCGTCCAGCTCGAACAGGAGCTACTCACGCTGTTGCAGGGCAGACTGGAGCAGGACCAGCACATGCTCAGCGCTATGGGGGCCGGACGGTAGACGGCCGCGTGCCGAGGCGCCCTAACCCGCACATGCAGCCGACGGGCCGGATAGGCACGGGGCCCCGCTTGGGCGGCGCCTTCCCAGAGTGCCGCTAGGGAAGCGTAGGATTGTGCGGGCGCGGGCACGATAGCCCGCAGCTGATGCGCATGTCGTTAGGCAGCGGCAAAGGAGCACGATGAGCCTACCGGCCCTTCAATGGGCTGAATCGAACGGCGGCCCCTTGCTGCTGCTGCCGAGCTCGTTGCTTGGTGCGTGGGAAGGCACCGATGAGCCAGCTCCGTATCGGGCGGTCGAAGCCCGCTCTCGGTGGAATCCAGACGGACCCGCTTCGCTACTCTGGCTGCTGTCTCTGGCCGAGAAATCGAGGCGATCGTCGTGTCAGCCAACATCCGGGATCTCGAAAGTATCGCACGGGTGTTCGCGTTCGACTACGTCGCCCCGTATTGACCTCGAGATCCCCTACCGAGTCCGCACGACCTCTAAGCTGCCCTGCGTGGCGCGGATGATCAGCGCGTCCACCGGAGCGGTCGCGAGATTCTGCTTGCCTACCGTCACCGAGCCCGAGACCTGCGCGGGGCGGAAGGTGCCCTTGAACCACTGGGTCAGCATCGAGCCGGGAAACTTCACGCGCGAGCGATCGGTTTCGCTGAAGAGCTCGCCGGCGCCGGTCCAGGTCAGATCCACGACCGCCGGGGCCTCCACCCCGGTCTCGTCGAGGAATCCGGGAACGGTCGCCTTGAGGTGCGCCTGGTCGAGCTTCCGGCTCACCTCGAACGTCGCATCCTCGGCAAAGCCGAAGAACTCCCCCAGCGTGTTGTTGCAGAAGTCGTACTGGGACAACTGGACGACGGCCAGCGGCCCGGTGGCCGGCCTCCCGGGACCTTCCTTCACCGTCTCATTCGAGCCGAAGACGAACACGAACGTCTCCACGCATCCCGACGGGTCCACGCTGCTGAAGCTGGCGTTCGCCCCGCGGTCCTTGATCTGGAACCGGAGGTGGCTGGCCGCCAGGGCCGACACGCGCGCGGCGGAGGCCGACGCGTCCTCGGCCCCGAGCCCGCTGGGCGGCACGGCGTCGTCGCCGCAGGCGGCGAGCAGGAGGGGGAAACCGATCGCGGAGACGAGCAGGGACGCGGGACGGGGCATGAGGCTCTCCTATGGGAAATGGACCTAAAGGACTCTGAGGATTTGCGCGGCGGCGCCGCCGGAGCGGCCAGCCCCGGTCAAGGCGGCCAGGCCCACGGGAGTGACGAGCGGAAGCCGCGGTCGTTTTCACTGGCCCGGGACTCGAGGACACTCGCCCGCGGCTTCCAGTGAGCACGGCGGGGGTCGGCTTCGTCTCTCGGGCGACGTTACCGAACCGCGAGGCAGACGTCCCGACCACTAGGCCCGCGGCTCACAAGTGGCCTTGCCGGTGGCCTTACAACGTGCACAGAGCGCGGTGGCAGCCTGACCCAGTATCTCGCTCCTGCTGCTCCGCCTCACATCGCGCGGCGCCGCTGCCTGACCCGCGCATGCAGCCGTCGGGCCGGAAGCGCGCGGGGCGCCGTGCGGGCACCCTCCGGTGAGTGCCGCCAAGGAAGCAAAGGATTGTGCGGGCGGCGAGATGATAGCCCGCAGCTGATGCGCATTTTCGTTAGGCCGCGCGACTGACATCGGAGCACGGCGAAGCTTGAGATTCCAATGACCATCGTGCAGGGCAAAGTGGTTCTGATTACGGGCGGCACCTCGGGGATTGGCCGGGCGGCTGCGTCGGCCTTTGCACGGGCTGGCGCCAGGATCGTCCTCGCCGCCCGAAGGATCGACCTGGGCGAACAGGCTGCGCAGGAACTCCAGGAAGAAGGTGCGGACGTACGCTTCGTCCAGGCGGACGTTTCGCTTGCCACGGACGTGGACCGCCTGGTTTCCTCCATCGTAGCAGCCTACGGGCGCCTGGATGCCGCGTTCAACAACGCAGCAACCACCGACGGCGCCCTCGCGCTCACCGCGGACTTCACGGAGGAGCAGTTCGATCGGGCGGTCGCCATGAACCTGAAGAGCGTGTGGCTCTGCATGCGTTCCGAGGTGCGGCAGATGCTCGCCCAGTCGCCTTCGGGCGGGGCGATCGTAAATACGTCATCGGTGAATGGGCTGGGCGGCGCGCCTGGTGGAGCTTTGTACTCCGCGGCCAAGGCAGGGGTCCTTGCCCTTACCAAATCGGCAGCTCAGGAGTACGCCATGCAGGGCATTCGGGTCAACGCGTTGGTAGCGGGAGCCTTTCGGACACCAATGCTCGAGCAGGTCTTCGAGACTATAGGTGGTGGGACACCAGAGGGCTCCACCGCGGCCGAGGCCCAGTATACCGGGCTCATCCCGATGCGCCGCATCGGGCGGCCTGAAGAGGCTGCTGAAGCAGCAGTCTGGCTGTGCTCGGATGCGGCCTCATATGTGACGGGGCATTCGATGATCGTGGACGGCGGGATGACTTCCGCCACACGGTGATCCGTAAGCTGAACCTCTCAGCTGATGGGTAACACGTGTCATCACCTGATGGGTAACAGGTGGCGTTCGCGTTCTGTGCAGCTTCTCCGATCGTGGATGCGATAGTCTCGTTCAAGCAACACCGACCAGCTGGCCCCGCGCGCCGCTGCCCCGCCGTCAGTACCACCCGATCGGCTTCTCGTCGAGATTGATGAACACCTGCTTCGTCTCCAGGTACTCCTCCACCCCCCAGTGCCCCAACTCCCGGCCGAAGCCGCTCATCTTGTACCCGCCCCACGGCGCCTCCACGAAGGTCGGCTGCATGTGGTTGACCCACACGATTCCCGCCTCGAGCGCCTTCACCACCCGGAACGCCTTGAAGATGTCCCGCGTCCACACCGCGGCCGCGAGTCCATAGGGCGACTCGTTGGCGATCCGGATCGCCTCCGTCTCGTCCTTGAACGGGATGACGCTCATCACCGGCCCGAAGATCTCCTCCTGGGCGATCTTCGCGCCGTTGTCCACGTCGTAGAAGATCGTAGGCTCCACGTACCACCCCTTCTCGAACTGCTTCGGCCGGCCGCCGCCGACGGCGACCTTCGCCTCGCGCCGGCCCACGTCGAGGTAGCCTGCCACGCGATCTCGATGCTCCGCGCTCACCAGCGGGCCCATCTTGGTCTCGCGGTCGGCGCCCGGGCCGAGCCTGATCGTCTTCGCCTTGGCCGCGGCGGCATCCACGAACTTGCGGTAGATGTCCTTCTGAACCAGGACGCGGCTTCCGGCGGAGCAGACCTCACCCTGGTTGATGAAGGTGCCGAACAGGGCGCCGTCCACCGCGTTCTCGAAGTCGGCGTCGCTGAAGAAGATGTTGGGGGACTTGCCGCCGAGCTCGAGCGAGACCCGCTTCAGCTGGTCGGCGGCGTTCCGCATGATGAGCTTGCCGACTTCGGCGCTGCCGGTGAACGCGATCTTGCGCACCTTCGGGTGCGCCACCAGCGGCGCGCCGGCGCCGGGACCGTCGCCGGTCACGATGTTCACCACACCCGGCGCCAAACCTACGGCCTCGAAGTCCTCGGCCAGCTTCAGAATGGTGAGCGGCGTCTGCTCCGCCGGCTTGAGCACGACCGTGCACCCCGCCGCCAGCGCCGGGGCGATCTTCCAGGCGGCCATGAGCAGCGGGTAGTTCCAGGGAATGATCTGCCCCGCGGCCCCCACCGGCTCCCGCATGGCCATGGAGACCGCGTCGGCTGGCACAGGCAGGACTTCGCCGTTGATCTTGGTGGCGAGCCCGCCGTAGTACTCGAAGCAGGTGGCCGCGTCGTCCATGTCGTACTCGGACTCGACGATCGGCTTCCCGGAATTGAGTGTCTCGATCTGCGCCAGCTCATCCCGCCGGGCCCGGATCCGCTCGGCCAGGCGGAACAGAACCCGCCCCCGCTCCTGGGCGCTGACCGTGCGCCAGCCGTCATAGAACGCACGATGGGCCGCCTTCGCCGCTCGATCGACGTCCGCTGCCTTGCCCGCCGGGCAGGTGGCGACCACGCCCTCGGTGGACGGATCAAAGACGTCGAACGTCTTCCCATCCGCCGCGTCCACGAATTTCCCGTCGATGTACATCTGATACCTGGCGACCTCGGCCTTGCCGGCCTTCTTGGTCGCCGTTGCCGTGCTGGTCATACGGCTCCTCCGGTGCTGCTGAGTCTTCTTGGCTGGCCTGGTCGGATTTGCTGGGCTACCGAAATTTACCACAGAGCCACGGAGGCCACAGAGGACGGAGACAAACAAAAAAGGTTGTTGTCTCCGTGTTCTCTGTGGCGTCCGTGGCTCTGTGGTAAACCTCACCGGCGCCCTACGCCGCAGCGGTCTCCGGTCTGGACAGCCGAGGCACGCGCGGCACCCCTGTCCGAGCGGAATCGTCCCGAACGTGCCAGGGCATCCCTTCCTTCGACAGGCGCTCCAGGAACGGATCCGGATCCAGCTGCTCCGGAGACAGGACTCCCGCACCGCGCCAGATCCCATCATGGATGAGCCGCGCCGCGATCACCGGAGGGATCCCGGTCTGATACGCGGTCGCCTGCACACCGAGCTCGGCGTAGGCGGCCTCGTGATCGGAGACGTTGTAGATGTAGTAGGCCCGCGGCTCGCCATGCTTGAGCCCGCGGACCAGGGTCCCGACGCAGGTCTTGCCCCGCATCCGGCCCGCGAGATCCTTGGGCTGGGGAAGCAGTGAGACCACCAGATCGCGCGGCGCGATCGTCGCGTCGCCGACCTGCACCCGGCTCTTGGCCGAGAGGCCGAGCCGCTTCATCACCCGCAGCGTTTCGACCGTGACGTCGTCCATACAGAGCTTGAAGTCCACCACCCGGGCATTCGGGAAGAAGCGGGGCAGGGTCTTCGACTCCTCGTGGTCCACGTAGTAACAGTTGAGGATGCCGAGCTCCGGAAACTCGAACGGCTCGAACCCGGTGAACGGCTCCTCCAGGTGGTACCGGCCGTCGCGCCAGCTGACGGCCTTGCAGAGGCACTCGTCGATGAAGACCCAGGGACTGAATGCCGCCACGAACCCGTCGTGCCCCTGGCAGACGGAGTTGTCGCCGTCGCGGACCCGGATCTCGTTGACCGTGTCCAGCAGGTGCCTTGCGGCGTAGGCGGCGTAGACGTTGGTAGTGCCGGGATCGGCGCCCATCCCAAGGAGGGCGATCCGTCCGGCGGCCCTGAACTCCGCGTCGAGCGCGAACTGGTCCTCCAGCTTGGGGACTCCGTCCGCGTCGGTGCCGCCGCTGGCCAGGTCGATGTAGTCGCAACCTGCGTCCAGGCACGCGCGCATCACCTGGACATTGGTGACGGGCAGGGCGGCGTTCAGAACGATGGTGGTACCGGTCTCACGAATGGTCCGGGCAACCGCTGCTCGATCGCCAGCGTCGAGGCCCAGGGCCGTGACGCGAGGATCGTCGAGCCGGTCCGCCAGAAGGGAGGCGCGGGCGGACACCGCGTCGGCGATGACCAGCTGCTCGAGCATCGCCTCCTGCGCGAATTTGAGGGCGGACACGGTCCCCACCGCGCCTGCGCCCAACAGCAGGGTTTTCACAAACTCCTCTTTTCGGGTGAAGCGGGACTCGGTCTGGAGGCTTCGCCTCCTCGCCCCCCCCGCTTATAGGGGCTCGCAGCTCAAGGAGATCGTCAGCCGCGAGGAGTGGACCCTCCGCTTGGTCGGAGGATGCAAACGCGCCCGCCCCTGGAGGGTCGGCGCATAGGCATCATAGCGCTCGCCCCCCAGTGACTGTCCAGCGCCGGGTGGCATTCGGGGGCGGATGCGCGGCGCACATTCACCCTCTAAGTTGTTGCGGCTGAATTGGATGCGAATTCGAAGGTGGGCCAGGACGCATACTTATTCAGTCGTCTGCAGGCCCTCGGCCCAGCGCTCCAGCTGGCGGCGCAGCATCGGCAGGGTCAAGCCGTTCCCGAGCCCCCGGTCGTGGAACTCGCTGACGTCGAACCGCGCGCCGAGCCAGAAGTATCTTTCCGCTCCACCCACCACGTCTCACGCCGCGAGGCGAGCATGGCCGGCGTCATCCAGATCCGGACCGAGATCCCGGGCCCGAAGAGCCGCGAGCTCCTGGCGCGCCGCGCGGCCGCGGTGCCGCGCGGCGTTCCGGCCGTCACCTCGATCGCGGTGGCGCACGCGGAAGGCGCCGTGGTCACCGACGTGGACGGCAACCGGCTGATCGACTTCGGCGGGGGGATCGGCGTGGTGAACACCGGCCACCGTCATCCGGGCGTGGTGGACGCGGTCCGGACCCAGCTCGACCGCTTCGCGCACGTCTGCTTTCCGGTCTCCACCTACGAGCCCTACGTCCAGCTGGCGGAGCGGCTGAACCGGGTGACGCCGGGAAGCCATGAGAAGCGCACGTTCTTCGTGAACAGCGGGGCGGAGGCGGTGGAGAACGCGGTGAAGGTCGCGCGTGTCTTCACCGGGCGGCAGGCGGTCGTCTGCTTCGAACACGGCTTTCACGGCCGGACCAACCTGGCCATGGCCCTGACCTCGAAGGTGGTTCCCTACAAGAAAGGCTTCGGGCCCTTCGCGCCGGAGGTGTATCGGCTTCCCTATCCCTACTGTTATCGCTGCCAGAGAACGGACCGCCGGACCGCCGGACCGCCGGACCGCTGCTGCATGGCGAGCGTCGAGTGGCTCGAGCGGCAGTTCGCCGCGCTGGTGGATCCGGGCTCGGTCGCTGCGGTGGTGATGGAGCTGGAGCTGGGTGAGGGCGGGTTCGTTCCGGCCCCGGTGGAGTACGTGCGGGCACTCGCCGCCTTCGCCAGGGCGCACGGCGTCCTGTTCGTCGCCGACGAGATCCAGACCGGGTTCGGGCGCACCGGGACGATGTTCGCCTGCGAGCACTACGACCTGGTGCCCGACATCATCACGACCGCGAAGTCTCTCGCCGGAGGATTGCCGCTCGCGGCGATCACCGGCCGCGCCGAGGTCATGGAAGCGGCGGAGCCGGGTGGTCTTGGCGGCACCTACGGGGGGAACCCGCTGGCCTGCGCCGCGGCGCTGGCCGTGCTGGACGCGATGGAGTACGAGCGGATCCCGGAGCGAGCCGCGCGGGCCGGGAAGCGCATCGCGGCGAGGTTCCAGAGCTGGGCCGAGTGCTATCCATCCATCGGCGATGTGCGGGGACTCGGCGCCATGGTGGGGATGGAGCTGGTGGCCGACCGCGCCTCCCGGAGGCCGGACAAGGCGCTCACCGGCAGGCTCCTCGCCGCCGCGCTGCGCCGCGGGGTCATCCTGCTCTCGGCCGGCACCTACGGCAACGTCGTCCGGGTCCTCGCTCCGCTCACGGCGGACGACACGCTGCTGGACGAGGGTCTCGACGCGGTGGGTGAGGCGCTGGCCGAGGCGGCCGGTGGCACTCGACAGCCCTCCTAGCGGAAAGTACGTTCACCGAATCCCTGCACACACGGATCGCTCGCACTCCGTGAAGGACTCCCGCCGCGTGGTCGCCTCGCCCCCGCCCACAGCCGCTCCCGTGGTTCAGCTCTCGCGCGTCTCCAAGACCTTCGGCGATGTGAAGGCCGTGCACGACGTCTCCTTCGAGATTCTCCGGGGAGAGTTCTTCTCCATGCTGGGCCCGTCCGGCTGCGGGAAGACCACCACCCTGCGACTGCTGGCGGGCTTCGAGCACCCCGACGAGGACGGCGGCGAAGTCCGCCTCATGGGCGAGGTGGTGAACCGGAAACGACCGTACGAGCGGAAGGTCGCCATGGTCTTCCAGAACTACGCGCTGTTTCCCCATCTCTCGGTGGAACGGAACGTGGCGTTCGGTCTGGAGCAGCGGAAGCTGCCGAAGCCCGAGATCGGCGACCGGGTGCGCCATGCGCTGCAGATGGTCCGGCTCAAGCCGGACGTCTTCGCGCGCCGGATGCCGGGGCAGCTCTCGGGCGGGCAGCGGCAGCGTGTGGCGCTGGCCCGCGCACTCGTGCTCGAGCCTGCCATCCTCCTGCTCGACGAGCCGCTCGGCGCGATCGACCTCAAGCTTCGCAAGGAGATGCAGCTCGAGCTCAAGGCGCTGAACAAGCAGCTGGGCACCACCTTCGTCTACGTCACCCACGACCAGGAAGAGGCGCTCACCATGTCCGACCGCATCGCGGTCATGGACAACGCGCGGGTGGCGCAGCTGGGGACGCCGGCGGAGATCTACGAGAACCCCCGTACCGCCTTCGTGGCGAAGTTCATCGGCGAGTCGAACTTCTTCGAAGGGCGGGCGCGTGGGTCGGATGGAGGCTGGCAGCTGGAGTGGGAGGACGGCGGGTGCGCGAGGCTGCCGGCGCATCCCGGCCTCCGGGACGGCAAGCAGGTCCGGATCGCGGTGCGGCCGGAGTGGATGGACGTCTGGCCCTCGGGCGAGGTTCCGGCGGGCGAGAACGCGCTCGCCGGCACCATCGAGGACGTGATCTACCTGGGCGAGACCATGCACGTGCTGGTGCGGGTGCCGCGCGTCGGCACGGTGACGGTCGCGGTCCGGAATGAGGGACAGCTGATCAAACCGCTACCCTGGAAGCGCGGAGACCGGGCCGCTGTCGGCTGGCTGCCCGAGAATTGCCAGATCCTCGAGGAGAGCTGATGCCATCGGCCCGGCAGCGACTGCTGGGTTGGCTGCATCCCCGGCCGCAGGCGCGGGCCTGGCTGCTGCTGGGGCCGGGGACGCTCTGGCTGCTGGTGTTCTTCCTGGTTCCCATCCTCATCATGCTGGTCTACAGCATGATGCCCCGCGGGGTCTACGGCGGGGTGGACGCCGGCTTCACGCTGGAGCACTATCGCCGGTTCTTCGACCCGCTGTACCTGGACATCCTCCAGCGCACGTTCGTGTGGTCGGTGGCCTGCACCGTGATCTGCCTGGTGCTGGGCTATCCGGTCGCCTACGTCATCGCCCGGGCCGGGCGCTGGAAGAACTTCCTCCTTTTTCTCGTCGTCCTCCCGTTCTGGACCAGCTTCCTGGTCCGGACCTTCGCCATGATCTTCCTGCTCCGGGACACGGGACTGATCAACAGCTGGCTGGTGGAGATCGGAGTGGACCCGATCGCCATGCTCTACACTCCCTTCGCCGTGATGGTGGGGCTGGTCTACGGCTTCCTGCCCTTCATGATCCTGCCGATCTATGCCTCGCTGGAGAAGCTCGACCTCTCGCTGCTGGAGGCCGCCGAGGTCCTGGGCGCGAAGCCGGCGGAGCGGTTCCGTCGAGTGACCCTGCCGCTCTCCATGCCGGGCGTGGTCGCCGGCTGTCTGCTGGTCTTCATCCCGGCCCTGGGGTCCTTCCTGACCTCCGACCTGCTGGGCGGGGCCAAGGAGATGATGATCGGCAACCTGGTGCAGAACCAGTTCTCCGCCGCGCGCAACTGGCCTTTCGGCTCGGCAGCGTCGTTCATCGTGATGGCGCTGGTGCTGGTGGCGGTGATGCTCTATCTCAAGGTGAAGGACCGGGAGCAGGAGGAGGCCCGGTAGATGGCCGGCCGGTTGCCGCGCTGGCTGATCGGCGTCACCCTGGCGGTGTACGCCTTCCTCCACCTGCCGCTCCTGGTGCTGGTGGCGTTCTCGTTCAACGACTCAAAGTTCTCCGCGAGCTGGGTCGGGTTCACCCCCGACTGGTACTACCGGCTGCTCGAGCGCCCCGACATCATGCGCGGGCTGAAGGCCAGTCTCATCGTCGGCGGGGTATCCACCGTGGTCTCGGCGGTGCTGGGGACCCTGGTCGCCTTGGCCCTCGCACGGCACCGGTTCCGGGGACGGACGGCGCTCGAGGGCTTTCTCTATGTTCCCATCGTGACGCCGGAGATCGTAGTCGGCATCTCGCTCCTGATCCTCTTCGCCCTGGTGAAGATCCCGCTGGGTCTCACCACCATCATCATCGCCCATGTCGCCTTCTGCCTGTCGTTCGTGGTGATCGTGGTGCTGGCGCGACTGGAGGGGATGGACCAGAATCTGGAGGAGGCGGCCATGAGTCTGGGCGCCGACGAGATCACCACCTTCTGGAAGGTGACGGTGCCGCAACTCTGGCCCGGCATCCTGGCGGGCGCGCTGCTGGCGTTCACCATGTCGTTCGACGACTTCGTGATCACGTCGTTCGTCTCGGGCTCGGGCTCCTCGACTCTGCCGATCGTAGTCTACGGCATGGTGCGCCGGAACATCGAGCCGAGCATCAACGCCATCAGCACCATCATCCTGCTGGTGACGACGGCCCTCATCTACCTCGCGGACCGGCTGGCGCGGGAGAAGTAGGAGCGCGGCGGAGGCCCGGCTGATCGAGCGCTGCCTGTGGGACGAGGACCTGCCGGCGCGACCGCCGACCACTCCGCTGCCGCCCAGGGCCGACGTGGCCGTCGTCGGCGCCGGGTACACCGGGCTCTCCGCCGCCCTCACGCTGGCGGGTCACGGCGCCTCGGTCGTGGTGCTGGAGCGGCATCGCGCAGGGTGGGGAGCGAGCGGGCGGAACGGCGGCTTCGTGCTGCCTGGATATAAGCCCGATCCGAATGAGCTTCTGCGCCGCTGCGGTGTCGACCGTACCCGCGCGCTGCTCGCCGCCACCCACGAGGCGATCGAGGGCCTCGAGGCATTGATCGCGCGGGAAGCCCTGGATTGCGGGTACGCCCGGCGAGGGTGGATCAGCCTGGCGGCGAAGCCGGGCCACATGCGGGAGCTGGAGCGGACCTCCCGCGACCTCCGCAGGTTGCTCGGACACGAGACGACGCTGCTCGGCGCCGGAGACCTGCGCGAGGAGCTGGGCTCGGACAACTACCACGGCGGACTGCTGGAGCCGCTTGCCGGGTCGCTGCATCCGGGACGGTACTGTGCGGGACTGGCCGGAGCCGCCGTCCGGGCGGGCGCGGTGCTGGTCGAGGGCGTGGAGGTCGTCGGGGTGGTTCGCGACAGCGCGGGCGCCACGATCGCCACCTCGGCCGGCCCACTGCGGGCGGCCGAGGTGCTGGTCGCGACCAACGGGTACACCGACCACGCGTTCCCCGCGCTCCATCGGCGGGTGGTGCCGGTGGGAAGCTACGTGGTCGCCACCGAGCCGTTGGGCGGGCTCGCCGCCGAAGTGCTGCCGCGCGGACGGGTGATGAGCGACACCTGGAACCTGCTGCATTACTTCCGGCTCTCCCACGACGGCAGGCTGGTGTTCGGCGGCAGGGCCTCGTTCACGCCCACCAGCGTGCGCCGGAGCGCCCGGATCCTCGAGGCAGACCTCCGCGCGCTTTTCCCGCAGCTCGCCGCGGTGGCGCTGGCCTATACCTGGTCGGGGAGCCTGGGCGTCGCCCGCGATCGCATGCCGCACGGCGGGCGGGTGGACGGCGTGCACTACGCGCTCGCCTACGCGGGACACGGCGTGGCGTTGGCCACCTGGCTCGGCGCCCGCATGGGCGACGCACTCGCGGGCATGGGGGCTGTCCCCACTCTGGCTGGGGAGCTGCCGGCGATTCCGCTGTACCGGGGCACCCCCTGGTTTCTTCCGGTGGTGGGCGGATACTACCGGATGAAGGACTGGATCCGATGACGACACGACTCACAGAGGAGCCCGCATGAGGAAGCGCAAGGAACTCGAACGCCTGGTGGGAGAGCTGGGGAGCGGGGGCCTCTCTCGCCGGGACTTCGTCCGTCGCGCGATGGCCCTGGGCCTCAGCGTGAGCTCGGTCGGCGCGCTGCTCTCGGCCTGCGGCGGGGGCGGCGACAAGGGAGGCGAGGGAGGGTCCCAGGCCGAGGCGGAACTCGGCCCGATCGAGAAGGAGCTGCACATCTACAACTGGTCGGACTACATCGCCGAGGACACGGTGCCGAACTTCGAGAAGGAGTTCGGGGTCAAGGTCACGTACGACACCTATGAGAGCAACGAGGAGATGGTGGCGAAGCTGCAGGCGGGCGCCACCGGGTACGACATCGTCGTCCCCTCGGGCTACATCATCCCGGTTTTGGTCGCGACCGACCTGATCACACCCCTCAACAAGAAGTATCTCACCAACTGGGGGAACGTCTCGCCCATCTTCCAGAATCCTCCGTCAGATCCCGGCAGCACCCACACCGTTCCCTGGCAGTGGGGCACCAGCGGGGTCGCCTACCGCACCGACAAGGTAAAGCCTCCAGTGGACAGCTGGGCGGTGTTCCACGACAAGAAGTACCACGGCAAGATGACGATGATGGACGACGGACGAGAGGTGATCGGCGCATTCCTGCGCTACCGCGGACACTCGCTCAACTCCACCGACCCGCAGCAGCTCGCCCGCGCCAAGGCCGACGCGGTCGAAGCCAAGAAGCACCTCAAGGCCTACGTCTCGGCGCCGGTGAAGGCCCAGCTCATCTCCGGCGACGTCTGGATCGCGCAGCTTTGGAACGGGGACACCAGCCAGGCCAAGGCGGAGCAGCCCAATCTGGCATATGCCATTCCCAAGGAGGGCTGCACCATCTGGGGCGACTCGATGGCGGTGCCCAAGAGCGCTCCTAACAAGCGGGCGGCGCACGAGTGGATGAACTACATCCTGCGCCCCGAGGTGGGTGCCGCGCTCTCCAACGCCACCGGGTACGGCACGCCGAACCTCGCGGCGGCGAAGCTGCTCCACACGCCGGTACCGTACCCGAGCGAGGAAGAGCTCAAGCGGCTCGAGTACCAGGTTGATCTGGGCCGCGACACCGCGACCTGGGACCAGATCTGGACGGAGATCAAGTCGGCTTGACTCGTTACGCGAACGACGAGGTGCTCGCGCTCACCCGGCGCTACCTCGAGATGATCGAGGGTCGCGAGCTGTCCCTCGACGAGCGGCAGGCGTTCATCGCGGAAACGGTGGAGACCTACGAGCGTCACGTGAACCGCGGCTTCATCCGCTACCGCAAGTCGGTGACCGAGGCGGGCCAGTTCGCCGCCCTCGAGTGGTCCGGAAAGGGATCGGTACTCCGTGACCTCCTCGAGCGCGAGTACATCGACTGTCTCGGCGGCTATGGGATCTTCAGCGCGGGAGTGAACCACCCCCGAATCCTGCGCGCGGTCAGCTGCCAGATGCAGCGCATGGCGCTCAACAGCCAGGAGCTGCTGGAGCCATGGCGGGCGGCCCTGGCGCGACTGCTTGCGATGGTGACGCCGGGCGAGCTCGGCAACGCGTTCTTCATCAACAACGGCACCGACGCCATCGAGGGCGCCATCAAGCTGGCGCGGCTCTACACCCGCCGGAATCTCTTCATCTCCACGCTCGGCGGGTTCCACGGCAAGTCCATGGGGTCGCTCTCGCTCATGGGCAAGGCCTCGTTCCGCGAGCCGTTCGCGGGCGGGCTCCAGGATGTGCGGTTCGTGCCGTACGGCGACGCGGGCGCGCTCGAGGCCGAGCTGACCAAGGCGGCGCAGGTGGGCACGCCCGTCGCCGGGTTCGTGGTCGAGCCGGTGCAGGGCGAGGCGGGCGGGGTCGTCCCGCCCGAGGACTACCTCCCTTGCGCTCGCGAGCTCTGCACCGCACACGGTGCGCTGCTCATCGCGGACGAGATCCAGACCGGGATGGGGCGTACCGGCACGCTCTGGGGGGTGGACCACACCGGGACCGTCCCCGACATCATGTGCCTGGGGAAATCGATCGGCGGCGGCATCATGCCGCTCTCGGCGTTCATCTCCACGCCCGAGATCTGGGAGGTGCTGATCCCCAATCCCATCATCCACTCCACCACATTCGGCGGCAACCCGATGGCCTGCGTGGCGGGGATCGCGGCGATCCAGGTGACGCTGGAGGAGGATCTCCCGGGCCAGGCCGCGGCGAAGGGCGACTACCTCCTGCGCGAGCTCGGCGCCCTGCGGGCGAAGTATCCGGCGGTGCTCACGGACGTCCACGGGAAAGGACTCCTCATCGGCATCGAGTTCCCGACCGACGAGACCGGCTTCCGTTGCGCGGCGGGCCTCTTCAAGCGCGGCGTTCTGGTGGCGGGGACGTATTCCAAGGCGCGCACTATCCGCATCGAGCCAGCGCTCGGGATTCCGATGGAGCTGCTGGGGGAGCTGCTTACCCGGCTGGAGGATACGCTCAGGGAAGTGGGCGGTAAAAGGGCGTGAAACGTAAAAGGTGAAGAGTGAAGAGGGACTCGCGAGGCGGACTTCCGTGCGAGACCCTTTTTACTCTTCACCTTTTACGTCTCCCGCTTTTGAGGGTCCTGTGATCCCCCTCACGCCATTTCGCAGTACGCGGCCGGACATTTGCCAGCATGCCGCGCCCCGCAACCACCGGCTCCGCCGCCGACTTCATTCCACCGCGCCCGACGCTCCCCAAGCTCCGCGAGGCCGCCACCCAGTGTCGCGGCTGCGCTCTCTGGGTCAACGCCACCCAGACCGTCTTCGGTGAGGGGCCGGCAACTGCCACCCTGATGTTCGTCGGCGAGCAGCCGGGGGACCAGGAGGACCGCGCCGGGCGGCCGTTCGTCGGACCCGCAGGTCGGTTGCTGGAGGAGGGGCTGGAAGAGGCGGGGATCGACCGGCGCGAAGTCTACGTCACCAACGCCGTCAAGCACTTCAAGTTCGTGCGGCAGGAGCTGACCAGGCGCAGGCTCCACAAGAAGCCCAATGCTGCGGAAGTGCGTGCCTGCAATCCCTGGCTCAGGGAGGAAGTCAGGCTGGTCCGGCCGAAGCTGGTCGTGGCCCTGGGCAGTACCGCCGCACAGGCGCTGCTCGGCAACTCGTTCCGGGTGACACAACATCGTGGCGAGGTAGTGGAGTCCGAATGGCCCGGGCCGGTTCTCGCAACCGTGCACCCGTCATCGGTGCTGCGCGCGCCGGACGAGTACCGGGCCGACGCCCGGCGCGAGTTCTTCGAAGATCTCGCGAAGGTTGCGGCCTATCTCGGAGCCTTGCGGGTTACTCCTCGCCCTCAGCCTTCCCGGCGGCGTTCGACCACCCGATCGACACCCCACCCCAGAGCTTGACGTCGCTCCCGTCGCTGCTGGGTGAGTCGGATACCCTGGCGGATGGGATAGCGGGAAGCCTGCGAGGAAATGCGCCTGCACGGGCACGGCGGTCAAGCAATGCGAACGCCGTGCCCGAGAGACTATTGCGTCGCCCCGAATGCCTGCGACCAGCTGATGGTGAGTCCCCCCCACAGCTTCACGTCGCTCTCTTCGCCGGGCGAGGTGAACTTGGTGTTCTGGTCCCCGTTCACCAGGAAGTGGAGCACCGGCGTCACGGTGAACATGCCTGCGGGGACCGGCACGCCGGCCGACAGATCCAGGTGGGTGAAGCCGTTCTCGGCGAAGTTGTTCAGCTCCTCCGGATCGTCCGCTTCGGCCTGACCCGCGCTCAGCCCCGCCAGCGCGCCGAGGGCGAGGGAGACCGAACCCAGCGGCACCGAATGGGCGACCGAGCCCTCCAGGTAGGCCCCGTTCACCTTATCGACGTCGTAGTAGACCGCCAGCTTCGGGCTGAGCGGCACTGCCAGGCCGACCTTGCCGTACACCTCCCAGGTGTTGAGGGCCTCGGTCGCCCCGAAGTCGTTGGGGAAGAGATAGCCCACCACTCCCCCCGTGATCGTCGCCTTGCCGGTGGGCACGCTCACCTCCGCCCAGGGATCGAACTCGGCCAGATTGAAGCTCGATACCCCCCCGCTCTGGCTGAAATCGTCGCTGTCGTCGTATTGGCCGAGATCCACATTGGCCCAGCCGCCGACGGTCACGTTTGCCGTGCCCGCCGGGAAGGCCACGTAGGCGTTCGGCTGACCCACCGGCCGGTTGGTGACGCTGATGCCCCGCCACACGTACCCGCTGAACATGCTCAGATCGGCGCCCACCGTCGCCTGGGCCAGAGCGGGGCGCGCCGCAGCTGATGCCACCACGGCCCACAGCACCGCGCCCAGCAACTTCCGTCGCAACATGGTGTCTCCCTTCGCGGATGGAGAAAAACAAAAAAACCCGCCTCGAACGTCGAGGCGGGTTGCGTACAGCCAGGGGTTACACGTGCAGCGGCCCGAAACCTCTACGTGAAGGCGTGGTGGATGCAGATCTGATTATTCCGGTTTCGACGGGCTTCGGGGCGCATGAAGGCAATGTAGGGATCGAGATGGCGGACCGTCAAGCGGACCCTGCGAGCCGCTCGAACCGCGGCTCCGTCCGGAGCGGCGCCCAAGTCGGGTCGCTCCGGAGCAAGGCGGGGGTGAGCCAGCTGGGCAGCTCGAGCAGCGGTTCCAGGGTGTCGAGCGCGCGGTCATGCTCTCCCGCCAGCATGTAGATCTGGGCCAGGCGGGCCGTGACGTAGGGTCCGGAGTTGGCGTCCCGCGAGGGCGGCAGCAGCTCGGCCGCTCGGCGCCCCGAGCGGATCGCATCGGCGTGTCGCCCGGCCCGCGCATAGGCCAGCCCGGCACGCGCCAGGAGCTTGGGGTCGTCGGGTCGCCCCCGCACCTGACGCTCCAGCACCGACAGCGCCGAGTCCGCGTGCGCGCGCTCGGCGCGACGGTCGCCCCGAAAGCCCGCGGCCTCCGCGTGCAGCAGATGGTAGCGCGCCGAGTCGCCATCGAAGGAAGCGGGCCGGATCGCCTCGAGTGTCCTGGCGAAGGCGGTGTCCGCGGTGAGCAGAGCGCCGGAGATCGCGTCCGGGATCGTGAGGGCCTGGGCCAGGCGGCCGGCGCTCACCCGATCGAGGGCCGTGGCCATCACCTCGTGGGCGCGCCCCAGGTCCCCTCGCCAGATCAGCTGGAGCATCGCCTTGTAGGCCCAGGGCTCGGCCCAGTCGGGCGAGAGCTGGATCGCGCGGTCGAACGCCCGCTCCGCCTCCGGGTAGTGACGAAGCGACATGTAGGTATCGCCGAGGTCGAGGACACGAAGGGCCGACCGGGGATCGTACCGGACCGCCTCCTCGAAGCGGGCCAGCGCGCTGTCCCACTGTCCTCGCCGCCGCTCTACGTAGCCGATCGCGGTGAG
>JBKPGZ010000235.1:0-2710 GCA_046729675.1 Gemmatimonadota bacterium | reverse complement strand
CTATTGACAAATGACGTGGTACCAACGTTGTCCGCTTGCACTTCCGCCCCTACCGCTCCTTCCGCCTCTTCTGCCATCTTCTATACATTAGACCAATGGCTGAAGTCATACCGATCGGGTCGGACCACGCCGGTTTTCAGTTGAAGGAGCGGTTGGTAGAAGAGCTGCGGGTGCTGGGGTATGAACCGCTGGATCTGGGCACGCACAGCGCCGAATCCACCGACTACCCGGACTTCGCGCATAGGGTGGCATCGAAGGTGGAGCATCACGATGTCGATCGTGGCGTTCTGCTTTGTGGAAGCGGACTGGGAATGTCGTACGCGGCCAACCGGCACCCAGGGGTTCGAGCCGCCGTTGCCTGGTTGCCTGAGATTGCGAAGCTGGCACGCGAGCACAACGACGCAAACATTCTTATCCTTCCCGCTCGGTTCGTCAGCGAAGAAGAAGGGGTGGAGATCTTGAAAACCTGGCTCCAGACTCAGTTCGTCGGTGGACGGCACGCCCGGCGGGTCGAGAAGATCGATCGGGAGGATGGATGACGCTGGATCACAACGCATCACTTCGAGAGGCTGATCCCACCGTTGCCCGGTTGATTAACAGTGAGCTGCGGCGGCAACAGCGCGGGCTGGAGCTCATCGCGAGCGAGAACTTCGCCAGTCGGGCCGTCATCGATGCCATGGGCACTCCGCTGACGAACAAGTATGCGGAGGGGTATCCCGGGCGGCGCTACTATGGCGGGTGCGAGGTCGTTGACGAGATCGAGCAGCTGGCCATCGATCGGCTGAAGCAGCTCTTCGGGGCGGATCACGCGAACGTGCAGCCGCACTCGGGCGCGCAGGCCAACTTCGCTGCCTTCATGGCCGTGGTCCCGCCGGGCGAGAAGATCATGGGCATGGCGCTGCCCCATGGCGGGCACCTGAGCCACGGCGCGCCGGTGAACCACAGCGGCGTGGTCTGGAAGGCGGTGCACTACGGGGTCGATCCGGCCACCGGCCGGATCGATTACGACCAGCTCCGCGAGCAGACCAAGCGGGAGCGGCCCAAGCTCATCATCGCGGGCGGCAGCGCGTACGCGCGGATCATCGACTTCGCCGCGTTCCGCTCGATCGCGGACGAGGTCGGCGCGGTGTTCCTGGTGGACATGGCGCACTTCGCCGGCCTGGTGGCGGGGGGCGTCCATCCCTCGCCGGTGCCGCATGCGCCGGTCGTCACCAGCACCACGCACAAGACGCTGCGCGGGCCTCGCGCAGGGCTCATCCTCTGCACCGCGGAGTATCAGAAAGCGATCGACAAGTCGGTCTTCCCCGGCACCCAGGGCGGACCGCTGGAGCACGTCATCGCGGCGAAGGCGGTGGCCTTCGGCGAGGCGCTCACCGACGACTTCAAGGCCTACGCCCGCCGGGTGGTGGAGAACGCGAAGGCGCTGGCGCAGGCGCTGATCGATCGCGGCTTCGCGATCGTCTCCGGCGGTACCGACACCCACCTGATGCTGGTGGACCTGCGGCCCAAGAACCTCACGGGCAAGGTGGCCGAGAAGACCCTCGACCAGGCCGGCATCACGGTCAACAAGAACACGATTCCGGATGACCCGCAGTCGCCGTTCGTGACCAGCGGCATCCGCCTCGGCACGCCGGCGCTCACCACTCGCGGTATGGGACCGGGCGAGATGGAGCGCATTGCCGAGCTGATCGACCGGGCGCTGACCCGCCCCGACGAAGCGACCCTCGCCCGCGTCCGGGAGGAGGTCGAAGAGCTCAGCTCGACCTTTCCGCTCTATCAATCGAAGTCGGCCGCCGCTCGCGTCCGCCGGAGCGCGTGAATGCTGGCAATCCTCCCGACCGAGTCTGACCGGTGAACGAGCTGCAGTTCGCCGACGACGTCATGGCGCGCATCCGGGCGAAAGGGGGCGCGTACCATGAGCGGGCATATCTCTTCGTGCTAGCGACCATCGAGTATCTCCAGTCGCGCCTCGAGGTGCGGCGCCACGTGAGCGGCCCCGAGCTGGCGTGGGCCTGCCGCGACTTCGCCCGGGAGCAGTTCGGGCTCCTCGCGCCCCACGTGCTGAGTCATTGGGGGGTCACCCGAACCGAGGACATCGGGCGGCTGGTCTTCACCCTGGTGGACGTCGGTTTGCTCGTCACCCAGCCCGGGGACCACGAATCCGACTTCGAAGCCGTGTACCAGTTCGACGACGCCTTCGGCGACGTCTACGAGTGGCAGGGAGTCCGAGGCGCCTGAGTGGAGGGATCGACCGCGGAGGGGAGCATGGAGAGACCTGAGTGGCCGTCGTGCCAGAAGTGCTCGCATGGAACCCTGATCCCCCTTTCGGATTACGGCCGCGAAGGGGCCCCCATCACCTACAAGGCCTGGGTCTGCACCAACCCCGAGTGCGGGTTCAATCTCCGCATCGACAACGGGGAGATCTCCTTCGGCCGGGCGATCGGTCAGAGCTACAAGTAGGTCCTTCCCATTGTCATCCTGAGCGCAGCGAAGGAGACATGACCAAGTTCATGCCCCCTTCGCTTTGCTCAGGGTGACAAGGGCGTCTCTCCCCCGTGCTGCCCGTTCTCACCCCCGACCAGTCCGCCGCCTGGGATCGCAAGGCCGTCGCCGGCGGGATCGAGCTGGCCACGCTGATGGAATGCGCCGGCCGCGGCGTGCTCGCGGCGATGGCGCCGCGCTTCGCCGCTCGGTTCGCCCAGGGCGTGCT
>JBKPGZ010000234.1:0-3649 GCA_046729675.1 Gemmatimonadota bacterium | reverse complement strand
CCAGCCTCGGCCCGCTCCCTCGCCTCTGGCCGCGGATCCTTCGCCAGCCATCGGACTCGCTTGCGATGCCTCGGTCCGAAGACCAGGTTGGCGGCCCGCCGGCCGCTCGCTCGCGACGGCGCGGTCTCGGCGGGTCACCTTCCATCTGTACAAAGGCACGCAACGGTGCAGGACCGTGGCAGCGGGCAGCGGAGAGAAAGCGAGGAGTCCCGGTAGCGGGCGGAGTGCGCTCTATTACGCGTGTCTCCGGGCCCATCTGACACTCATTTGCCCTATCCGCCATTTGATTGGTCGGCGTCCGGGTCGGCGAAGCCAGGATGGACACCCTCGATCAGGCCCTGCGCCCTAGCGACCTTATCCAGTAGCTTGATCAGCTGTGCCAACTCATCAGCCGCCAGTCCGGCAGTAATGGTCGCTTCGTGCTCCGCCGAAACGTTCATGATGCGGCGCAGCGCGACACGGCCCTTCGGCGTCAGATGAAGGGCATTCGTGCGGCGGTCGTGGGCGCTCGGTCGGCGCTCAATCCATGCCTTGGCTTCGAGGCGATCGACGAGGCTAACGATCCGACTCGCCGGCAGGCCGATCGCGTCGGCGACCTCGCGCTGGGAGCGTCCCTCGTTGAGGGCCACGTGGCGAAAGAGCATCACCTCTCGTGGCTCGAGACCCGCCCGCGCGAGCCGCTCAATCCACAACCGGGCGGAATGACCACCAAGCTGGGCAATGAGGAACGCGGCTCCCGGCGACCGGACCCGTTGGTCATCCACGAGCCGCAGGGTAGCGTCTATCCTGACGGCCCAGCGATAACAGCGGGGCCCAGCGATAACAGCACATGTTGCCGCTCCTGCCGGCAACCGCTAGCTGTAAGAGGTGGCCCCCAGATAGTTTCGGGCTCCTATGACCTCCACTGGTCTGACTTCATGAACCCACAGCCGTTGACGCACTGGATGTCCAGCCTGGGCAGCCAGCCGAGCCGAGCCAACGCACTACGCCGATCTTCGAATCGACCCATCCCAGGTCGGCGTGGCGGTCGCGGCCAGCCTCAGCCTCCGCTGACGAACGACCAGCGGCGGCGTCCGCTCCTTGCGGGTTCCCCGCTGTAACGATTACGGTCGGTAAGGTTCGATTACACCACTCTGCCCAGCCACTGGAGGGAAGGTATGACCGTGATGACCACCGAACGTGGATGGCTCTGGCCATTGACCGGGCTCGGGTTCGTCGTCGTTTCCGGCTCTGGGATCGTGTTCTCGCTGCTCTTGCCCCCGGAGCCTTACCCGTCACCGTTCGGCGCGCCCTTGGGTCCCCAGACGAATATCGCGCAGTTCTTCATCGAGGCGCGCCCCGAGGTCCTGCTGATGAGCTTCGTCTACGCCCTTGCAGCGATCCTGCTGGTGTGTTTCGTGGCGTGTGTCGCGAGCTCCATCTGGCACGAAAGTGGCCAAACGAACGTCTGGGGTTCCCTCGCCCTCGGTGCTGGGATGCTTGCGGCGGCGTTCTGGCTGCTTGCGGCGATGCTGCTCTGGGTTCTGGCGCGGCCGTGGACGCCGGAGCAACCGAACCTGCTACGCGCGATGCATGACCTGACCTACCTGCTTGGCGGCCCAGCCCACGTGCTCATGCTCGGCCTGTTCGTCGCGGCGGGCACGGCATCGCTCTCACGCGATGCCGGTGCACCGAGAGCTCTTCGCTGGGTCGGTGTCGCTGGGGCAGCTTTCTCGCTCTTGTCGGTCTTCGTCCTGCTCTTCGACACGGCAAGCCTGTTTCTTCCCACGGGCCGGGGTCTGGTAATGCTCTGGCTCGCGGGAACCGCGATCTTGCTTGCTCGCAACACGCGACGTGCTCAGCGGCCCGTAAGTGTGCCGGTTCCCGAGGACTAGGCCGATGAGGTGAAGGGCGACGTCGAGGAGCAAGGAGGCGAGCCTCGCGCCGGGGCGACTGTGGCGAGTTGGGCGCCCGTACACGCAAGGTGTTGCTGATCCCCTCAGCCGGATCCTGATCGGCCCGGACATAGTGATGGCCATGCTGTTCACCGCCTTGTTCACTACCGGAGAGATACTGACGAACCGGCCTCCCGCCGGCCTCTTCCGAAGATCCATGGAGGCGGCGATCGAAAGACGTCATGGGCGCTACGCCCGTGTCTCGTCGCTGAATGATGCTCGAGACGCTCGCTCATTCAACATGTAGCGAATGTCACCCCGCATCAGGACCCCGTCGAAGTCGACCAAGGCGACGTGCGCCGCGAGAGGGTGCCTCCGGTCAGTCCTCATGCGGCTCGCGGAGGCTGCAACGCTGCCGACCGAGGTTCGTGCCGTCGATCAGGCGAGCGGTGTCGTCGTACTGACAGTTCGCCGGCGAGCCCGACCCGTACGGGGGGTTCTGGCAGGCGATGTCGCCCGCAGCCGCGATGACGAACCGCGAGAACACGAAGGAGTACGAGGAGGGGGTCGTCGTGAGCGCGGCCGGATCGTGGGAGGCCGGCGTCGGCGCCCAGGCCGGCGTGGTCATGCCAGCGGACCCCCAGATCGGGCTCATCTACCGGCAGGAGTACCTCGCGGGCGAAGCCGAAGACGCCGCCGAGATCCTGAGCCTCGACGAGCAGGCCCAGGTGCCGTTCGGACGCTTCCGGGACGCCGTGTTGGTCAAGGAGTTCACGCCGCTGCACCCGAGGGTGCTCGAGTACAAGCTCTACGCGAAGGGCGTCGGCATGGTTCTGGCCACCGCCGTGTCGGGAGGTTCGGACCGGGAGGAGCTCGTGCGCATGGTCTCCTCACCGGCGTAGGCCCTCCGGGAACGACGCGAGGACGATCGGAGCGGCCGGGATCGGAGACCGTGAAAACCCACCGGGGGGCGCATTCGTCTCTCTCGGAGAGATGCGAACGCGATCGATCGCCGCGGCGGCATGCGCGGCGCTGGCCCTGGCGAGCTGCGCGGAACCGGCGGGGTCCGGACCGAGCCCATCTCCGTCGGCCCTCCCATCACCGCAGGTCACCTCCGCCTTCCCCGCGTTCGGTCAGACCGAGGCGCTGTCGATGTCGGAGCCGGTGCGATTCCGGGGAGCGGATGGGGTGCGGCTGGACGGGCGCGTGTTCGGTTCGGGTGACGTGGGGGTGGTGCTCGGTCACATGCGACCCGGTGACCAGTCCCAGTGGCTCGGGTTCGCGGCCCTGCTCGCCGACCGGGGGTACCTGGTCCTGACCTACGACCGGCGGGGCGTGTGTCCGGGTGGCGGGCTCGGTTGCTCGGGTGGGCAGGCGAGCGACAGCGGCTGGGAAGACCTGGCATACGCGGTCGATCTGCTCCGCGAGCGAGGGGCGAGCCGGGTCGTCGTGGGGGGAGCGAGCCTCGGGGCGATGGAATCGATGTACGCGCTCTCCCAGGGTCTGGATGCCGACGGCCTCATCTGGCTGTCCGGGGGCGATCTGTACGCGGGCGTCCCCCTGACCGAGCAGGTGCGGGCCGTGCACGTTCCGAAGCTCCTGGCGACGGGCGAGTTCGACAGCGATGCCGTCGCACTGCGTCCGGCTCTCGAGCGCGTGGCTCCGCCGCCCACCGAGGTCGTCCTCCTCGACACGGGCGAGCACGGCACCGACATCCTCGAGTTCGGCGACCCGGCCGCGGCCGACGAGTTCCGGAGGTCGGTGTTGGACCTCCT
>JBKPGZ010000233.1:0-4394 GCA_046729675.1 Gemmatimonadota bacterium | reverse complement strand
CTCGCCGCCGCTGTTTTTGACCCCGCCCCCGGCGTTCTCTCCCTCCCGCGGGCCGGCCGGGACCTCACCCCTTTCCCCCCCCCCCCCCCCCCCCCCCGGCCGCCCGACCGCCGCCTACCTCAGGTCGTACAGGTAATTCGTCATCTGATCCAGCGTCGCCTGCTGCTCGCTCACCTTGTACGCCAGCAGGTCCCGGATGGTCACCACCCCGGTCAGCTCCCCGCCCTCCTGCACGGGCAGGTGCCGTACGCCGCGGGTCGTCATGATCGCGGCGCAGTGCTCCAGGGTCAGGTCCGTGGGGCAGGTGATGACCGGTGTGGTCATCACCTCGGCCACAGTGGTGTCGGAGGGGTCGAGAGTCTGCGCCACCACCCGGCGCAGCACGTCCCGCTCCGTGAAGATGCCGGCGAGCCGGTCGCCATCCAGCACGACCACTCCGCCGATGTTGCGATCGTTCATGAGGTTGGCAGCCTGAAGGACGGTGTCCGACGGCCGCACGGCGATGACTTCATGCCCTTTCGTGGCGAGCAGATCACCCAGGGTAGCCATGGCATGCTCCTGCGGGGGGTCTCTCCACGTTACGCTCGCCGGGGTCGGGCCGCCACCGGCGCGGCCCGCCGCGAGCGTCGGCTACACGAGTGTGGCCAGCAGCCGGTCCAGCGCCGCGTAGCTCTCGTTCAGCCCGCCCTCCATGCCGGAGGCCAGCATCCCGTCCCGCTCCTCGGTACTGTAGAACTGGCTCACGTTCACCACCCGGGTGCGATCCTTCCCCAGCTCTTCGAACTCCACGTTCTCGATGATGACGTGGCCCGGCATCCCGTCCCACTCGAACGTCATGGACAGGCGCTCCGGCGGGGTGATCTCGCGGAAACGGCCTTCGAACCCGTGCACCCCCTCGGGCGCGTGCTCGACGAAACGCCAGTGGCCCCCGCGCTCCACCTCCAGCCGCTCGACCACCAGCTTGTTCCCCCGTCCCCACCATTGGGCCACGAGCTTCGGGTCGGTGAATGCCTGCCACACCAGCCCGCGCGGAGCATCGAACACTCGCTCGATCCGGATCTCGCGGTCGCTGGGGGTGGTCAGCGTCGCCTTGCGGGTGGCGTCCTTCAATGAGGCGCTCATGCGTCCGTCCTTTCCTGTCGTTGAGTGCGGCGAAGGAATCGCTCGAGATGGTCGTACCGCTCCTCGAGCATCCGCTGGTACTTCGCGATCCACGCCTGCTCGTCCTCCAGTTGGCGGGGACCGAGGCTGCAGGTCCTGACCCGCCCGACCTTCTCCGTCGTCACCAGCCGCGCGTCCTCCAGCACCCGCACGTGCTTCTTGATCCCGGTGAGGGTCATGTCGAAGCTCTCGGCCAGGTCGCTGATGGAAGCGCTGCCCCGGCCGAGCCGCTCCAGGATGCCGCGTCGAGTAGCGTCCGACAGGGCGGCGAAGGCGGTGTCGAGACGAGTCGAATACTGAACCATATGGTTCAGTATATAGGCCTGCCCTCCGTTCGGCAAGAGGGCCGACTACGTTACCGCGTCTGCTGCGTCGGAGCTGGTGGCGATCGACCGGGACGGAAGCGTAGACCGATGGTTCAGGGCGAGGTGAGAACTCAGGAGGCCATGTAGTCGCAGTAAACGAAGCGGTGAGCCCGGGTGTCGAATACGCTCAGCGCCCGGCGCCCTCCGGAGATGTTCAGCTCCTTGTTCACCGAAGCGAGGTAGCGGTCGAAAAGCACGTGGAATGCCGCGGTGTGCATCAGATAGGCCTTCCTGGGAAAGAAGTACCGCGGCCCGCCAAGCACACTGATGAAGTTCGGACGGCCGCTGAAGTCGGAGCCGAAGTAGTACTCGCCCCCCACCTCGGCCGCCGCTGTGAACCCGGCCAGGCGCTTCGTGACCGTCCGCACGAAGCGCACCTCGTCCCCGCTGGACGCCCAGAGATCGAGATACTTGTGCCCGTCGCCGGTGGCCACCAGGAACTCGCCCGTGCCGCCGTACTTCTGGATGGAGTGGATGTGGCGCACGCCCGGAATCCGCTCGTAGTGGTCGTTCACGACGCAGCCGCGCCCGGTGACGCAGGCGACACGGGCGCCCTCGCCGTACTCGCCCAGGATCAGGCGGCCATCCTCCTCCCAGACGCTCTCTCGCCGGGCCGAGGCGAAACTCGCCGGCAGGCAGCGGAGCGCGACCCGGTCGCCGTAGGCGCGCATCAGCTGCTCCCGGTACAGCACCGCGTGCTGCGCGAACTCGGCTCGCCGGCCGAGGATGTGCTCGAGCGCCATTGCTTCCTCGGGAGCGTGGACCGGCGAGGGCCGATGGAAGACGGAGCAGTGCCCGCCGTAGAGAAGCTCGACCGTACGGCGCTGCTTCACGATGGTGGCGGCAAGGAGCGCGAGCACGGGCAGGCTCTTCGTGGCCTGGAAGTGGTGAACCAGCTCGGTGATGGACAGCTGGTTGAGCCCAGGAAGCATGATCGAGACCTCCCGTGGTCGGGTCGGCCCAAGATGCAACGCAGTTCGGCGCACCGATAGAGGGTAATCAGGGGGTCTCGACGGCCTCCGTTCCACTTCCCTTCAGGTATCGGTCCAGGAACTTCAGCACCGCGCCATACCCGTCGATCTCGTTGTCCTTCTTGACGAACCCGTGTCCCTCGTCGTCGAACACGATGTACTCCACGGGCACGCCCTTCTTCTTGACCGCCGCCACGATCTCGTCGGACTCCACCTTGAGCACGCGGGGGTCGTTGGCCCCCTGGAGCACGAGCAGCGGCGCGGTGATGCGCTCGGCGTTGAACAGCGGCGAGATCCGGTGCAGCCGCACGCTGTCGGTCGCCGGGTCTCCCATCTCGGCGTACAGCGCCTCCCGGAACGACGCCCACCAGGGCGGGATACTCGTGAGTGTCCGCACCCAGTTGGAGATCCCGAACAGGTCCACCCCCGCCTTGAAGGCGTCGGGTTTGAGGGTGAGCGCGGCGAGCACCATGTAGCCGCCGTAGCTCCCACCGAGGATGCCGATCCGGGTCGAGTCCACGTAGCCGGTCGCGATCAGCATCCGCTTGCTCGCGACCACGTCACCCAGGTCCGCCTCGCCGTGCTTCCGGTCGTCCATCGCGTAGAAGGTCTTCCCGTAACCGCTGCTGCCGCGGTTGTTGACGTCGAAGACCACGTAGCCGTGGTTCACCAGCGCCTGGGTGAGGGCGAAGTAACCCACCTGCGCCTGTCCTCCCGGCCCGCCGTGCACCATGACCACCGCGGGCGCCTTGGCCCCGGGCGACGCCTGGTGCGGCCGGTAGAGCAGCCCGGGGATCTCGAGGCTGTCGTACGAGCGGAAGCGTACCACCGACGGCACCACCAGGTCCTCGCGGCGGATGTCGGGGTTCAGGGCGTCGGTCAGCCGCCGTGGCGCCCCGCCGATCGCTCCCGCCCAGAGGTCGTCCGGGGCACTGCCGTCGCTGGCGTAGAACGCGATCGCGGACTCGTCGCGGGAGAGCTCGATGCCCCGCACCAGGCCGGGCGGCATCCCCGCCAGCTCGACCGGCTTCAGCGTGGCCGCATCCAGCAGCCGGGCGTCGGGACGCGAGTCCTCGTTGACGCCGACGATCAGATACTTCCCGCCCTTGGAGTAGCCGGCGCCGAGGACGTCCCAGGTCAGCTCGAAGACGGTGGTCCGCCGGCCGGTGGCGATGTCGTGCGATTGAAGGGCGGCGAACTCCCGGCCGCTGTCGGAGGTGATCAGCAGGCCCTTGCCGTCCGGTGTGAACTCCTGGGGCGAGTAGCTGACCTGACCCGTGTGCTTCGTGATCAACGTC
This sequence comes from Gemmatimonadota bacterium, assembly GCA_046729675.1. GTDB lineage: Bacteria > Gemmatimonadota > Gemmatimonadetes > Gemmatimonadales > GWC2-71-9 > CAVVWJ01. The sequence continues at coordinate 599 of JBKPGZ010000233.1, read as the reverse complement.
GTGGTTCCGGCATTCCGGTCGTGCAGGAAGATGTCGGAGTCGTTCGAGGTCTTCGGGCGTACCAGGGCCAGGTAGCGCTTGTCACGGGAGATCGGTCCGAGAGAGTAACCCTCGGTGTTGCGATAGAAGAGCTTCCGGATGTAGCCGTCGGTGGCGTATTCGTAGAGATCGAAGAAACGGGAGTCGCGCTCGTTGGTGCTCACGAAGAACGAGCGGTCGTCGCCGGACCAGCCGGCGAACTGCGCCTTGTGCTTCTCCCCAGGCGTCAGGTCCTTGGTGCTGCCGTCGGGAAGGCGCACGTACAGGTGACTCAGCTCGTTGCCGCCCCGGTCGCTGGAGTAGAGGACCCGGTCGTCCGCCGGGAACCAGGAGACGGCGAAGATCGCGTTGTCGGTGGACTTGGTGAGCGGTTCGGGATCACCGCCCGCCGTCGGGATCGAGTAGGCGTTGTAGACCCCCGAAGCATTGGAGCTGACCAGGATCCTGTCGGCCTTCGGGGAGAACGAGGCGCCGAAGTAGTCGCTGTTGCGGTAGAGGTCGGCCACCGAGTACTGCCTCGGCGTGAACACCGAATCCGCGGCGGACGCGGCGTCCTGACG
>JBKPGZ010000232.1:0-11972 GCA_046729675.1 Gemmatimonadota bacterium | reverse complement strand
TCCCAGAAGAGCTAGCGTAACAAGGGTGCAGGTATGTGAGCGATGCATCGGTGAGTCCCCGGCTTCGGTGGTTGACCGACCCGCCGCACCCGGGCGCCACGCCTGGGCCGGTGCGGATCGGAGAGGTCAACCTGGGCCGTAGGGCTCACCGTCCTCTCATCTGGAAGTCATCTCGCGCGCGCCGCGCGTGCCCCGCGCACCGGCGTGATCCGATACGTGCAGCGCCGCGCCCCCGCCAGGATGTGCTCCACCCGCTCCACCTCGACCTCGGGCCCGAGCACCTCCCGGAACACCTCGAGCTCCGACCGGCAGAACCCCTGGCACGCCCGCGCCGCCGCGCAGATGGGACAGTGGTTCTCCACCAGCAGCAGCCCGCGTCCGCCGGGCTCCCTGCTCACTTCCGCCATGTAGCCTTCCGCCGCCCGCGCCGCCGCGAGCCGCTCCACCCGCTGCCGGAGGCTCCGCGCGCCGGCCAGCGCTGTCCGGTACGCCCGCCGCTGCTCCTCCTCCCGCGCCCCGATCACCCGGTCGAGCGCCGAGGGGCCGAGCGACCGCTCGATGGACCGGATGAGCTGCACGGTCAGCTCGGGATGGCGGTCGGGGAACCGCCCCTGGGCCTTCTCGGTGAGCGACCAACGCCGGCGCGGGCGCCCCACCGCGCCGCCCTCGCGCTCTCCCGCGATCAGCCCGTCGGCCTCGAGCCGCGCCATCTGCTGCCGCGCCGCCTCGCCGCTCACGCCGAGGAGCGAAGCCAGGTCGCCCGTGGAGAGGGGGCCGCGGGTCTTGAGCGCCTGGAGGATCTGGTCGGCCGGGGTCATGCGGGGGAATGTAGTTCCCCAAGGTGGACCTTGCAAAATTGGGCGCCGCGATCATTTTCCAAACAGATGCTTGGATAATCACCCGCTCCAGGAGTCGATCGTGACCGCCGCTCCTCTCCATCATCCCTCACCCCACCGCGATCCCCTGGCCGGTAAGCGCGTCGTCGTGACCGGCGGCACCTCCGGCCTTGGCCTCGCTCTGGTCCGGGCCGCCCACCGGCGCGGCGCCCGGATCGGTTTCGTTGCCCGCACGGCGTCCCGGGTGGACGCCCTCGCGCGCGAGCTGCCCGACACCGTCGGCGTCGCTGGCGACGTGGCCGACAAGGCCGCCATCCACCGCATCGCCCTCCAGCTCACCGGCCGGCTCGGCGGGGTGGACGTCCTCATCAACAACGCGTCCAGCCTCGGCCCCGTGCCGCTCAAGCCGCTCGCCGATACCGAGTGCGAGGAGCTGGAGCTCGCCCTCGACACCAACGTCGTCGGCCCCTTCCGGCTCACCCGCGCCCTGCTTGGCGCGCTCGCCGCGTCCGCGCGGGCCGGCGTCCACCCGGTCGTGCTCAACGTCTCCAGCGACGCCGCCGCCCAGCCCTATCCCGGCTGGGGCGCCTACGGCGCGAGCAAGGCTGCGCTCCGCCACCTGAGCGCCATCTGGGATTTGGAGCTCCGGGACCTCGGCATCCGGGTCCTCTCGGTGGATCCCGGCGACATGGACACGCCGCTCCACGCGCTCGCCGTGCCCGACGCCGACCCCGCGACGCTGGAGCGTCCTGAAAACGCCGCCGACGCGCTGCTCGAGGTGGTCGCGCGGGATCTGGCGGGATGATCGCCGCCGAGGCGCCAGTCGCTCAGGCGACGGCGAGATTGCTGGTGGTGCGCGAGAGCGGCGGGGTCGAGCACCACGCCCGCGACCGACTCGTCGAGCTGCTCCGCCCGGGCGACCTGCTTGTCGCGAACGACGCGGCCACCATCCCAGCCAGTCTGCGCGGGATACACGAACGGACCGGGAGCGAGGTGGAGGTCCGGCTCGCCGGTCGGCCGACGCTCCGGGCCGACGACGTGCACCGGTTCGTCGCAGTCCTCTTCGGGCCCGGCGACTGGCGCACCCCGACCGAGCACCGGCCGCCGCCGCCCGCGCTCCTGCCGGGTGACCGCCTCCGGCTCGGCCCCCTTCGCGCGACGGTGGTCGGTTGGCTCGACCACCCGCGGCTCGTCGGTCTCGACTTCGAGGGCGACCCCGCGCTGGTCTGGGCCGGCGTCGCCGCGCATGGACGCCCGATCCAGTACGCCCATGTACAGGAGCCGCTCGCGCTCTGGGACGTGTGGACCGTGGTGGCCTCGCGGCCGGTGGCCTTCGAGCCGCCCTCCGCGGGCTTCGCGCTCCGCTGGGCGGCTCTGTCACGCCTTCGCGCGCGGGGCGTCGCGTTCGCGACGCTGACCCACGCGGCCGGGATCTCCTCCACCGGCGACCCCGCACTCGACGCCCGGCTCCCGCTCGACGAGCCGTACTGCATCCCGGTTCGGACCGCGCGCGCGGTGCGACGGGCCCGGCGCCACGGAAGGCAGGTGATCGCGGTCGGCACCACGGTGGTGCGCGCCCTGGAGCACGCGGCACTCTGCACCGGCGAGCCGCGTGCGGGCGCGGGCACGGCGACCGGACGCATCGGCGCGGGAACGGCGCTGCGGGTCGTGGATGGGATCGTGACCGGAGTGCACGAGGCCGGGACTTCGCACTGGGAGCTGCTCCGCGCCTTCGCGGACGATGCGACCCTGGCGCGCATGGCGGAGGAACTCGACAGGGCGGGGTACCGGCATCACGAGTTCGGCGATTCGGTGCTGCTGCTACGGCCGACTCGTCTGTCACCCTGAGCCCGAGCGCAGCCTCCCAGGATCACCGTCGCAGTGCATCCCGCAACACAGCCCGGCCTGTCGCGTGACGCCTGCCACGCTGTGTCTCACATCGAGCCCACCGACGCCCGTGCCCTCCAGCCCTACAATTTGAGTGCCTGTCGCACCGACGCCCGTAGACAGGCCGGGCACTGCCAAGGAGGAAATATGGAACCACGCGTCATGGCCCACTCACAGACCCACCGGCTCCGTGAGCGGATGGGGGAAGCCGCGATCGGACACGGCCAGGAGGCAAGGGTTGATCTGCCCGGCGTGCGGGTGGCCGCCGGATCGGCAGGATTGAGCAGCGGTCCAACCTCGGAGGGAACGATCTTCTTCTGCACCATGGGCCCGATTCAGGTACACGAGGTCCTCGCGCCCGGGGACGGCGGTCCTCTGCCCACCGAGCTGGTCCTGGAGGGATTGGTGGTACCCGAGCCGGGCACCTACGACATCCTCAACGCGCTGGTCCACTCGAATGGCGATCTCCGGGTCCGGGCGGACGCCGCGACGCGCGTGGTTCAGCGAGCCCGGGATGTCATGAATGCGTGGCTGTAGGTGATTGACGCGGTACCCGTGCTGTAGATGCCGAGGCGCAGTGGATCCGGTCCGCTGCGCCTCTCCGCTGTCAGTGCGCGGCTGGAGAATCCGCATGTAGGGGGACAGAGCAGCACCCAACTGTCCCCGAGTCGGAGTCGTTCCATGCGCACGATGTCCCTGGCCGCACTGGCCTTGCTCCTCGCCGGCTGCGGTATCGATCCCGCCCCGACGGCCCCGGAGGATCCCGGAGTCCCTCTCCCCGATCCTCAGGTACTCGCTTCGGATCCGGAGTTCGCCGCCGCGACGGCGGCCACGAACGTCTGGACCACCGAGGCCCCGATGCGAACGCCGCGCTCGGGTCTTGCAGCCGGCGTCGTCAACGGCCTGCTCTACGCCGTAGGCGGAGCAGACATCAATGGCAAGACGCTCACCACGGTGGAGGCATACAGCCCCGGCAGCAACAGCTGGACGACCAGGGCGCCACTGCCGGCGGCCCGCGGGCTGCTGAACGGTGCCGGCACGGTCAACGGCGTGCTCTATGTCGCCGGTGGCAGGAACTCGAGCGGCCTGGAGACCAACACCCTGTTCGCCTATAACCCCTCGACCAACACCTGGACGACCAGGGCGCCGATGTTGAAGGCGGGCGCCTGCGGCGCCAGCGGTGTGATTGGAGGAAAGTTGTACGTGTACAGCGGCTGCAACTTGGGGGCCGTCTCATTCCAACGCTACGATCCGGCGACCAATAACTGGAAGGCGCTGGCGGCACCGTACACGCGCCGCAGGCACCCCGCCGCCGGAGTGATCGATGGCAAGTTCTATTTGGCGGGAGGCGACGACGGTAGCGTAATCCTGTCTCAGGTCGATGTCTACGACCCGGCCACGAATACCTGGGCGGAGCGGCCCAAGATGCCGACCGCGTGCTATTTGGCCTCTGGAACGGTGATCGACGGCCTGTGGTATGTCGTGGGTGGGCGGGCCACCACCGGCACGGTGGCGACCGTCGAGGTCTACGATCCCGGCAGTCGCACGTGGCGGTCCATCCCCTCCATGCCCACTCCCCGGGAGGAGCTGGCGAGTGCGGCACTGAATGGGAAGCTCCATGCGATCGGGGGATACGGCAACGGAATCATCGCGGCCAACGAGGTCTACACCCCCGGCGACGTGTGGGTGACCAGGAGTAAGATGCCGACTGCGCGGGAGGACTTCGCCGCCGCCGTGGTCGGCGGAAAATTCTACGCCCTCGGCGGCCGGCTCAACGGCAGCGCCATCGCGGCGAGCCACGTCTACGACCCGGTGGCCAACCGCTGGACCAGCCGGGCGGCCATGCCCCAGCCCCGGGCGGGGAGCAACGGGGCCGGCGTCATCAACGGGATCGTGTATGTGCCGGGGGGCAAGGACGCGAACGGAGCCCTCACCAACAGCCTGTACGCCTACAATCCGGCGACCAACACCTGGACCAGCAAGGCCCCCATGCCGGTGGCGGGTGGATGCGGGGGCAGCGGCGCGATCGGCGGCAAGCTGTACGTCTACGTCGCCTGCGTGCCCGACGGCAGCTTGCATGGTGGGATATACGTCTACGACCCGGCGACGAACAGCTGGGCTGCCGGCAGGTTTTACGCCCCGCCCCAGAAATTCGCCGCGGTCACGGTAGTCGGCGGCAAGCTCTATCTGGCGGGGGGCCTGAATGCGTCCGGAGCAGTCACCGACGACGCAGGGTCCTGGGACCCGGCCACTGATCAGTGGACCAGCCTGCCCCATGAGTGGGTCGCGCGCTCCGAGGCCACCGCCGTAGGGCTGAATGGGCTCCTCTACGTCATCGGCGGAAGCAACGCGTCCGGTGCCCCCGTCGCCACCGTGGAGGTGTACGACCCGGCCACGAACATCTGGAACTCGAGGACAGGGATGCTGACGCCCCGGTGGTTGCTCCGCGCCGCCGCCATCAAGGGCAAGGTCTACGCCGTCGGGGGCTATCAGCAAGCGCAGCTTCCGACAACGGAGGTCTACACGCCTTGATGATCCTCGCCCCTCAGTCACATGCGCCCGGCGCGATGGGTGTCCGTGCCCGCCTGGGGTATCCGCATACAGGGAGAGAGAGCAGCCCATGCTCCACCAATTCCAGGGAGGCCGTGTGAACGACCGGGTGACCCCACTCGAGATCGCGCCGGACGAATTTCGTCGCCTGGGGCACGATCTGGTCGACCGGATTGCCGGGTTGCTCGCCACGATCCGGGACCGGCCACTGACCCCCGGCGAGACCCCCGCCGAGGTGCGCGCCCTCCTGGGCCGCGCACCGCTCCCCACCGGCGGGGCCGAGCCAGGGCCGCTCCTGGATGAAGCCACCCGGCTCCTGCTGGAGCACTCGCTCTACGACGGCCACCCGCGCTTCATGGGTTACATCACGTCCTCCGCCGCGCCGATCGGCGCGCTGGCGGATCTGCTCGCCGCGGCGGTCAACCCCAATGTCGGCGGCTGGGAGCTCTCACCCATCGCGTCGGAGATAGAGGCCCAAACGGTGCGTTGGATCGCCGAGCTGGTGGGCTATCCACCCGACTGCGGCGGCCTGCTGGTGAGCGGCGGGAACATGGCGAACCTGGTCTGCTTCCTGGCGGGTCGACGGGCGATGCTGGGAGAGGCGATTCGGTCCGGCGGGATCGCCGGGGCGGGACCACTCCGGGTGTACGTCTCCGCCGCGACCCACACGTGGGTGCAGAAGGCTGCCGATCTCTTCGGCCTCGGCACCGACGCGCTCCGCTGGGTCGCGACCGATCCCGCCGGCCGGATGGACATCGCGGCGCTGCGGACCCAGATCGCGGCCGACCTGGCGGCCGGCGATCGGCCCCTCATGCTGGTGGCGACGGCGGGCACGGTCGGGACCGGCGCGATCGATCCGATCCGCGCGCTCGCCTCGGTCGCGCGGGAGCACCGGATGTGGTTCCACGTGGACGGTGCCTATGGGGCGCCGGCCGCCGCGTTGCCCGACGCGCCGGACGATCTCAAGGCGCTCGCGCTGGCGGACTCCCTCGCCGTGGATCCCCACAAGTGGCTCTACGCTCCGCTCGAGGCCGGCTGTGTGCTGGTACGGGAGCCGGCGCGCCTGCCGGAGGCGTTCAGCTACACGCCGAGCTACTACCGTTTCCACACCGAAGGCGAAGAGCCACCGATCAACTATTACGAGCTCGGGTTGCAGAACTCGCGCGGGTTCCGGGCGCTCAAGGTATGGCTGGGTCTGCGGCAGGCCGGACGGGAGGGATACATCCGAATGATCGCGGACGACTGCCGGCTCGCCGCTACGCTGCACCGCGCGGCCGACGCTCATCCCGAGATCGAGGCGCTCACCCTCGGCCTCAGCATCGCCACCTTCCGCTATGTGCCCGAGGACCTGGAGGGGGGATCGCCGGAGGTGGACGCCTATCTCGACCAGCTCAACGAGAAGCTGCTCGGCCGACTCAAGACCGGCGGGGAGCTGTTCGTCACCAACGCCATCCTGGGAGGTCGCTTCGTGCTCCGCGCCTGCATCGTGAACTTCCGCACCACCGAAGCCGATGTCGCATCCGTCCCGGAGCTGGTGGCGCGGGCGGGCCGGGCCCTGGACGCCGAGATCCGGCCGGCGCATCTGCGAGCAGGAGCGATGTTGCCCTAGGCCACCGGCACCAGGGCCGCTCGCACCGCCCGCACCGCCGCCGCCAGCTCCCTTACCCCCGCCCGAATCACCGCCTCCGAGCTCCGCCCGTACCCCAGCAACAGCATCGACGAATCCTCGCGCGGCTCGAGGCAGTAGTCGCTCATGGGCGTCAGCGCGACGCCGCGCCGCGCGGCCTCGTCTCGAATCGCTTGCGCACGATCGCCCGGGAGCAGCTGAACCGTGACGTGCAGCCCCGCCTTGATCCCGTGCACCCGCACCTCGGGTAGCGCCTCGACCAGCGCCTCCACCAGTGCGTCCCGCCGGGCGCGGTAGCGGACCCGCATCCGCCGCAGGTGGCGGTCCAGCTCGCCGCGAGTGAGAAAGTCGGCAAAGGCGTGCTGCTCGATGCGCGAGACCCCGAAGTCCGACTGCCGCTGCTGCCGCTGCACCGCCTCCAGCAGCCGCTGCGGCACCACCAGCCAGCCCAGCCGCATCGCCGGGGCGAGCGTCTTGCTCGCCGTGCCCGCGTACACGATGCGCTCGGGATCCATCCCCTGCAGTGCCCCGACCGGCGCCCGGTCGTACCGGAACTCGGCGTCGTAATCGTCCTCGATCGCGACGGCCTCGCGCCGGCGCAGCCAGTCGAGCAGCGCCCCGCGCCGCGCGCCGGAGAGTACCGCGCCGGTCGGGTACTGGTGCGCCGGCGTCACGAACACCGCGTGCACCGCCGTCCGGTCCAGTGCGTCCACCCGGATCCCCTCCCCGTCCACCGGCACCGGCACCAGCTCCAGGCCGGCGCCCGCAGCGGAGCTTCGGACTTCGTCGTGGGTGGGGTCCTCCACACCGACGCGCCTGATCCCCCCCGCCGCCAACGCGCGGCACACCAGCGTCCGCCCCTGGCAGTAGCCGCTGGTGACGATCACTCGGTCGGCATCGCTCACCACGCCGCGCACCCGGCCCAGGTAATCCCTGAGCGCGAGTCGAAGCACCTCCGTACCGTGGGGGTCGGTGTAGCCGAAGTCGGCGCTCCGCATGCTCGCCAGCGCCTCGCGCACGGAGCGCAGCCAGGCGGAGCGGGGGAAGGTCGACAGATCGGGCGAGCCGGGTCGGAGATCGTACCGCGGCTCCGGCAGCGGGTCCGAGCGCCGGGTTGCGGGCGGCTGGCACGGTCCGGCGCAGCCGGTGACCCTGGGCCGAGCGCCCGGGCGCAGCTCCAGGTACCCCTCGCCGGCGAGCTGGGCGTACGCGTCCACCACGATGGGACGGGACACGCCGAGCTCGCGGGCCAGGTCTCTAGTAGAAGGAAGGCGGGCGCCGGGCCGGAGCGTGTCATCCCGGATCGCCTGGCGGAGCTGGTCCTCGATCTGGCGGCCGAGGGTAAGGGGGCGGGTCCGATCCACCGAGAGGAGGATGTCGACTGGCCTACTGGTCAAGTTTTTTGCTCCTGAACTGGATCTTCTGTCATTACCAGTCTGGTCCTAGCTTGGGCCTATGTCAACCGCGAGGGGAGTCGCGCTCCTGCTCCTCTGGGTGACACCCGCGGCGGCCCAGGGGCGCGATGTGGTCTGGCCGTTGCCTCGGCTCCAGGGGGAGATCCGCGTTGACGGCCGGAGTGACGATCCGGCCTGGCAGGCGGTCGCGCCGTTGCGCATGACGGTCTACCTCCCGGCGTACGGCGCCGTCCCCAGCGAGCGCACGGAAGCGCGCATCGGCTACGACGCCGACGCGATCTACGTGATGGTGGACGCCTGGGAGGCGCACGAGGGTGGGGTGCGCGCGAGCTCGATGATCCGCGACGACGACTCGCCCGGCGACTTCATCAACGTGACGCTCGACACCTTCGGCGACCGGCAGAACGCCGTCTCCTTCAGCACCACGCCCGGGGGGCAGCGGAACGACTGGAGCATCAGCAACGACGCGCGCGACGACGCATCGCTCAGCCCCGCGTGGAACGGCGTCTGGGACCTCGCCGTGCGCCGCGGATCGGACGGATGGCACGCGGAGTACCGGATTCCGTTCACCACGCTGCGGTTCACCGCCCGGAACGGTCGCGCCGAGATGGGGTTCAGCATCAACCGCCTCACCGCCCACTCCAACGAGCGGGTCACCTTTCCCGCCATCGAGCCCTCGGCGCCGCTCGCGCTGTGGAAGCCGTCCCGCTGGCAGCGGATCAGCATCGAGGACGTCACCACCATCCACAGCCTCCGGGTGATGCCCTATGTGATGGCCGAGACCGAGGGGACCCGCTCGCCCGATCCGCTGCTCTCGCCCTGGGAGCGCGACGAGCGGGTGGAGGTCGGTGGCGACCTCAAGACTGCGCTCTCGCCCAACCAGACGCTCGACCTGACGGTCAACACCGACTACGCGGAAGCGGAGGTGGACGACCAGCGGGTCAACCTGACCCGCTTCCCGCTGTTCTATCCCGAGCGGCGGGGTTTCTTCGTCGAGCGCGCCGGCACCTTCGAGGTGAAGACCGGCGAGGTGGACCTGCTCTTCAACAGCCGCCGCGTGGGTCTCACGCCCGAGGGGGAGCCGGTTCGCCTGCTCGCCGGCGCCAGGCTGGTGGGACAGGCAGTCGGCTGGGACCTCGGCCTCTTCGACGTGCAGACCGGGCAGACACCCTCGGGCGCACGCGAGAACCTCGGCGTGCTGCGCGCGCGGCGGCCGCTGCTCAACCAGCGCTCCTGGGCCGGCCTCATGCTCACCTCCCGGGTGACCTCGGACTCGGGCCAGGTGGCGCTCGGTGGAGACGGCGAGCTGCACCTGGGTGGAGACGACTATGTCGGCTTCGCGCTCGCGGTGCTGGCCGGGGACGCCGGCCTGGGCCCGAACGATGGAGTGTTGCCGCGGGGCGCGCTGCGGCTGCTGGCGGAGCGCAGGCGCAACCGTGGGATGTGGTATCGCGCCGGTGTTGCCACCACCGGCGCCCGGTATGGGCCGGCGCTCGGGTACGTCGAGCGCGGCGATGCCATCCAGCCATTGGCGGAGATCGGCTACGGCTGGGTAGTCACGCCCGCGGGGCACCAGCTGCGGGCGGCCATGGTGTCGTCGTTCGCCTACCGCAACGCGGCGGGGACGTTCGATGGATCCGTCGCCTCCGGGGTGCTGGAGTACGAGCCGCCCGGCGGCAAGCTCTGGACGCTCACCGTGACGCGGCAGGAGGACGACCTGCTGCTGCCGTTCACTCCGGTGCCCGGCGCGTCGGTACCCGCAGGACGGCACATTGCCGCGTTCGCCGAGCTGAAGCTGAAGCCATCGACCGGTCCCCGGGCGGTGGTCGGCGGCAGCGTCCGCGCGGGCGAGTACTACGACGGCCGGCTCTACTCGCTGCTGCTCTCGCCCGAGTGGCGCGCTTCCGCCTACCTCCGGCTCTCGGCCGACCTGCAGCTCGACCGCCTGGAGTTTCCGTCGCGCGGCGAGCGGGTCTGGTCCCAGTTGGCGCGCCTACGGGTGCTGGCCTCCGCGTCGCCGCGGCTCTCGCTCAGCGCGACGCTGCAGGCCAACGGCGTCGCCGACCTCGGCACCGCCAATCTTCGCCTCCGCTACTCCGTGCGGGAGGGTCATGACCTATGGGTGGTCTACAACCACGAGCAGAACCTGGATCGCCGTCGCGCCGAGATGCGTATCCCTGGCACCGCTCGCTCGGGGCTGCTGGTGAAGTACACCAGGAGCTTCGGGCAGTGATCTGGCTGCGTGAGGCGCTGCGCGCCCTGCCGCGGCTCCGGCGCGTGCAGGGGGTGGCCACGGGGGTCATTGGGCTGTACTGACTGTCATCCCGAGCGAACGCGAGGGATCTTGCCGGCCCAAGCAGGATCCGTCGCTTCGCTCGGGATGACATCGCTGAGGAGCGTCAATGGACTGGGTCCTGCTCATCGTCCCCGGCGTCATCTGGGGAGCATCGTTTCTCTTCATCGCCGAGGGCCTGGAGGCGATGGGCCCCAACGGGGTGACCTTCACCCGCATCCTGGTCGGGTTTCTCACCCTCTCGCTGTTCCCGGGCTCACGCCGAACGGTGAGCCGCGAGGACTGGCTCGGCACCGCGCTGGTCGGCGTGCTCTGGATGGCGTTCCCGCTGAGCATGTTTCCCTACGCCGAGCAGCGGGTCTCGTCGGCGCTCACCGGGATGCTGAACGGCGCGGTGCCGCTGTTCACCGCGATCGTCGCGGCGGGCATCGCGCGGCACCTGCCGTCTCGGAGCATTGCGATGGGGATCGCGGTCGGTCTGACCGGCGGCGTGCTCATGGCACTGCCGACGGTCGGTCAGGGCAGCAGCACGGCGCTCGGCGTGCTGCTCATCCTGGCGGCGCTGGTGTCCTACGGCTTCGCGCTCAACGTCGCTCGGCCAATCCAGCAGCGGCAGGGCGCGCTGCCGGTCATCTGGCGTGCACAAGCGGTGGCGCTGGTGCTGACCGTGCCGCTCGGCCTGCCCGAGGTGCTCAAGGCGCGATGGTCGGGCGGACCGCTGCTGTCCCTCCTTGCCCTGGGCGCGCTCGGCACCGGCGTGGCCTACGTGTTGACCGTGCTTGCTGCCGGCCGCGTGGGCGCCACCAAGGCTTCGGCCACCGCCTTCCTCATTCCACCGGTGGCGCTGCTGCTGGGCGTGCTGGTGCGGGGAGAGAGCGTGGCGGCGTTATCGGTGGTCGGCGGAGGCGTGTGCCTGGCGGGCGCGTGGCTGATGCGCCGGGCGCAACTGGAGCACGCGGTGCGCCAGCCCGCACCGGCCATGCAGACGACTCAGGACGACATCCGAAACACCCGCGCCTCCGGCTCACCCAGCCAGATCAGCTCGGCGTGAAGTCAACCGATCGCTGGGCCGGGTGATCTCACCCTGTCACCCTGACCCCGAGAGCACGAGGGGGAAGGGGCCCATCTCCGCGCAGCGAAGGGGGCCATGCTTGGTATGGTCCCCTTCACTTCGTTCAGGGTGACAAGGGCGGGCTGTCACGCTCGCATCTCAAGCCGTCTGCTTGAGCGCCTTCCAGGCCTTCTCGCCGATCTCCGTCGTGAAGCAGCGCGTGTGGCCGAATGTGCCGTCCTTCTCGTGGTATACGTTCGAGTTGATCATCACGTACTTGACGGAGCCGTCCTTGGCCCGGAGTCGCGCCGGG
>JBKPGZ010000231.1:0-7518 GCA_046729675.1 Gemmatimonadota bacterium | reverse complement strand
TGTATAAGAGACAGGTGCTCACCACGGCCGGCGGTCTCGCCTTCTACGGCACCATGGAAGGCTGGCTCAAGGCGGTCGACCAGAAGAGCGGCAAGGTCCTCTGGCAGTTCAAGACCCCGTCGGGCATCATCGGCAACCCGATGACCTACAATGGCCCCGACGGCCAGCAGTACGTGGCGGTGTACTCGGGCATCGGTGGCTGGGCCGGCATCGGCGTGGCCGCCGGCATCGGCGCCGAGGATCCCACCGCCGGTCTGGGCGCGCTCGGCGCGTTCGGCGACGCGGGCCAGTTCAGCACCCAGGGCGGCGTCATGACCGTCTTCGGGCTCAAGAACATGGCGGTCAAGTAGTCGCTACAAAACGGGCCGGAGGGATTTCCTCCGGCCCGGGCAGGGCTACATTTATGATGTGCACGGCGCCGGAGTGCTGTCCTGCTCCGGCGCTGTTCGTTCCATCGGGTGCCTACCGCGGCCGGCGGGTCGGCTCGGGAAGTGCCCTCAGAACAGCAGGTTGGCCATGCTCCGAGCCCCCACCCTTCGACTCCTCGCTCTGGTCGGCGTCCTCACGGCCGGGGCATCCGCGGCGGCAGAGGCCCAGCGCCCCAGCCCTGCCCAACCGGGCCTCCTCCGGGTCTGTAACGACCCCGACAACATGCCGTTCTCGAACCAGAAGGAAGAGGGCTTCGAGAACAAGATCGCCCAGTTGATCGCGAAGGACTGGGGCTCCAAGCTCGAGTATATCTGGTACCCCACCCGGCGGGGCTACTTCCGCATCCTCAACGGGATGTACTGCGATCTCATCATCCAGGCGCCGGGCGGCCTGGACATGGCCGGCACCACCAAGCCCTACTACCGCTCCGGCTACGTCTTCCTCACCCGCCAGGACGGCAAGCTGGCCGACATCAAGTCGTTGGCGGATCCCCGGCTCAAGAAGGCGCGGATCGGCGTCACGCTACTTCCCTCGGAGGAGCAGCTGCCGCCCACCATGGCCCTGAGCCACTACGGTGTGGTCGGCCTTCACGGCTACCACGGCTGGTACAACGACGAGGACCGTCCCGAGGACATCGTGAACGCGGTCGCGAACGACAGCGTGGACGTGGCGATCGTCTGGGGACCTCTCGCCGGCTACTTCGCCAAGCAATCCAAGGTGCCGCTCAAGATCACGCCGCTGGGCGAGCGAGACTCGCTCGCGGACGTGCCCTTCCGCTACAACATCGCGATGGCGGTCCGGCGAAGTGACAAGGAGCTGCGGGACAGCCTGGAGAAGACGCTCCAGGAGAAGGCACCCGAGATTCAGGCGATCCTGAAGCAGTACGGCATCCCCATGTTCCCGGTCACCGCGGCGGGCGGGGATGACGACGATGATGACGACGGACCGCCCAAGCCGGCGGCCGCGCCGGCCCCGGCGGACACTTCGCGCACCACGCGCAAAGGCTGAAGCGCTTCACCCCGATAATTCACCATCGCCGGCCCGCGGGCCGACGTTACCGATCCTATAGCTCGAAAGGACCGTCCGACAGCATGCGCACACCCATCTCCGCCGCCCTGCGCCGGCCGGCAGCAGCGGCCGGCATCGCCGCGGCCGCCCTGGGCCTCGGCACCCGGGCCGAGGCCCAGGAGGTCCGCGACCAGTGGCATCAGGCTCCCCGCGATACGGTCTCGCAGGAAGTGTACGACGGCTGGAAGCAGTACAATCTGAATTGCGCGCGCTGTCACGGTGAGGACGTCCTGGGCACGACCATCGCACCCCACCTCATCATGTCCCTGAAGCCGGACGGTCCCATCAATACCAAGGAGCTCTTTCTTCAAACCGTCTGCGCCGGCCGGCCCGATAAGGGCATGCCGTCCTGGTGCGCGCTGGGCATGGACCCGGGCACCATCGAGAAGATCTACGGCTACGTGAAGGCTCGAAGCGACGCGAAGATGGCGCCGGGCAGGCCGGCAAGGAAGGAAGGCTAGGATTAGACCAGCGGGAAACGTGAAAGGTAAAAGGTGAAAGGGGGGCCCCGATGGCGGCCCCCTTTTCACTTTTTACCCTTCACCTTTTACGCCTTCGAGGACCGTGGTTCCCCCCAGCGCCTGCTGCTGTAATGGCCATTGCGCCCGGGGGCGGATATGTTCACGAATCGGCCCGCCCGAGCAGGGCGGGAGCGGTCGGACCACTCCGAATTCGGGTGAGGCCTCCATGTGGACTGCTGTCATCGCTGGATGGTGGATGGCGGGTCTGCTCCAGCTCACGGCCGGCGTCGCCGTGGATACGCCGCCCGTCCGGTTGGATGCCGCCCAGGTGGCGTCACGCCTCTCCGCGGCGGGGGACGGCGTCCCAGACCTCGCCGCGGTCGACATCAGCGGGCTCGACCTGACCGGGGTGGACTTCAAGCGGGCAAACCTCACTGGCGCCCGGCTGGCGGGAACGAAGCTGGCCGGAGCCAACCTGTTCAGCTGCGACCTGACCGACGCGGTGGCCACCGACGCCGTGCTCACCAAGGCGAACATGGACGGCACGGTGCTGCGCCGGGCCGACTTTCAGCGCGCCAACCTGGAGGGGGCGAGTCTCTTCGCCACCATCCTGGAGCAGACCAACCTGGCGGGGGCCAACCTCGCGGGGACCCGCATCATCGGCTACCTGAGGAGTGCGAACCTGGCGGGCGCGTCGCTCAGGAACTCGAACTCGGGCGCGGACCCGGGCAACCAGTCCATGGGTGTCATGCGCGCCACCTTCGTGGGCGCGAACCTCAGCGGTGCCGACCTCAGCGGCGCCAACCTTTTCAAGGCCGACTTCTCTCACGCCGATCTCACCGGTGCCAGGCTCACGGGAGCGAACCTCGAGAATGCCGATCTGGTGGACACCGATTTCGGGCGGGCCGACCTGACGGGAGCCCGCTTCGCCAAGTCGAACATCGAGGGCGCGAACTTCCGCGGCGCCACCGGCGTCTCACGGATCCAGGGCCTGGAACAGGCCCGCAACCGCGACAAGGCACTTTTCGATGAGCAATAGCAACACATGCCGGTGCTGGATGCTCACTACCGCGGTCCTCCCCTGGCTCGCCGCGAGCGCCGGGGAAAGCCGGGAGCCTGGCGCCGCCGCCGACACGACGGCCGCTGCCGCCGACACCCCGGGTCGAGAGCTCGCGTACGTTACCAATGAGGGGTCGGGAGATCTCACCATCATCGACACCTCGAACGACAGCGTGGTCGGCACGATCACGGTCGGCACCCGGCCTCGCGGGATTCGGCTGAGCGAGGACGGCCGCACGGTCTACGTGGCGCTGAGCGGCTCGCCCCGCTGCCCGCCGACCATGCCCGAGGAGGAATGCGAGAAGCTGAAGGCCGACAAGACCAAGGACGGCATCGGCGTCATCGACGTGGCCAGCCGCAAGGTCACCAAGGTGCTCCCCGGCGGCTCCGACCCCGAGGCCTTCGACATCAGCCAGGACGGCACCCGGCTCTTCGTCTCCAACGAGGACGCGAACACGGCCACCATCGTGGATATCGCGAGCGGCAAGGTGCTGAGCACGGTGCCGGTGGGGCGGGAGCCCGAGGGCGTGCAGCTGCATCCCAGCGGCAGGGCCGTGTGGGTGACCGGGGAGACCGATCACGACATCACCTTGCTCGACTCGGATAGCGGGAAGGTGATCACCAAGATCGAGGTGGGGGAGCGGCCCCGCGCCATCGCTTTCACCAAGGACGGCAGCCGAGCCTATGTGAGCGGTGAGACCGGCGGCACCGTGACGGTGGTGGATGCCGTGGCCAACAAGGTGGTGCACACCATCAAGATGCCCGAAGGCGCGAAGCCGATGGGCGTCGCGGTCTCGCCCGACCAGAAGCGGCTCTATGTCGCCACCGGCAGAGGGAAGATGGTCGAGGTCGTCGACGTCGCCACCGATTCCATCGTGGGATCGGTCGAGGTGGGAGTGCGGCCGTGGGGCATCGCCCTCACCCCCGACGGCCGCAAGCTCTACAGCGCCAACGGCCCGTCCAACGACGTCAGCGTGGTGGACACGGAGTCCATGAAGGTCATCAAGAAGATCCCCGCCGGGGAGCTCCCGTGGGGCGTCGCCATCGGCAAGGCACCCTGAGACGACACGCGGGCGGGCTGCTCGCGCTCGTCGCGTTTGCCGCGGCAGCCGGGCGTCCGCTCGCGTTCCGGTTCGAGCCGAACGCCCAGACCGAGCTCCGTCGTCTCTGGGTGGAGAGCGCCGGCGCGCGGACCGAGCGGGTGGCCTGCCTCGCCGGCGAGATCGTGAGCGACACGGTGAGGGTCACCGGCATCCTCCCGCTCATGAGCTGGGCCGATTCCCTCGGCGTATCGGCCGAGCGCTCGCTGGAGGAGTGTGCGCCCCCTCGGTGGCAGGGCACAGTGCACACCCACGTCGCTCTTCGAAGCGGAGGGGAGCCGTACGCGCGATTCTCCGGCGCTGACCGCGGCGTGAACCGGCTCGGGTGGCGCCGCTGGAACACCGAGGGCATGTTCTGCGTCGTCTACACGGCGACCGACGCCTACTGCGAGATCGACGGCCCGGAGGGCCTCTCCATCTACCCCAGGTCCACCTACTGAGCACACCGCTGCGGGCGGCCGTCGCTGTCTGGCTCGGTCTCGCCCTCCCGCTGGCGGCCGGGGCCCAGGAGGCGTCGGGCGCGAGCTTCCGGTTCAGCGCGGAGGCGGGGGCGGCACTGAAGGCACTGTGGGAGGAGAGCGTGGAGGCACACCAGGAGCGGGTGGCCTGCCTCGCCGCCGACCTCAGGGGCGACACGGTGTTCGTGAACCGCGTGCACCGGGTGACCCCCGACGCCGCCGATTCCCTGGGCGTCTCGGCAACGGCCTCGATCGAGCAGTGTGGACCACCCGAGTGGGACGGCACCGTCCACACCCACGTGGCTCTCTACACGGAGGAGAGCCCCTCTCGCCGCTTCTCGGGCCAGGACCGGACCGTCATGCAGATGTGGTACGACCGCTGGCGTGCTGACGGCGTCTTCTGCGTCGCCTACAGCGAGCAGAGCGCCCACTGCGAGGCCGACGGCGTCGTGGGCGGTCTGCGCTCCCGGCCTCGCTACGTTCACTGATCGCTCTCGCCAAAACCCATGGCCCTTCGCTACGTCGCCCTCGCGGCCGCCCTCGCGGCCCCCACCGATCCGCCCGACGCCGACAACCAGCCGTTCTGGACCGGCCATCCGGACGCCCCGACGTTCGAGCGCGCCGTCGACGCTCGGCTGGACCACGCGCGCGATCTGCTCGCCCGACTCGTCGGCGTAAGGGGCAAGCGCACGCTGGCGAACACGCTGGTGCCCTACGACCAGCTGATGCGGGAGCTCGACCGGGCAGCGAGCGCCACCGGGCTCATCCAGAAGGTTCATCCGGACAGCGCCTTGCGGGAGGCGGCCGACCGCAGCGACCGAAAGGTTTCCGCCCTCGCGACTGAGATCTCGCTCGACCGGCGGGTGTTCGATGCGGTGCGGGCGATGGATCTGAGCGACGCCGACCCCGTGACCCGCCATTACGTCGGCCGCATTCTCCGGGACTTCCGCCTGGCGGGCGTCGACCGCGACTCCACCACCCGCGTCCGGATCAAGGAGCTGCGGGAGGAGCTCGTGGTGATCGGTCAGGAGTTCGACCGCAACATCCGGGACGACGTCCGCACGATCGAGGTCGGCTCCGCCGAGCTCGCGGGTCTCCCCGAGGACTACATCGCGGCGCATCCCCCGGGGCCGGACGGGCGCATCCGGCTCACCACCGAATATCCCGACGTCTTGCCCGTGTTCACCTACGCCCGGAGCGACGACCTGCGGCGGCGGCTGCGCACCGAGTTCGACAATCGCGCCTACCCCGCGAACATGGCGGTGCTCGACCGGATGATCGCCCGGCGGCACCAGCTGGCCCGGCTGCTGGGCTACGAGTCCTGGGCGGACTACGCGGTTGCCGACAAGATGACCGGCTCCGCGGCCAACGCGTCCGCGTTCGTCGACCGCGTCGTCGCCGCGTCGGGAGAGGCGGCGCAACGCGAGTACGAGACGCTGCTCCGCCGGAAGCGGCAGGACGACCCCGCCGCCACGGGGATCAACCGCTGGGAGGTCGCCTACCTCCGGGAGCTGGTGCGGCGGTCCGACTACGACTTCGACTCCCAGAAGGTGCGGCCCTATTTCCCCTATCAGCGGGTGAAGCAGGGCGTGCTCCATCTCTCGGCGCGGCTGTTCGGCGTGACGTTCCGCCGGATGAAGGACGCGCCGGTATGGCACCCCTCGGTCGAAGGCTGGGAGATGTACGAGGGAGGGCGGCTGACCGGGCGCTTCTACCTGGACATGCACCCCCGGCCGGGGAAGTTCGGGCAGGCGGCGCATTTCAGGATCCGCACCGGCACCACCGACGGCGCCCTCCCCGAATCGGCGCTGGTGTGCAACTTCCCCGGGCGCGATCCGGAGGAGCCCGGCCTCATGGATCACGGCGAGGTCGAGACCTTCCTCCACGAGTTCGGTCACCTGATGCACTCGCTCCTGGCGCGGCAGCGCTGGAACGGCGTCAGCGGCGTCCGGACCGAGTGGGACTTCGTGGAGGCGCCGTCGCAGATGTTGGAGGAATGGAGCTGGGATCCGCGGGTGCTGGCCGGCTTCGCGCGGCACTATCAGACCGGCGAGCCGATCCCCGGAGAGCTGGTCGAGCAGCTCGACCGGGCCACCCGCTTCGGGCGGGCGCTCGACGTGCGCACCCAGATGACCTACGCGCGGATCTCGCTGTCGCTCTACGACCGTCCACCGGGGGAGGTGGACACCGACTCGATCGTGGACGCGGTGACGAAGGCCTACCAGCCGATTCCGCCGATGCCCGGGACCCACATGCAGGCGTCTTTCAACCACCTCAACGGGTACTCGTCGTACTACTACACCTACATGTGGTCGCTGGTGATCGCGAAGGATCTCTTCAGCCGGTTCGACCGGAGCGACATGCTGGCGGCGGAGCCGGCGCTGCGGTACCGGCGCATGATCCTGGAACCGGGCGGCTCGGCGCCCGCCGCGCGGCTGGTGGAAGACTTTCTGGGGCGGCCGTTCAGCTTCGATGCCTGGCGCCGCTGGCTGGAGGACGGGAGCTGAGCGGCCGGCTCAGCTGAGCGGCCGCTTCGCGAGGGGAGAATCGGGTTTGGCGGCGGCGATGCGGGCGTCCAGTCCCCAGGTGCGGCCGGCGCGCACCCCGAAGAACGCGATCATCAGCGCGAAGAGCACGATGTGGAAGCCTTGCTGGCCGGGCGACATCCACTGGGTGGCCAGCCCGTAGTTGGTCACCAGAATCAGCCCGATGGCGGAGGAGAGCCCGGTCAGGAGCCCAAGCGTGAGGCCCAGACCCACAGCGGTTTCCCCCCAGGCGGTGAGCGTGGCGAAGAGCTCCGGGTGGGTGAGGACGGTATTCTCGAGGAAGTGTTTGTAGAACAGGATCGGGTTCTCGGACGCCTGCTTCGTGACGATAGTGGGCATCGTGCTGACCCACCGCGCCGAGGCTCCCGGCAGCGGAAGCACTCCCCCCACCAGCACA
>JBKPGZ010000230.1:0-10920 GCA_046729675.1 Gemmatimonadota bacterium | reverse complement strand
AACGGGGACATCCCCAGGGAATACACCTGCGACGGCGAGGATCTCGCCCCTCCCCTCGAGTGGAGCGGGGCTCCCGCAGGCACGAAGAACTTCGCGCTCATCGTCGACGATCCCGACGCACCCGACCCCAAGGCACCGAAGACGACCTGGGTGCACTGGGTACTGTACGACATCCCCGCGTCGGCGACTGCGCTTCCGAAGGCCGCCACCGCGAAGGACCTGCCGGCCGGGACGCGCGAGGGCGTGAATGACTGGAAACGCACCGGGTACGGCGGCCCTTGCCCGCCCGTCGGCCGGCACCGCTACTTCCATAAGTTGTACGCGCTGGACGCTTCCCTGGGCGATTTGAAGCACCCGACGAAGGCAGCGCTCGAGCGCGCCATGCAAGGGCACATCCTGGCGAAGGCCGAACTGGTTGGGACCTACCAGCGCGGGAAGTAGTTGCCCTTCCGATGCCGAAGGAGGTCGACCAGCCCTCTCGGTCACTCTCGCAGCTCCTTCACGAGGCTCAGGGCATCGTCGGCCGTGAGCCGGCCGACCTTTCCGCTGGAATACACGGCATGGGCGATCGTACCGTCGGGGCCGAGGATGAAGGCCGCCGGCTGGACGTGCGGTCGGCCCTCATGGGTCCCCGTGTAACAGCCGATGGTGCGCGACGCCGCCTCCGGATCCAGGCCGTAGAGCACCCTGAACTCGAGGCCGAGCCGCTCGACCGTTCCCCACGCGTCCTCTCGAGTATCGGCCGAGAGTGCCACGATCTCCGCGCTCAGGCCATCGAACTCCGCGCGGTGCTGCTGGAAGTCAGCCAACTGCTGACGACAGTGGCTTCACCAGTGCCCCCGGTAGAAGAGGAGCACGGCGGCCGTGCCGCGGAGACCGTCCGGTATGCGGAGCGTACTGCCGTCTACGGCACACCCTTGAAGCTCGGGAAAGCGCTGCCCGACACGAAGGGCTTCCATGATGACCGTCCCTCCTCTCCAACCAATATCGCAGGTCGGCTCGGCGACAGAGAGGTGGAAGGCGATTTAGACCCTGGCTTCGCTGGCCGCCGCGCGCTCCAGCTCGGCGATGTCGAGCTTCACCATCTTCAGCATCGCGTCGCTGACCCGCTTCGCCTTTTCGCGATCAGGGTCCGCGATGAGCGTGGACAGCAGCTTGGGCACGATCTGCCAGGATAGCCCATATCTATCCTTGAGCCAGCCGCACTGCTCGGGCGTCCCTCCCTGGAGCAGCGCATCCCAGTAGCGGTCGATCTCCTCCTGGGTGTCGCAGCTCACGGTGAATGAGATCGCGTGGTTGAACTGATCGAGCGGGCCGGCGCTGAACGCCTCGAACGGCTGCCCCAGCAGGGTAAACTCGACGATCTTGACGGACCCCGCCGGTCCGCTCGGCGAGTCGCTCGGCAGGGCCGTCACACGGTCCACTCGGGAGTTGGGAAAGATCGAGGCATAGAAATTCGCCGCCTCTTCGGCTTCCCTGGAATACCAGAGAGTCGGGGTGATGGTGGGCATCATGCGCTCCTCAGGTCTTGTCGGTAAAGGAATGGTGCTCATGGGTGACCGCCCAGCGCCCGCGCTGCTTGCGCAGGCCGATGGTCAGGCGCAGGCGTCTCGTGGGGTCCTGCTTCAGCTCTTCCGGGGTGCCGCAGCGGAGCAGAGCGTGCGCGAAGGCGACGTCGTCACCCGCGGTGACGACGAGCGAAACGATCTCGAAGCTGGCGCCCTGGCGCTGCCACTGGAAGAACGGGGGCCAGGTGGCGCGATAGGCTTCGATCCCGCGCACTCCCTCCTCGGGTGGGGGGACATCGAACATCACGATATCGGGGTCATGGTCGGCGAGCACACTGCCCAGGTCACCCGCGTGTACCGCCTGGGCCCAGCGCTCGATCAGTGTGCGGACCTGAGTTGCGTCGTCCATCTCGGTCTCCTCTCACCTGGCTGCGCATTCCAAGAGCAGACCCGTCACATTAGCCGCGCGTAACCGAAGTCGCCATCGCGTGACGGCGGTCACCAAATCCCTCTCCTGTGAGAGAGGCCACCGTCTCCACTTCCCTTCCCGCCACATGTTCCACTCGAATCAACCCCTCGGGGAGAACATGCGCCGAGTGTTTGGGATGGCCCGGGTCTGCCTGGTCCTGGCGGGAATCCATGGTTGCGGGGGCGACGTCGACGACGCGGTACGGCAGGAGATCCGTGGCGTGCTCTCCTCGCGGGAACCGCCATCGTATGCCCGCGGCGCCTCGTGGCGGCTGGTCAGGCAGGTCTACGGCGACCAGGACGAGCGTCCGCTCTGGAGCAGGGCCGGACGTCCGCTCGGTCGCGCTCGAGAGCTGGTGACCTCGATCTGTCGCGCCGAACGGGAGGGTCTGCGGCCGGCCCAGTACGATCTCGAGGGGCTGCGCGACATGGTGAAGGCGCTGAAGGAGAAGGAGCGCCCAGGCCCCAGGGACATCGCCGTGCTCGACATCCGGCTCACGGCCATGATGCTCGCCCTCGGCAACGACCTGCTCGCCGGCCAGCTCGATCCCCGCACGGTGGACGACGGATGGTATCTGCGCGCTCGGCGCTCCAGCGTGGACAGCACGCTGCGCGCCGCGTTCCAGGAGGAGGGGTTTCCCGACATGCTGGAGTCGCTGCGGCCGCGGCAGAAGGAGTACCGCGAGCTGGTCGAGGTTCTTGACGACTACCGTGAGATCCTGCGGAAGGGAGGGTGGCCGACCGTGCCCGTGGGGAAGGCGCTCCGCCGAGGCGACCGCGGCGAGCGGGTCGCGGCGCTGCGCGCTCGGCTCCGGGCCACTGGAGACCTCGACGCGCCCCAGGACGCGGAGCCGGTGTACGACGACGAGGTCGCGGCAGCGGTGGCCCGGTTCCAGGTCCGCCACGGCCTCGCGCCGGACAGCGGCATTGTGGGCCGCGGAACGCTCTCCGCGCTCAACGTGCCGGTCGAGACCCGCATTCGTCAGATCGAGCTCAACCTGGACCGGTACCGCTGGCTCCCGGCCGAGTTCGAGAAGCGCTACCTGCTGGTGAACATCCCGGACTTCCACCTCCGGGCGTACGATGACGGCAAGGAGGTCTTCGAGCAGCGGGTGATCGTGGGCGACGAGTACCAGAACGCGACACCGGTGTTCGCCGACTCCATGACATACCTGGTTTTCCGCCCGGAGTGGAACGTCCCCTCCAGCATCCTGGTGAACGAGATGCTGCCGAAGCTGCGGGAGGATATCTACGATCTCGCGTCGCGCGGCTTCGAGGTGGTGGATACCCAGGGCGACTCTGTGGTGCGCGACCCCTCGGCCATCGACTGGGAGGACGTGGACAGCGCCGAGCTCACGTACCGGGTACGTCAGCGCCCGGGAGACAACAACTCGCTGGGCCTGGTGAAGTTCATGTTCCCGAACCGCTTCAACATCTATCTCCACGACACGCCGTCGCGGAAGTTGTTCGACCGGCCGGTGCGGACGCTGAGCCACGGCTGCGTGCGGGTGGAGGACCCGGTCCGGCTCGCCGACTTCGTGCTCGACGGGCAGGAGGGCTGGGACGAGGGAAAGATCCGCGAGGCGATGGAGGACTCGAAGGCGAAGCGTGGTCGCATGGTATCACTCGAGCAGCCGGTGCCGGTGTACCTCCTCTATCTCACCGCCTTCGTGCGGGATGGCGAGCTGCAGTTCCGCAACGATCCCTACGGAAAGGATCGTAGGGCTATGGCCAGGATCGGCAAGTCCTCGCTCGACGAGCCGACCATCTGCGAGGAGCTCGACCGGCTCCTCGGAGGATAGGATCGCGGGCGTGCGCCACCGGTGGCTCGGACTGGCTCTCGTGGTGGCGTCGGCGGGACCGCTGTCCGCACAGGAGGCGCCGTCGGTGCCCGCGGATCCCCACGACACGGTCGCCGCACCGCCCGACACCGCAGGCCCGCCGCCCGAGCTGCCGGCCCCCGGAGCCGCGTCCGCGGGCTTCGCCGTGAAGTTCAAGGACGAGGTGAGCCCGTACCCGGTGATAGGTCTGTTCGTGATGCCGGGCGATACCGTCCCGCTGGAGGCGGTGCTCACCGATACGCTTGCGCGCTACACGGCTGAAGCGGGTGCCGGACGACTGGAGCGGACCGGGCCGACGCGCTGGCGGTGGATCGCTCCCCGAGAGAAGGGCGTGTCCGCGATCGTGGTGCGGGATTCGGCGTCGGGCGAGACGGTCGCACTCCACGCCTTCGTCATGGTGCCCCGGCCCGCGGGGACGACGATCGATGGCTTCCGTGTGGGCCGGTACGAGCCGCGCGCGCTGCGGGGGGATCCCGGCTATGCGCGACCGCGCGGGCTGGTGGAGGTGACGGAGGCGAACCGCAGCACCTTCGTGGCGCCCCATTTCACCCTGGGCCAGTTCGTCTCCAAGCAGCCGGGCGGGTATCCAAAATATCTCGTGCTGCGCGAGCGGCTCCTGCTCAAGCTGGAGATGCTGCTGGAGGAGGCTGCCAGAGCCGGGCTACCGGTCACCACCTTCCAGATCATGAGCGGGTACCGTACGCCCTACTACAACCGGTCCATCGGCAACGAGACCCGGTACAGCCGCCACCTGTATGGCGACGCCGCCGACATCTACGTGGACGAGAATGGCGACGGCGTCATGGACGACCTGAGCCGGGACGGCCGGATGGACCTGGAGGACGCGCGGCTGCTGGCCGACGTCATCGAGCGGCTGTCAGGGAGCAGCTGGTATCGGCCGTTCGAGGGCGGGCTGGGTCTTTACCGGGCGAACCGGGCGCACGGGCCGTTCATCCATGTGGACGTGCGGGGGCACCGGGCGCGATGGGGTGAGTAGCGCTACGGTGCCGCCCGGCGCTCGCCGGCCACACCGGGGCGGCGAAGCATGGAGCCAGTCGCCACCGTCATCGAACAGGAGACCATACCATGCGTACCGGCACTTCGCTCCGCCTGCTGTTCTTCCCGCCGCCCTGCTCGCGCGTTCTGAATAAATCCCGTTGGTGATATTTCGAACAAGGCTGACAAGTGGCATCGCCGCTCGCGAGACCACCCCTTGTGTGGCTGTCCCCGGACGCACCAAATTGGCCAGTCTACGGCTTCGCTATGGATAACGTCGACTTCGATCTCGGGGAGGTCACCCGGCTGCTGCGCAGCGCCCGCGAGGGTGATCCCGCCGCGCTGGAGAGGCTCGTCCCCCTGGTATACGAGGATCTGCGCCGGCTGGCGCGAAGGCAGCTCGGCTACGAGCGTGGCGAGCGCACCTTGAATGCCACTGCCCTCGTGCACGAGTCCTACCTGAAACTTGGCGCGGGGGCCCTCGCCGCCACTGACCGCGCTCACTTCCTCGCCATCGCCGCCCGCGCCATGCGCCAGGTGCTGGTGGACCACGCCCGTGAGCGGAAGGCCGCCAAACGGGGCGGAGGGTCGTGGAAGCGCACCACGCTCACCGCCGGCGCCTGGGTGCGGGAGTTCGACGCGGACGACCTGCTGTCGCTGGATGAGGCCCTCGCCGGGCTCCCGCCACGCCAGCGGGAAGTCGTGGAGTGCCGCTTCTTCGGCGGGATGGAAGAGCAGGAGATCGCCACAGCGCTGGGCGTCTCCGAGCGGACTGTCCACCGCGACTGGATCAAGGCGCGCGCATGGCTCTACCGCCACATCTACCCCGAGTCCACCGCGTGAGCCTGAAAGTTCGGGTCAATCCGTGCGGTGATCTCGAAGCTCCGCCATCGCGGCGGCGGCCTGGGCCGCGAAATAGGGCTGAGCTTTCCGCTGTTTCTCGAACGTGGCCGCCGCCGCTCGCAGGATCGGTTCGGCCCGTGCGTACTCGCCGGTAGCCAGCAGCGCCCGGCCCAACGCGAGTCGCGCGTCGGCGGTGCGAACGTGATCCTCTCCGAGCTGCTGCCGGGCCAGCTCGACGGCTTGTTCGAGCGGGCCCCGCGCTTCATCCGGGCGACCCTGCGCCACTAACGCCAGGCCGAGCCCGCTCTGGGCACTCACGTACCACACCCGATGCCCGGCATTGGCGGGATCGAGCTTGCTCGAGACGGTCCGCAGCAGTTGCTCGGCCTCGCCCGCCCTTCCCTGAGCCTCCAGGGCGCGACCGAGATTGACACTGATGGCCATCGTGGTGACGTGGTCTTCTCCCAGCAACCTGCGCGCCTGCCGCAACGCCTCACGAAGGTACTCCACCGCCCCGGGCACGTCGCCCTGAAGCCGGCGGATGTTGCCGAGGCTGTTGAGATCCAGGGCGATGGAGCTGTGCTCCGCGCCGAACATTGTCCGATTGATCGCCAGCGCTTCCCGGTAGTACCGCTCCGCCTCCGCGAACTCCCCCTTCTCCTTTAGCACCGTTCCCAGGTTGCCGAGACTGGCGGCGACGAAGGAATGGTTTTCACCGAAGATCTGTCGGTCCAGCGCGAGCGCTTCCCGGATCAGCACCTCGGCCTCATCCAGTCGCCCCTGCCGGATGAGCATCTCTCCCAGGTTGTTCAGGTTGATCGTGACGCTGGGATGGGCGTTGCCCAACGTCTTCCGCTTGGCCGCCAGTGCCCGGCGGTAGAGCGATTCCGCTTCGGCGTACTTGCCCCTGCGCTCCTGGGTCTGCGCCAGGTTCTGGACTGTCTCCGCGGTCCGTGGATGATTCTCCCCCAGCTGGCGGACGGTGATCGCGAGCGCCTCCCGGTACGCCGGCTCGGCCTCGTCGTACGCGTCCCGCTGAAAGAGCAGCACACCCAGGTTGTTCAGACTTTCCCCTACGTCCACGGCTGAGTCGCCCATGAGCCGGCGGCGAATGGTGAGGGCCTCGCGAAAGAGAGACTCGGCGGGAGCGTAGTCGCTGCGCCGCTGGTACAGGGTCGCGAGGTGGTCGAGCGTCTCCGCGGTGGCGCTGTCCGAGCTCCCCAACAGCTGTCGTCGCTGGGCGAGGGCTCCACGCAGCAGCGGCTCCGCCTCCTCGTACTTGTCCTGCTGAACCAGCGCGTATCCCAGGCGATCCATGTCCTCGGCCACGGTCAGGTTGGGCTCGCCGTACAGCCGGCTGTGCTGAGCCAACGCCTGCCGGAGGAGTCTGGTGGCTTGATCGAAGAGCCCCAGGTTGGTGTACGCTCGGCCGAAGACACTCCGCAGCTCGGCCTGCACCTCAGGCTGCGCGGCGAGCGTCGAATCGATCCGGCGAGTCCCTCGCTCGAGCAAGGCGCGCGCAGTGACGTCCTTTCCGTTCTGCCGCTCGGCGGCGTAGGGGTCGGCGACGTCGAACACGCCCACCACATAGTCGCCCACTTCCTCCGCCTTCCGCGCCTCGGTCTCGGCGCGATGCCTGAGCACCCGCTCGCGCGCCACGCCGACCGCGAGCAGCAGAATCAGGGAAACGACCGCGAGGACGACGGCCCGGTTCCGGCCGACGAACTTCCTGAGGCGGTAGCCAGCCGTATCGGACCGGGCGAGGATCGGGCGGTCTTCACGGAAGCGCCGCAGGTCTTCCGCCAAGGCGGCCGGCGACTGGTAGCGCCGCTTGGGATCCTTCCGCAGCGCGCTCAGCACGATCAGGTCGAGGTCGCCCTGGAGTCGGCGTTGGAACGCATCGGGCGCCCTGGTGGACGGCTTCGGCGGTTCCTGCTCACAGATGATACGGGTGACCTCGAGCAGCGATCTGCCGCGCGCGTGGTACGGATACTGATCTGTGAGCAGCAGATAGAGTACCACACCCAGCGCGTAGACGTCGGTCGCCGTGCTTACCGGCTCCCCGAGCACCTGCTCGGGCGCGGCGAAATCCGGAGTCATGACGGCGTACTGCGTCTCGGTGCGATCCGTGCCCGCCTCGTCGGAGAGCAGCTTGGCGATGCCGAAGTCGAGCAGCTTCACCCGGCCGGCGGGTGTCACCAGGATGTTGGAGGGCTTGAGATCGCGATGGATGATGAGATGCTGGTGGGCGTAGCTGACGGCTTCGCAGACTTCGGTAACCAGATCGAGCCGGTGATCGAGGGATAGGTCGTGGTCCCGGCAATAGTGGTCGAGATGCGCGCCCTCGACCAACTCCATGGCGAAATACGGTTGCCCGCCGGGCGTCAGGCCGCCCTCGATGAGCCGAGCGATACCAGGATGCTCGAGGCGAGCGAGGATGCGACGCTCCTCGAGGAAGCGCCGCACCATCTCAGGGTTGCCGTGGTAGATGACCTTGATGGCCACCCGCTGCTCGTACAGGCCGTCGTCGCGCTCGGCCAGGAACACGACGCCCATGCCTCCACGGCCGAGCGGTCGCACGATGCGCCAGGGTCCGATCCGCTCGGGAGCTTGCCCCGGCAGCTCGCCGCTATCGAGCAGCAGGCCCCCCAACTCACCGACCGGCGAGTCCAGTAAGCCTTTGGAACGGCGATGCGCCTGCAGCAGGTGCAGCACCTCGCTCCGCAGTGCGGGATCATTGGCCGCCGTGCGGTCCAGATAGGCCATCTGCTCGTCCGGGGGGAGATCGAGCAGGACATCGAACACGGCGTCGATGCGGGTGCGATCGGTCGGGTACGGAGGTGGGGGCGTCACGTCTTGTATCAGGGAGGCTCCGGCTGGACCTCTCTAAGATGGGTGCCCACCAGTCAAAGGAAAAGCCCGGCGCTGTTGCACCGGGCTTGCCTCTGCCGGGCGGTCCGCTGCTACGATCCGAACAGCACCCAGTAGTAACCATCCGCCAGCGTACCATTCGGGGCTAAGCATTGGACCAGAGCCCTCTCCGCGTCCTGGCCGGTCACCTTGCACTGCGTCCTATCTCCCCCGCTCGTCACCTGCACGTTGCCCGCGCCCAGGATCTCGGGGTCGACTCCTACCCACCAGACGGTGTACTTGCCCACCGCACTCCGAGTAATGGACACGCCCCCGCCAGCCGGATTCGAGCTAAAGCGCGGGTCCGGTGAGTAGCTGGTGGCGGACGGCTGGTCCGCGAAGGCGTACGCCAGGTGCTTGCTCGGCACGACAAAGAGGACGGTGAACTTCGAGTCGACTAGGGAACCTGCCGGCGTGTAGCACGTCACCACGACGAGCAGATCCGGCGATCCGCCCCACTCCCCGGGCGTGCAGTGCGTCTTCCCCGACCCCACGGCGTTCACCTGCAGGCCGCCGTACGTCGAGAACTGCGAGCGGAGATTGGTGAAGGACACTTGGTACACGCCCACCCCGAACCTGTTGACCTTGATGGTCCCAGCGGGGTTCCAGGAGCCCTTCGGGTCGGGACTGTACTCGGTGCTGGCCGGCTGATTTGCGAAGGCGAAGGCCCGGTCGGCCGCTGCCCGGCTCACCAGCAGGGTGAACCGCGCGTTCACCGGCGTGCCCGTGCCGCCCGCATAACAGCGGACTTCGACCTTGTCGTTCACCAGGTAGGCCGCCACCGGCTTGCAGTGGGAGTTCCCGCCGCCGTAGCCGGTCGCCTTCACCGTGCTCCTGGCTCCCAGCACGGCCGAGAGGCCGGTGAAGGTGACCACGTAGCGCCCGGTGGTGCCCGCCGGCCGGGTGATCCTGATGGATCCGCCTGCCCAGTTGAAGGCACGGCTTGCCAGCGGGGTGTAGCTGGCGCTGGTCGGATCGTTGGCCCAGACGTACCCGTCGGCCCAGGGTCGGTCGCCCAGGACGTCATCGGCGGCGTGACCGCCTGCGGGCTCCCCCGGGCTGGCCGCCTCTGGCTCCTCGGGCAGCGGGGCGTCGTCGCAGGCGAGCGCGAGCGCGGCTGCTGCCGGCACGAGCAGCCACCGGAAGGTGCGGCCGAGGACGGTGAGATGAGCAGTGTGCATGTCGATAGTCTCCTGGCCTGTCAGGGCGTGTAGGCTTGGTTGGTCGCCAGCGTGGTATCCCCATTCTCGCCGCCGATGGCGTAGAGCTTGCCGCTGATGCCACCGGCACCGAGGGACCAGCGCGCCGTCGGCATCCCAGTCGCCGTGCGCCACTTGTCGGTCGCGGGGTCGTACACCTCCACGGTGTTGAGGGGATCGATTCCGTTGTAGCCGCCGATCACGTAGAGCAGCCCGTTCAGCCCCACGGCGGACGCCTGGTAGCGCGCCACCCTCATCGGAGCCACATCGGTCACCTTGCCCGTCGCAGGGTCGTACACGTTCACCGCGGTGGTGGGTGAGCCCGACGTATTCTGGCCGCCGGCCAGGTAGAGCCTTCCGTTCACCGCAGCAACCGCGGGAAACTTCAGGACCGGAGCGCTGATTCGGCTCCCCCAGGTGTTGGTCGCCGGGTCGTAGGCATACAGGCCCCCCAGCGAGCTGCCGTCGGGTCCGCAGGTGCCGTAGACGTAGAGCTTGCCGCCGAGCGCGCCGGTCCCGCCACAGCCGATCGCCGCGGGCATGGGAGCCTTGCTGGTCCAGCTGTTGGTCGAAGGCGTGTAGGCGAAGAGTTCCCTGGTGTAGATCCCGTCGCCGTTGTGCCCGCCCGCCAGATACACGATGCCATTGATCACGCCGGCCCCGTTGCTCGCTATCCGCGGCTCGGGCAAGGACGCACGGCTGGTCCAGCGGTCAGTGCCGGGGTCGTAGACATGACTGCTCCCGCTGGTCAGTCCGTCGATGACGCCACCCAGGGCATAGAGCTTTCCGCCCACCACGGCAGCCGCATAGGACTTCCGCGTCGCCGGCATCCTGCTCCTGGTCACCCATACGTCGCCCGGCGTGTAGGCCTCGTTCGTCGCCAGCGCTCCGGTGCTGGTCCCTCCCCCGATGGCGTAGAGCTTCCCGTTCACCGCCGCGCCGGCCAATCCGGCTCGGGGCGTGAGAATGGGGGGCCTGACCTGCCAGGTGTCGCTGCCGGGATCGTAGACCTCCGAGCTCGTCACCGGCGTGTAGCCGCCCGAGACGCCCGCAACGTACAGGAGGCCGTTGATGACGGCTCCCGCTGCGGCATACCGCTGTCTCTTATACACATCTGACGCTGCCGACGAAATATTGCCAGTGTAGATCTCGGTG
>JBKPGZ010000229.1:0-24861 GCA_046729675.1 Gemmatimonadota bacterium | reverse complement strand
GCAGCGGCTCCCGCGCGCCGGAGGCGCGTCGGTGGCTAGCTCAGTATCGCGCCACGGGCAACTACGAGTGCGGCGCGGGGCCACAACGGCGGCCGCTTGACGGTGTTGTGAGCCGTATGGGCAGATTCCGTCACGCGGCCGCGGGCGCCTAGCCCAGCAGCAGCGCAACGACGGCCCCGAGCGAGAGGAAAGGGCCGAAGGGAACGCCCATACGCATGGCGGGCGCTCCGTGGCGCGCGAGGAGCGCCAGCGCCGCCGGCAGGACGGCGAGCGAGGCGACGACGATGGCGAGCAGGACGCCCTGCCCGAGAACGAGCCCGAGGAGGAACGCCAGCTTCACATCGCCCATCCCAATGCCAGCCCGGCCTGCAAGGAGCGGCAGCAGCAACACGAGCGCCGCCCCGAACGCGGCGAGCGTCCACTCGAGCAAGCGGCCCGGTGACAGCAGGGCTTGCAGGGGTAGCGCGACCGCGATCGCGGGCAGGACAATCGCGTTGGGGAGCACCCGGCGCTCGAGATCGATCGCGGACAGCACGACGAGCAGCGCCGCGAGTGAAGCGGACACCGCTCCGTGACCTGTCGCGCCGCAGCGAAGCAGGACGGCGGCGGCTACGCCCGCGCCGACGACGGCGACAACCACTCCGCGCACGCCAATGCTCGTGGCCCGGAGGGCCGAGGAGTCAGTGGGCGGCATGAGGCCTTTCGTCCGCGTAGCACCGCTCGACCGCGGCTCTCAGTTCGGCGATGGGGCTCGACCTACCGACGTGAGGCACCGAGGCGAGCGACAGTGCGCCGCCTTCCTCGCAGAGCAGCAGCGGTCGCCCGCGGGGATAGAGAAGGTCGAGCGCGGCGACCGTTCGCACCGCGTGCCGGAGGGAAGGGGCCTCGTCGATGAGGACGACATCCGCCCGGTGCTCGCGCGCGAGCTCGGCGAGCCTCATAGGGGCGACGCGGCTCGTTGTTCTCACGGCGTACCCGTTGCGCTCGAGCAGCAGCGAGGTGACCCCGCGGAAGCTGCCGTCGTCCGAGACGAGCAGGAGGCGCACGGCGTGAAGCCGCCGCACGGCGGCCGGAAGGCGGTCGGGCGCCTCAGACGCCATGGGCCGCCCGGTCCAACAGGGTCCCGCGCGCGCGCTCGCTGCGGCAATACGAACGGGGCCGCGCCCAGTCCCCAAGGGTCTCTCGCGATCGGCGCGGCTGAGCAGAACGACATGCCATTCACACAACTGGTATCGCACCGCGCCGACGTCCTCACCACCAGAAGGGTTGGTTGGAACCCACCTTTTCATCGGTTCCGAGGGAAGAGCCAGCAGTTACTTGTCTGGGCTAGGAGAACCGGAAGGGGAGGAGGTGATTCTGAACATGATGGATTTCATCAGCCATCTTCGGAGCCGTGAGGAGGGGCAGGCGCTGGTCGAGTACGCGCTGATCCTCAGCCTCATCGCCGTGGTCTGCATCGGGGCCCTGACGCTGCTCGGCGGCAACGTCAACAACATCCTCAACCAGATCGCCGGCGCCCTCTAGGAGGGATGTCGTCCGCATGGGGCCTTCAGCCGCCGCCGTCCGACCGCGCCAACGAATCGAGGGTCGCAGGGGCGGCGCTGGAGGCTCCCCGCGCGGAGAAGGGAGTGAAGCAATGATCGACCGAGAAACTACGATCGCATTCGGCCAGGACGACGGGCAGGCGCTCGTCGAGTACGCGCTCGTCTTGCTCCTGATCGCACTGGTCACCGTCGCCGCGCTCACCTCGATCGGCGTGAGCGTCAGCTCGGCCACTACCGACATGGCGAACGGACTCTGAGGAAAGCCGTTGCTGCACGCCCTCAGAATCCGCATGGCCGCCGGCCGTGACTCCGAAGCCGGCGTAGCGCTCGTCGAGTTCGCGCTCGTCCTGCCGCTGCTCCTGATCCTCCTTTTCGCCATGCTCGATTTCGGCAAGGCGTTCAACTACTGGATCGACGAGACGCACCTCGCCAACGAGGGTGCGCGGTGGGCCGTCGTGAACAAGAACCCCGGCTCCGGCTCGCTCCAGCAATACATCCAGCAGCAGGCCGACACGCCCGAGCTGCGAAACGGTGGAACCTCCTCCGCCCCGACGCCGCTGCGGATCTGCATCAGCTTCCCTAACGGCAGCGCCGAGGTCGGCGACCCGGTCCACGTGACCGCGAGCGTCACCTACAACTGGCTGCCTTTCCTCGGGTCGCGGGTCGGGATCGCCCAGACCACGATTACCGGCTCGTCCACCATGCGCCTCGAGGCGCGGCCGACCGTGTACGGGGCGGGGTGCTCGTAGCCATGCGACGGGTCGGCGACGAGGGTGGCGGTGTCCTGGTGATCGTCGCGCTCTGCCTGCCCGTGTTCGTGGTCTTCATCACCTTCGTCGTCGACGTCGGCAACTGGTTCGTACACAAGCGGCATCTGCAGATGCAGGCGGACGCAGGGGCGCTGGCCGGGGGCGGTCTGTTCACCTTTCCGTGCTCCGACGACCCTATCCTCGCCGAGACGCGCAAGTACGCCGGCGACCCGGCGAACGGCGCCCCGTACAACCTCCAGGTCGCGCCGACCGACCAGTCGAACGTCCACGTCCTCGTCAACTCTGACCGCTTCTGGAACGAGGGAGGCACGGACTTCAGCGACGGCGGCACTCCCTGCGCCGCCCGCATGGTGGACGTGAAGATCACTGAGGCCAGCTTGCCCTGGTTCTTCGGGCTCGACGTCGTGCCGGCGATCAACGCGCACGCGCGAGTGATGATCCAGGCGCTACGGCAGGCGCGCGGTGCGCTCCCGGTGGCGGTCCCGGACGTCGACCCGAGGAGCGGCCGGGCCTACTTCGTGGACGAGGCCTCTGGCGCTCTGCTCGCGTCCACGCCGCTCACGAGGGCGGGGACGTCCAACGGCCTGGCGATCTGGGACAACGCAGCGGCGCCGGTGTCGGTCCCGATCAGCTCCTCGCGCATCGGCGTCCGAATCGCGCTGGGCGGCGGCTCCTCCAGCACGTGCGGCGAATACCTCGTCGAGTGCTACGACCTGGCCTCCGCGAACGGAATCGTGTACGTCCGCGGCTACTCGACGACTGGGAACGCGGCGCAGCCGAACCCTCCCATCGCGCGGGACGTCCGACTGTTCGCGGCTTCGTGCCCGGACGGGTACTTCCACGACTCGAGCGCCAGCTGCTCGGTCGGCGTGAGCGCCGTCGTCGATTTCGGCGTCGCCGACCCGGCCGCCGTGGGCGGGAAGGTCAGCGCCGTCGTGGCAGGCACCGAGCTTCCGCTCAGCTACGACGGGACCTCCGGGCGGTGGGTCTCGACGACGTACTTCGGCGTCGCACCGGGCGCGGGCCCGGTTGGCGTAGAGCTCAAGTGGGAGGAGACGAGCGGCACCGTCTCCGGCAACAACTGCACGACGACGGGCGGGAACAAGTGCCGCGGGACGTTCGGCGTCGTGCAGCGCACCTTTTCCGCCACCGCGGGTCGGAGCGGGCCGGTCAAGCAGGTGGAAATCTATGAGGGCGGCGTCCCGGGCGCGAACTCCTTCGCCACCGGAACGACGCACGACCTCGTCGTCCGCATCGCGGTTGCAGGCAACCTCGAGGTCGCGCAGAGCGTGTCGGACCCGCTCGTCGAGCTCCGCGTGACCGGCGGCAGCCAGAACCAGTCCATCGACTGCGATCCGGACCTGCCCAATCTGCGCGACGAGATCGAGCAGGGCTGCGCGCCGCTCTACGCGATCAACGAGGGCGCGCCTTGCCCCTCGACCGCCCCGACGCTCTGGGCGAGCCCGCAGCCGTGGGACTGCGTCGCAGTTCAGACCGGCGGTGCCGTCGGCCAGCTGGAGCAGGGCATGCGCGGTCGCATCCTCGGCGGCGCCTCCTCCTGCACGAGCCCGAACAACTGGGCGAGCTTCCCCAACATCCCGCCCGACGATCCGCGCATCGTGCCGGTCTTCGTCACGCCCTTCGGCACCTTCACGGGCAGCGGGAACGACGTCGTGCCGGTGAGCAAGTTCGCGACCTTCTACGTCACCGGCTGGTTCTCCAGCCCGTGTCCGAACGATGACCCCGTGCCTGACAGGGGCTACGTCGTCGGTCACTTCATCAAGTACATCTACGTCCTCAACAACGGCGGCGGCAGCGGCGAGCTCTGTGACTTCGACGCGTTCGGCAGCTGCATCGCCGTCCTCACTGAATAGGAGGGGAGACCGTGCAACTCGCGCACAAATTGCTGTCCACCCGTGGAGGGACGGTGGCGGTCGCCGCCGTCGGGGCGCTGCTCGCCGCCGCCGTGTTCCTCGCGTATCTGCACCGATACCGCTCGAGCGTGAACGAGTCGTCGGCGCCCACGACGGTGCTGGTGGCGAAGGACTTCATCGAGAAGGGAACGCCCGGCAACGTGGTCGGCTCCGAGGGCCTCTTCCAGACCGCCTCGACGCCGAAGGACGATCTCAAGGAAGGCGCGATCTCGGACCCGGACTCCCTGCGCGGGCTCGTCGCCGACACCGACATCTACCCGGGCCAGCAGCTGACCGTCACCGACTTCAGCCCGACGGCGCCGGACGCCCTGACGAACGAGATCGCCGGCGAGGAGCGCGCTATCTCGATGGCGCTCGACTCGGCGCACGGGATGATCGGCAACGTCCACGCAGGCGACCGCGTCGACGTCTACGGCGCGTTCAACGTGCGCCGGCTGCGGCTCGACGGCACCGTCGACCCCGACGCCGTCGAGCGGCCGGTCCTCAAGCTTCTCGTCGAGGACGTCCTGGTGCTCGACTCGCCGGAAGGGGCGAAGGCCGGCTTCGGAGCGGGGGCGCAGCAGACGTCGAACGTCACGGTCCGCGTCAGCCACGAGCAGGCGGCCAGGCTGGCCTTCTCCTCCGAGAACGGCAAGGTCTGGATCGTCCTCCGACCGACCACCGGCGCCAGTCCGACGCCGCCCGACATCGTGACGCTCGAGACCGTGCTCTTCGGAGTCGAGCCGGTGGCCGCCGCCAGGTCGTTCGGAGGCCGGCAATGACCCACGCGATCAGAACGCTCGTCGCAGTCGACGAGGGCGTCGACAGCGAGGCGCTCCAGGCGATCCTCCCGATCGATCCGGAGATCCAGATCGTCGGCGTGGTCGACGGCCTGGAGGACAGCTGGACGACCCTCCAGGAGACGCCGACGGACCTGCTGGTGGTGGCTTGCCCCGGCTCCTCCGACCGCGCGCTCTTCCTCGTCGACGGCGCGGTCAAGCAGCGCCCCGAGCGGCCGGTCGTAGTCGTCTGCGACGGGTCCCCGAACGGGTTCGTGCAGCGGGTGTTCGACGCCGGAGCGGACGACCTCCTGACGCTGCCTCAGACGCAGGAGGACGTTCTCTTCGCCCTCCGCAAGGCCGTGGCCCGCAGGCAGGGCGCGAGCGCGGCGACGGGAGTCGCCCTCTCGCCGATGATCTGCGTCCTCGGCCCGAAGGGCGGCACCGGAAAGACCCTCACGTCCTGCAACCTCGCGGTCAGCCTCGCGCAAAGCGGTCACAAGGTCGCCGTCGTCGACCTCGACCTGCAGTTCGGCGACGTGGGGCTCGCGCTCGGCCTCGCCCCGGAACGGACGCTCTACGAGCTCGCCAAGTCCGGCGGCTCGCTCGACGACGAGAAGCTCGACGGCTACCTGGCGACGCATCCCTCGGGCGCGCGCGCCTTGATCGCTCCGACCCGTCCGGATCACGCCGGAATCGTGACCACGGAGTTCCTGCGCGAGGTGTACGCGGCCCTTCGCACCTCGCACGAGTACGTGATCGTCGACACGCCGCCCGGGTTCACCCCGGAGGTGATCGCCTCGATCGACAGCTCCTCGCACGTCTGCATGGTCGGGATGCTCGACTCGCTCTCGCTCAAAAACACCAAGCTCGGGCTGGAGACGCTCGAGCTCATGGGCTACGACGGCGAGCGCATGCGGCTCGTCCTCAACCGGGCGGACAGCCGGGTCGGGATCACGCACGACGACGTCGTGTCGATCATCGGGCGCAAGCCCGACGTGCTCGTCCCGAGCGACCGCGACATCCCCCGCTCGGTCAACCAGGGGACGCCCATCGTCCTCGCCAAGGCGCGCTCGGACGCGGCGAAGGCGTTCCGGTCGCTCGCGGCGATGTACGAGCTCCGCGACGGGTCGAAGAACGGCGGGCGGCGCAGGTGGGGGAGGAAGCGCTGATGGACCTCCACGAGCGACTCTCAACAGCCCGGCCCGTTGCCGCTCCGGTCGGCCGAGATCCCTTCGGCGAGCTCAAGAACCGGATCCATCTCGCGGTGATCGGAGAGCTGGGCCCGCAGCTCTTTAACGTGAACATGGATCCGAACGCGCTCCGAGAGCGGGTCACGGGGGACATCCGCACCCACCTCTCGCGGGAGCAGGGCATCTCGCGGGACGACCGCGAGCGCCTGGCGGCCGAGATTGCCGACGACATCCTCGGCCACGGGCCGCTCGAGCGGCTCCTCGCCGACGACAGCGTCACGGAGATCATGGTCAACGGGCCCTTCGACGTCTGGGTGGAGCGCCAAGGCCGCCTCTACGAGACGACGGTGCGCTTCACGGACGAGTCCCACCTGCGCCGGATCATCAACAAGATGGTCGCCCAGGTCGGGCGGCGGATCGACGAGTCCTCCCCCATGGTGGACGCCCGCCTTCCGGACGGGAGCCGCGTGAACGCGGTCATCCCGCCGCTCTCGCTGAGCGGCCCCGTGGTCACGATCCGGAAGTTCTCGAAGAAGCGCCTCGACTTCGGCGACCTCATCCGGCTGGGCACGCTCAGCACCGAGACGGCGGAGTTCCTGCAGCGCTGCATCCTGGCGGAGCTGAACGTGCTCATCTCGGGCGGCACGGGCTCCGGCAAGACGACGCTCCTGAACGCGCTCTCGACGGCGATCCCCGACTCGGACCGGATCATCACGATCGAGGACGCCGCGGAGCTGCGGCTGAACCAGCGCCACGTCCTCCGCCTCGAGGCGCGCCCCAAGAACATTGAGGGCGAGGGCGAGATCGCGATCCGCGAGCTCGTGCGCAACTCGCTGCGCATGCGACCCGACCGCATCATCGTCGGCGAGGTTCGCGGCGCGGAGGCGCTCGACATGCTCCAGGCGATGAACACGGGCCACGACGGCTCGCTCTGCACCGTGCACGCGAACACCCCGCGTGACGCCCTGGCCCGGATCGAGACGATGGTGCTGATGGCGGGGTTCGACCTGCCCGTGCGGGCCATCCGCCAGCAGGTCGCCTCGGCGCTCGACCTCGTCGTCCACCTGGAGCGGCTCGAGGACGGCTCGCGCCGTGTGACCGCGGTCACGGAGGTTCAGCGGATGGAATCCGAGGTGATCACGCTCCAGGACATCTTCGAGTTCAAGGTCGACGAGGTCACGAGCGAGCGCATCGTCGTCGGTGGCCTCCGCTCGACGGGTCTCCGGCCCTCGTTCCTGCACAAGTTCGAGAAGCGCGGCGTCTCCCTGCCCGTCACGCTCTTCGCCGACGGACGCGTCTCGCACGAGCTCCAGAACGGCTCCAGGCGATGAAGCGGGCGGACTGGAAGCACATCCTCGTCGGTGCGGTCGCCGCCGCGGCCCTCTGGGCGCCGGTCGCCGGAGCCGAGGGCGGGCTCCGGCTCACGGAGGCCGGTGGGACCCGCTTTCCCGACCGCGCGTACGTACTCTCGCTCCCGTCCGGAATGTCGCTTGACGAGAGCCGAGTGGACGTGCTCGAGAACGGCGAGCTCGTCGAGCAGCTGTCCGTGGTGCCGGCCGACGAGGCGGCCGAGGGTGAGTTCGGCGTCGTCCTCGTGATCGACGCGAGCAACAGCATGCGGGGGGCACCGATCGTGGGCGCGGTGGAGGCCGCGCGCGCCTTCGCGGCGCAGCGGAGCCCGAATCAGCTCGTCGCGATCGTGGTCTTCAACAGCGTTTCGAGCGTCCTGCTCCCGTTCACCGCCGACCAGGCGGCGATCGAGACGGCGCTCGCCGAGCCCCCGGAGCTGGCGCGCGGGACGCACGTCTACGACGGGGTCGCCGCGGCGCTCAGTCTGCTGCGAGAGTCCAAGATCGCCGCCGGTTCCATCGTGGTGCTTTCGGACGGGTCGGACACCGGGAGCGCCGTCTCGAGCCCGGAGGTGGCCGAGCGGGCGGAGGCTGCCGGCGTCCGCGTCTTCTCTGTCGGCTTTCGCTCGAAGGGCTACGACTTCGCCGCGCTCGAGCGGCTCGCGACCGACGCCGGCGGCACGTACTCCGAGGCAGCGTCCTCCGCCGAGCTCGCGCGCGTCTTCGACGAGCTGGGAGCGAGGCTGGCGAGCGAGTATCTCGTCCGCTACCGCTCGGCGTCACAGCCCGACCGCGAGGTCCACGTGGCCGTGCGGGTGACGGGCGTGGACGGTGTCGCCACGAGCGAATACACGAGCCCTGCGCTCGACGCCACGCCGAATCCGCCGTACCACCAGTCCCTGGCCGAGCGGTTCTGGCGCTCGCCCGCCGGGATGCTGTTCGTGGCGGCGGTCTGCGCGCTGATCACCGGCCTGGTGTTGATCACGCTTCTGAGACCGCGCCGGCGGACGCTCCGGCGGCGGATGGCCGAGTTCGTCTCCCTTCCCGTTCCAGGTGGGAGGGAGGACGAGAGCGCCCGGGGTGCCGAGGTCATGCTCGCGCACGCGGAGAAGTCCTTCGAGCGCACCCGGTGGTGGTCGCGCTTCAAGGAAGACCTCGAGCTCGCGGAGATCACCGTCGCGCCGATCCACATCGTGGCCTGGACCGGCATCGCTACCGCACTCGCGGCCTGGCTCCTCTTTGTCCTGCTGGGCACGCCGCTCGTCCTTCCGGTCGCCCTGGGCGTACCGCTCTTCGTGCGCTCCCTCATCAAGCGCCGGGTGGAGCGCCAGCGCCAGAGCTTCGCGGACCAGCTCCCCGACAACCTGCAGGTGCTCGCGTCCGCGTTGCGGGCGGGGCACAGCCTCGTCGGCGCACTCTCGGTCGTGGTCGAGGACTCTCCCGAGCCCTCCAGGCGGGAGTTCCGCCGCGTGATCGCCGACGAGCAGCTGGGCGTATCGCTGGAGGAGGCCTTCGGCGTCGTCGCCCAGCGCATGGCGAACAGGGATCTGGACCAGGTCGCCCTGGTCGCTGCGCTCCAGCAGGAGACCGGAGGGAACACCGCCGAGGTGCTCGATCGGGTCTCCGACACGATCCGGGAGCGCTTCGAGCTGCGCCGCCTGGTCAAGACGCTCACGACCCAGGGGCGGATGTCCCGCTGGGTCGTGTCGTTCCTGCCCGTCGGCCTCCTGGTGCTCATCACCGCGATCAACCCGACCTACATGGCCCCGCTCTACACGCACCCGCTCGGGCGCGTGCTGCTCCTGGTGGCGGGCCTCATGGTTGTGGCCGGATCACTCGTGATCCGGCGAATCATCGACATCAAGGTCTGAGGAGGCTCACTCGTGATCATTCTGCTGCTGGGAGCCCTCGTCCTCGCGGGGACGTCCGCCGCCCTGGTGCTGCGAGCCGTCGCTCTCCCGCGCATGCGTGCGAGCGAGACGGTCGGCCACATCGAGTCGTACGGGTACGCGAGCAAGCAAGGGGCCGAGGCGGCCTCCGGACCGGTCCGGGGCATCCTGGACGGCGTCGCGAACGTGGTCGGTGGCGTCATGGCGCGCCGCCTCGGCGGGCTGCGCGAGGCCCAGCTTCGCAACGAGCTGATGGCGGCCGGTCTCTACACGCTGTCTCCCCGCAAGTTCCTCGGCTACCGGATCCTCTGTGCTGTGTGCGTGCCCGCCGCCGTCATCTGGCTGGCGGCCACCCTGGGGACCGGCGCGGGCTTCGTCGTCTTCGGCGCCCTCTTCGCCCTCCTGGCGGGCTGGGTCGCACCAATGACGATCGTGCGCAACCGCGCGCGGCGGCGGCTGGAGCAGATCGACTACGAGCTGCCCGAGCTGATCGACGTCCTGGTCGTGACGGTCGAGGCCGGCCTCGGCTTCAACGGCT
Organism: Gemmatimonadota bacterium; assembly: GCA_046729675.1. GTDB lineage: Bacteria > Gemmatimonadota > Gemmatimonadetes > Gemmatimonadales > GWC2-71-9 > CAVVWJ01. The sequence goes on along the minus strand of JBKPGZ010000229.1, from coordinate 14,886 downwards.
CGCTCCAGGTCGCGGCCGGCCGGCTCGAGGGGCCCCTGGGCGACGAGCTCCGCCTCACGCTCCAGGAGCAGAACATGGGGCTGGCGATCACGGAGGCGCTCCAAAACATGCTCTCGCGCGCGGAGACGCCCGCGATGCGCTCCTTCGTCCGCTCGGTCGTTCAGGGCGAGACGCTGGGCGTCTCGATCGGCGAGATCATGCGGAACCTCGCCAACGAGATGCGGAAGCGGCGGCGCGCGGCGGCCGAGGAGCGGGCGCAAAGGGCGCCGATCAAGATCCTCTTCCCGCTCATCTTCCTGATCTTCCCGTCGATGTTCGTGATCCTCCTCGGGCCGGCGGTCTTCCAGTTCATCCAGGCGTTCGGCGGGGTGGAATGAAGGGCCGCCTGCTCGTCACCTCCGTGTTCGTCCTCCTCGCCGCCGCGACCGGCAGGGAAGCCGTCGACGCGTGGGCAGAGGCGGCCGCGCTCGGGTCGCTGCACGGCTTGGCGGTTGCGCTCTACACGACGCTGAAGCTGGCGATCGTGCTCGCGTTCAGCGTCTTCGTCTTCACCCGCGACCCGGCCCGGACGCCGTCGCGCGACCCGGTCGCCTTCGCGGCCTGCGCAGCCGCCGTGGGAGCAGTCGTCCTTCTTCGCCGTCCCGGGGCTTCGGCCGACACGGCCCTCGTCCTCTTCGGCGAGCTGATGGCGGTCGCCGCGTGCGTCTGGCTCCTCCTCGCGGTCCTGGCGCTGGGACGGTGCTTCGGCGTGCTCCCGGAGGCTCGCGGGCTCGTGACCGAGGGTCCGTACCGCTTCGTCCGCCACCCCGTCTACCTGGGCGAGTTCGGAGCGTGCGCCGGGCTCGTCGTCGCGGCGCCGTCGGTCTGGAATCTCGGCGTGGCCGCGATCTTCATCGGCGCACAGGCGATCCGGATGCGCCTCGAGGAGCTCGCGCTCGTCGCAGCGTTCCCCGGGTACGCCGCCTACGCGGCGGCGACGCCCCGCATTGTGCCGCTGCCTCCGCGCCGCCGGAAGCTCGGTCCGCTCGCGATCGGGCGGGGCCGATGACCGGAACGGCAAAGCGCCGGGCACGCCGAGCGCTTGCCCTCCTCGTGATCGTGTTGGTGGTGGGCCTGCTGGCCGAGCCGGCGGCCGCCCAGACGATCGTCCCCGGCGGCCCCTCCGCGCCCGACACGTACGTCGACTCAGGCCCGGCCGATCCAACCACCGAGACGCAGGCCGACTTCACTTTCAGCGCGGACGATCCGTCCGCGACGTTCGAGTGCAGCCTCGACGGGGGCGGGTGGGCGCCGTGCTCGAGCCCGAAGGCGCTGACGGGTCTCGCCGCAGGGACGCACACCTTCGAGGCGCGAGCGGTGGACCCGGCCGGCAACGTCGATCCGACGCCCGCCGCGCACGCGTGGACGGTGACATGAACAGAGCAATCGCAACCACAGAATCTGCTGAGGAGGGGTCTAGATGAAGAAGACGCTGACCGGGAGGCTTGCCGCCGGAGTCGCGACAGTCGCGGCGGTGCTCGTGGCCGCCGTGCCCTCACAGGGGGCGTTGACGGCGCCGGTTCCCGAAGGACCGGCTGACGGCACGAGCGTTGCAGCGCTCCCCGCCTTCTCCTGGACCCCGGTTGCCGGCGCGCAGCGCTACGAGTTCCAGATCGCTGCCGATCCGGCCTTCAACTCGCCCGTGCTCGGCTCGAACTTCGACCGCTTCTTCACGCGCAACACGAGCGCGACACTGGTCAAGGCGGTCCCAAACGGCTCGTACTGGTGGCGCGTACGGGCTGTCACTCCCGACGGCTCGGTCTCCCCCTGGTCCGGAGGCATGTCGATCGAGAAGAACTGGGCGTCCGCCCCTCCGCTTCTGACCCCGGCCGAGGGAGATGTGTTCAGCTATCCGACGGATCACTTCCGGCTGGAGTGGGCGCCGGTGCCCGGCGCCTGGAAGTACCTCGTGAGCGTGGCGACCGATCCCGGTCTCGGTTCCCTGGTCTGGTCCGGCGGCCCGATCGAGACCCAGGCCTCGGCGTTCACGCTGTCCAAGCCGCTCACTCCGGACAAGACGTACTACTGGGGCATCACGCCCATCGACCCCGCGGGGAACCGAGGGGCGCCGTCCGCGATCCGCTCATTCGTCTGGACCTGGCCGTCGTCGACGCAGCCCGAGGTCGAGGACGTGGCCGACCCCATCGAGATCTACGACCACGAGTTCAGCTGGGATGCGGTCCCCGGTGCGGCCGGCTACGAAGTCGAGATCAACTCCTCGAGCGATTGGGCGCCCGGCTCGAAGGTCTGCTGCGACGTCAACTTCATCACGAAGGTGACGACGATCGGCACAACCTTCACCCCGAAGATCGCCCTTCCCAACAACTACTACTACTGGCGGGTCAGGGCGATCGATCCGAGCAGGAACGCGGGTGTCTGGAACGTCGGGCCCGAGTTCATCAAGAGCTTCGACAACCTCCTGCCGAGCGTCGACGACCTGCGCATGCTCGACAATCCATTCCCGACGGAGTCCGCGTACGAGACGTCGACGCCGATTGTGGCCTGGGACGCGGTTCCGGGGGCGTCTGCGTACGAGGTCGAAGTGACGCAGTTCGCAAACGGCTGCCAGTGGACGGCGACCCTGGAGCACTGGAAGACGAGGACTGCAACGACGTACTGGACGCCGCTCGGCTCCGGGTGGAACGGTCGCAAGCCGTACGGCAGCGACATCGAGCAGCCGTTCGTCTCGACAGACTTTCCCTCCCTCGTCGCGGATCACGCCTACTGCGTCCGCGTCACCGCCCTCGACCGCGCGTCCGACGCGGTCGGCGCGTACGTCCGAAGCGCGGAGACGTATCTGCCCGACGCCGACAACCCGGCCTTCGTTTGGACCGGCCCGCCGTCAGGCGCCGCGTGCTCGCCGACCTGCTCGGCCGGAGCGATGGGAAGCAACGACTACCTGCTTCCGGCTCGTGCCTCTACTGCTTCCGCGATGCCGCTCTTCCGCTGGAAGCCGCTGCTGGGAGCGGAGAGCTACTTCGTCCTCGTCGCCAGGGATCCCGATTTCACGAACATCGTCGACTACGCGTTCACCAAGTTGCCGGCGTACGCGCCGCGAACCGGATTCGGGACGCGGTCGTATCCCGACGAGACGACGGCGTACTACTGGGCCGTCCTGCCGGCCACCGACGGGAACGGTGCCGGGGTGGTCACGGCTCCACGCTTCAGCGCTCCGGCGGCCTTCCACAAGCAGTCCGCTCCGCCGGACCTGCTTGCACCGGCGAACGGGACCGTCTTCGCGGGTCCTGCCCGCTTCTACTGGACTCCTGTCGAGGCGGCGCGCCGGTACCGGCTGCAGGTATCCCGCGATCCCACCTTCGCAAGCGCCATCCTGGAGGACGTCGTCACGGACTCGACGGCGCACACGAGCATGAAGACCTTCGACGCGGACGTCGACCTCTACTGGCGGGTGCGCGCGGACGACGAGAACCTGCACGGGCTCACCTGGTCGGCGACCGGAAGCTTTCGGAAGACCCTCGCCGTGCCGGATCTCGACCCCGCCAATCCGGACCGGGGAGACGCGCTCCCGACGTGGCAGTGGTTTTCCGTGCCGCGGGCAGTCTCCTACGACATCGAGGTGGAGTTCCCGAACGGCCTGAACCAGTCGTTCGTCGGCCTTCCCTCCGCCGCCTTCACACCGACGGAGATGAAGGGCACTGGAATCTGGCACTGGAAGACACGGGCCAACTTCCCCCAGGCCGACCAGGCTGCGGTCACTCACGGGCCCTGGACTCCAACCTCTGCGTTCACACGGACCATCCGCGAGCCCGCGAATCCCGTCGAGCAGGCCCACCAGGGGCGCCTGCTCTTCCGCTGGGACGCCAAGCTCGGAGCGCGAAACTACCGAGTGCAGGTGTCCACCCGGCCCGACTTCTCGATGCTCGTCGAGACCACCGCGACCGAGAACGCGGCGTACGCACCGACTCTCGGACAGTTCACGTACGCCGCGGGTGGCACCTTCTACTGGCGCGTCGCCGCGGCGGACGACTCGTTCGCGAACATCGGCGACTACACGGCGACGAGGAGCTTCGTGCTCGCGCCCCTCGACAGTGCGACCAAGACGGCCACGACCACGACCGCTTCCGTCACGAAGAGAAGGGCGGCCATCCGCGTGAGAGGGGCCGTCTCTCCCTCCCATCCGGGGAAGCGCGTGATCGTGACGCTCTTCCGCAAGCGCAACGGCGCCTTCGCGAAGATCGCGACGAGGTGGTCTCTCCTCAGCGTCTCCAGCGGCTACACGGCGAGGTTCACGCGGCCGCGGCCCGGCGCTTGCAGGGTGACCTCCCGCTTCCCGGGAGACGCGGACCACCGCGCCAGCGCGCGCAGCATCTCGTTCAGGTGTTGAGCTGAGGGGGCGGGCCGGCCACGCGACCGGCCCCGCCCCCAGCTCTCGCTCGATCCCTCGTCCGAGTGATTGCGCGCAGGCCCGCCTCGGAGAACAACGTGATGAGGGACACGTTTCAGACTGCGGCCAATGCACCGGACCTCGATTTCACAGGCGGTCCGCGAAGAGCGCGTGGGGGCATCCAGCGCGCTCGTCGCCGACCCATCGCGCCTCTCGCGGCGTGGTACGTCCGAGGTCCTCGTCCGCTCGGGCGTCGAGGTCGTTGTCGAGACGGCGAGCGGCGAGGAGGCGCTCGAGGCCGCCGGCGCCCTCACCCCTGATCTGGCGGTCGTCGAGCTTCAGCTTCCCGGACTCCCAGGGGTCGAGACCATCCGACGTCTGCGATCCCTCTCCCCGGGAACACGCGCGGTGGTCCTGACCGGACAGGACGACCAAGTTGCCGAGGCCGTCGCCGCCGGAGCGTGCGCCTACCTGCTCAAGACCTCGCCGCTCGCAGCGCTTGCCGACGCCCTCCGCGCCGCCGCGGGGGGTCACTCCCTCATACTTCCGGCGGCCGCGGCGCCGCTGCTCAAGGCGGGCCGCGAGCAGGCGAGCGTCGAGCATGGCGGGCTGGTCGATCTCTCCGCGCGCGAGCTCGAGGTCCTCCGCCTGGTCGCAGGCGGTAGGGACAACGCCGAGATCGCGGCCGAGCTCTTCATCAGCCCCAGCACCGCGAAGAGCCACGTCTCCCGCATCCTCGGGAAGCTCAGTTCGGAAAACCGGATCCAGGCGGCTGTCTACGCGGTTCGATGCGGGCTCGCCTAGTCGATCCGCACGCGCGCGCTGGGATGAACAGCGCACCAGGCCTGGAGGTAGAGCGTGAGCTCGAGCCGTTCCGCCTTGGGGAGCGGGGAGTCGGGTATCCGGACGAGGAGACCGCCACCTTCGAGTCTCTCGATCGCGCACCGCGCGCGCTGCAGGAAGGCGACGAGGTCGCCGGTGTGCCGCGGGTCGTCGAGATAGATCTCCATTGGCCGCTGCCGAGCCTCCGCCGAACTGCTCGGCGGAGATGGACACACCGTGGCGGACGCGGGCCGCAGGCGAAACTGCCCGTTGGTGCAGGCCCCCCACCTCGCACGGACGGGAGCGCGTCGGTCGGAGCGCGGATTGCCGGGCTCGCGCTAGTCGGCGTGAGCATTGCGGGGCTGGTCGTCGGCTTGCTGGTCCTCAGGACCGGGCCGACAGCCGTTGACCCGATCGTCGCCGTCTGCTTCTGCATCGCCATGGTGCTCCTCGTCGCGCACGGTGCCGCGCGTGCCCACCGGCTTGCCGTGGATGCGGCCGTTGCCCGCGACCGCCGGCGAATCGCGCGCGAGCTCCACGACGGTCTCGCCCAGGAACTGGCCTTCGTCGTCACCCAGTGCAGTCGCCTCGACTCGGAGCCGGGGGTCGGCAGCATCGCGGAGGCGGCCCAGACCGCGCTCGCCGAATCGCGCCGGGCCATGCTCGCCCTCAGGCGCCCGGCCGGGGCGCCGCTCGCCGACGAGCTGGAGCAGGTGGCGAGGCGCGCAGCGGATCGAGCTGGCCTCCGCCTGGAGCTTCGGCTTGCCGCGGGCGTCGACCTTCCGCCCGCAGCACGCGTCGAGCTCTCGCGCATCCTGCACGAGGCCATCGCGAACACCGCCCGCCACGCCAAGGCCACCGGCGTCTGCGTCGAGCTCACGGGCGGGCGCGGCGCGCGCCTCACGGTCAGCGACGACGGGGTCGGATTCGATCCGGACCGCCCCGAGGCCGTCTTCCCCGGCTTCGGGATCCTGGGCATGAGAGAACGCGTGAGGATCCTCGGCGGCGAGCTTTCCATCGTGTCGCGTCCTTTCCGCGGCACTCGGGTGGAGGTGATGATCCCGTAGCCGCGCCGCCCCGAGTTCTGGTGGCCGACGACCATCCCCCGTTGCGGGCGAGTGTCCGGCGGGCACTCGAGGAGCACGGCTTCGCTGTGTGCGCCGAGGCGGCGAACGCGGCCGACTCCGTGGCCGCCGCCGAGCGGGAGCGCCCGGACGTCTGCGTCCTCGACGTGCACATGCCCGGCGACGGAATCTCCGCCGCCGCGGAGATCGCAGCACGCTTTCCAGAAATGGCCGTCGTCATGCTCACCGTGTCGGACAGCGACGATCACCTCTTCGCCGCTCTTCGCGCAGGCGCCCAGGGATACCTCCTCAAGGACATGGATCCCGCACGCCTCCCGCTCGCTCTGGAGGGCGTGCTCGCGGGCGAGGCGGCGCTGCCGCGGGCACTGGTCGCCCGTGTGCTCGACGAGTTCCGAGCTCGCCGCCGTCGGAGGCGCCTCCTCCCGGGCGGACGTGGAGCCACGTTGACCGACCGTGAGTGGGAGACCCTCGAGCTGCTCGCAGGAGGCCTGTCGACGGCGGAGACGGCCGAGCGGCTCCTCGTTGCGCCGGTCACGGTCAGGCGTCACGCCGCGTCCATCGTCAAGAAGCTGGACGTCCCCGATCGCAAATCTCTGCTGCGGCTCCTGCGCGAACCGGGACGCCACCCCACTGAAGAGGAGGGGTGGACCTACCCGTCGGCGGGGTGAATCCGGGCGTTTAACGACCCATAACGGAGAAGAGCGTCGACCGCGCTCGCGACGCGCCGGCCCGCACGGCGCCGTGCTCGCCGGCCGACGGAGATACCGGCAAGGGAGATTGGGCTGTGTCGAAGCTGAAGCGCACACGAGCAGGAGGCAGGCTCGGCCTGGTTCTCGCGACGCTGGTCGCGACGGGGCTGCTCGCCGCCGGAGCCTCCGCGGACGACGTCAGAAACGACCTCAGCGGGACGGCGGGCGTCATGACCCTCACCTCCGGTGGAAGCACCGGTTCGACGGCCCTCACCGTCGTGCCGCGCAACGGGGACGGCAAGAACGGCTGCAACCTGACGGGGACGTCGACACTCGTCGTCTCGCTCCACTCGAGCGACACGTCGGTGGCCACGGCCAGCCCGGCTTCGCTCACCTTCGGGAGCTGCGGCGACGTCAAGACGGTCACGATCACGTCCGGCGCGAGCGGGACGGCGAACGTGACCCTGACGCAAGTCTCCAACACCACCGGCGGGTCCTTCGATCTTTCTCCGGCGTCGTTCTCGGTTCACGTGGCCCCGCCGCCGAACACGCCCCCGACGGTCACGGTGACGGGCGTCGAGCACGGCGCGAGTTACGCGAAGGACTCCGTCCCGGCGGCCGGATGCGCGGTCGAGGACGCCGAGGACGGAAGCTCGAGCTTCGCCGCGGACCTCAGCGAGATCACCGGCGCGTACGCCGAGGACGGGCTCGGCAACCAGACGGCGAGCTGCGCCTACACCGACGCGGGCGGTCTCCTGCAGGAGACCGCCGCCACCTACTCGATCTACGACCCGTCGGCGCCGACGATCGAGTACACCCTTTCGCCCTCGTCGCCGGATGGAAACGACGGCTGGTACACGGGCAACGTCACGCTCGCCTGGGATGTCGGCGAGCCGGAGTCTCCCAACTCGCTCGCGCTCGAGGGCTGTGCCGACCAGTCAGTGGTGGCCGACGGCGAGTTCGTTTTCTCCTGCTCGGCGGGGAGCGCCGGCGGCTCCTCGGGGCCGGTCGACGTCGCCGTGAAGCGCGACGCGACGAAGCCGACGGTCTCGGGGTCGCGCACGCCGGAGGCCAACGCGTTCGGCTGGAACGACGGTGCAGTCGTCGTGTCCTTCTCCTGCGCCGACGCCCTTTCGGGCCTCGCCTCCTGCACCGCCGACCAGACCGTCGGCGGCGAAGGACGAGACCAGTCGGTGGTGGGCACCGCGCGGGACCGGGCCGGAAACACCGACTCGGCGACGGTCGGCGGCATCAACATCGATCTGACGGCTCCCGAGGCTCCGTCGGTGACGCCGGACCGCCCCGCCGACTACGCGGGCGGCGGCGGCTGGTACAGAGACGAGGTCGTCGTGAGTTTCGCCGGCGCCGGAGATCCCGAGCTGACCAACGGTGAGGTCGGCAGCGGCGTCGACCCTGCCACGGTGCCGACCGAGGCCGTCTTCGACAGCAGCGGCTTGCACACGGCGAGCGCGACGGTTCGCGATCGAGCCGGCAACGAGTCGGCAACCGGCAGCCTCACCGTACAGGTGGACGCCGATACGCCATCAGTCGCAATCGTTTGCCCCTCCGTCCCTCTCGTTCTCGGGAAGACTGCGAGCGCGGGCTGGACGGCCGCAGATGCCGAGTCAGGTCTGGCCACCCCGGCCGCCGGCTCGGTCGCGCTCGACACATTCTCCGTCGGCACGAAGGTGGCGAGCGCGCCGACCGCCGAGGACAACGTCGGCCACTCGGCGGGCGACGCGTGCATCTACAGCGTCGTGTTCGACTTCCGTGGCTTCTTCCGGCCCGTCGACAACCCGCCGACGCTCAACGTCGTCAAGGCGGGAAGCGGGATCCCCGTCAAGTTCTCGCTGAGCGGCAATCAGGGGCTCGACGTCTTCGCCGTCGGCTACCCGGTGTCACACGGCGTCGACTGCAATACCTCCGCGCCCTTCGACACCGTCGAGCAAACCGTCACCGCCGGAGGAAGCAGCCTCTCGTACGACCCCGCCGTCGACCAGTATGTATACGTCTGGAAGTCGGACAAGGCGTGGGCGGGGACGTGCCGCCGCCTCGATGTGACCCTCGTAGACGGCACGCAGCACATCGCCAACTTCAAGTTCACGAGGTAGCGGCGGCGCGTCAAGAGCAGAGCGGAGGGCGTTCACGACCTGAACGCCGAATCGGCCGTCCGACCCATTGATAGTTCGAGGGAACCGCGTCACGCTTTGGAGCCCACACATCGTGGGTCCGAGGGAGGTTGCGGCATGAAGACGAAGGTTTTGATCGCGGACGACCATCCGCTCGTTCGCAGCGGCGTGCGGCGTGCGCTGGAGGAAGAACACGACATCGAGGTCGTGGGAGAGGCCACGAACGGGGCGAAGGTACTGCCTCTGATCGGGCAAACCGGCCCGGATCTCGTTGTCCTGGACATCAGCATGCCGCAACTGGACGGGCTGGCGTGCCTAGACCAGATTCGCAAGCGGTACCCGGACGTGAAGGTCGTGATCCTCTCGGCCTCCGGCGATCCAGATCGAGTCCAGGCGGCGCTCGCACGGGGAGCGAAGGCGTACGTCCTGAAGAGCGTCGACGCGCGCGACCTCGCCTCCGCGCTGCGGCAGGCGATCGAGGGAACCGTCTTCCAGGCGCTCGGAGTGCAGCAGGACTCCGATGGGCAGCTTGCGGGATCGGCCGGCCTCACCAAGCGTGAGACCGCGATCCTGAAGGCCGTCGCCCGCGGCCTCACGAACCAGGCGATAGGACGAGAGTTCTGGGTCAGTGAGCAGACCGTGAAGTTCCACCTCCGAAACATCTTCCGCAAGCTCGAGGTGGGCAGTCGCACCGAGGCAGCCCGCTATGCGTTCGAGCACGGGCTCGTCGAGAGCTCGGTCTGAGCGAGGGCGGCTTGACGAGCGTGCTTCTCGAGCGTGTGGAGGGCCTCCTCACTGACGCGGTTGCGGAGGGGGAGGACAACGCCCTCCTCGTGGCCGGGGAACGCGGGCGGGCGCTGATCGGAGCGGGCGGAGCATCGCCGGGCGCCGGGGAGCGCGCCGCGCTCGCCTACGCGGGCGAAACCCTGGGCCTGCTCGTGTTGGAGAATCGATTCGGCGAGGTGGCCAAGGCGGTGGTCGAGCTTCTCCGGACGGAGACGAAGCGCTCCGGGACGTCCGTGACGCTCGATCTCTACCGAGAGCTCCTCCGCAGCCGCTTCCTGAGCGAGCTCCCGCCGGACATGGCCGCAGAGGGGATCCTCCGGGCAGCAGTGTCGCTCGGCCCGCTCGAAGAGGCGTCGCTCTGGCAGGCAGATGCAGGGAGCGGACTCGTGTGCCTCTCCCTTGTCGGGAGGGACACCGTCACCAGGCGCGTCCGGGCGTGCGCGCGAGAGCTGCTTCGCAACGACCGGAGTCGCGACAACGGCCGAGGCCACGTCCACGCGGTTCCTGTCTTCCGCTGGGGCGCCACCTACGCCGGGCTGGTTCTGCGCGCTCGGCCGGCCAACCGCGAGGTGGCTCTTGCGTATGCAGGCGAGGCCGCTTCCGAGCTGACCGCAGTCCTGGAGCGCGAGCGGCTGCTACGGCGCGGTGCTTCCCACGAGCGCGCGCTCGTGGAGGCCAGCGAGCGGCGTCTTGTTCGCATCGGACTCGACATCCACGACGGGCCGCTCCAAGTGCTCGCGACGCTGGTCGGGGACACGTGCATCCTGCGGGACCGCCTCGCTGCCAACGTCGGCGATGACATGACCAGCCGGCTCCTGCTCGCGTGGCTCGACGACTACGCGCTGCGCCTCCGCGAGGTCGACGAGGACCTCCGCGAGCTCGCGTTGTCGCTCGAGTCCCAGCGACTGCGAAAGTCCGACTTCGACGTCGTCCTTCGGGAGGAGGCCGCGACGTTCGCAGCTCGGACCGGCATCGAGGTGGACATCGACGTCACGGGCAGCTTCGCAAACCTGACCGCCTCACAGCGCTTTGCGGTCGCGGCGGTCGTCCGCGAGGCCCTGGCCAACGTGCGCGAGCACGGCAGGGCGACCCACGCACGGCTGCGAGTGCGCGCCACCACCGCGTGCATCCGCGCAACGGTCACCGACGACGGCCGAGGCTTCGACGTCGAGCGCGCGCTCGTTGCGGCGGCAGCGAGAGGACGCCTGGGCCTCGTCGGGATGAGCGAGCGGGTGCGGCTGCTCGGAGGCCACCTTGCCGTGGACAGCCGGCCGGGGGGGCCGACGACGATCACCATGACGCTTCCCCGCTGGGAGCCGGCGAAAGAGCCTGTGCGGGCCACGGCCGTGACAGCCGCCCGCAGGTAGTCCATCTACTCGAAAGAACGTGTCCGACTGCCCTGTCGGCAAGTGCGCCGTACCTCCGCGATGCGGATACTGTGGCAGCCGGCGCACGGCCTCCGGATCGGCCCAACCGCGGTCAAGGGCGAACCCTCCGTGCCGTGCGGCGGCGCCCTCTCCCTTGGGTGAGGGCGCCCAGTCCTTTTGAAGGTCGTACAAGGGGAGTCGATCGCCCACTGTGAGCACATGAGTGAGAGTGCAGAGCAGGAGCGACCTGTCCTCACGGAGGAGGCCCGGATCCTTCGCTGGCGCCGCGCGCAGTTCCTCGCCCTGGGCTTCACCCTCCGGGAGGCCCAGGCGCTGACGAAGGCGCCGGTGGATCTCGGGCAGATGCGGGCGCTGATCGGGTCGGGCTGCCCGCCTGAGACAGCGCAACGGATCGTCCTGTAGGGTTGACCGCCTCGACCGGGCGCTAGTACTGGACTCGGACAGGCCGACCTCAAGACGACTGCTCGCTACGCGCACTACCGCTCGCGTGGGGAAGAGGCAGCCAGGCTCGGGGCCGGCCTGGCGGAAGGACGCGGGGCTTGCGAAACTGCTCGTCGAGGACCTGCTCGCCCGCGCGGCGTCGGCGTGCATCGGTGGCTAGTCAGCATTTCAGTCAGCGTTCCGCGTCGCTTGCTGACGCTTCGAGGTGGCTGGCGCGCCGCCGAAACGGCATAGGCACTCGGCGTGTCGTCGGGAGTCGCCTCGGGTCGTCTCGGGCGTTCACCTTGCCACGCAGAAGGTCGTGGGTTCGAGTCCCATCATCCGCTCTAAGAAAAACCCCGCTCAGGCGGGGTTTCGTTTGCGAGGCTGGCGGGGCAGCGTCCGACTGCAAGCGAGTCTCGGGTTCTTGAGGCAACTCGAGCACGGTCCAGAGGTGTGGGTTCAGCGGCTACCGGGAGCGATCCGACTCCCGCTACCGGAGTCCGGCTTACCAGCAGCGTTCGGTGCCGCAGGTTCGAATCCCGTATGCGCGTTTGGCCCCTGCGCTTCTGAGGCGCAAACCGCATGAACCCGAAGGGTCATGGGTGCCGGAGATGTCGAGCAGGCGATCGAGCGAATCCCCTGCGCGCTCACGGGCGCCCGCGGCGGCAGCTGGCCGTAGACGCGCCGACTCCCTCTAGCGCGACAAACCGCTCGTATCCCGGCCGCGTAGGGAAGGGCGGGGAGAAACCGCAGTCATTCCAGGGAGGGGACTGACATGAGAAGACCGCGACCGGGCCGGCGTCTCCTGATGCTGGCCATCCTCGTCATGCTCGCCGTGCCGGCGCAGGCGTGGGCGCAGACGCCCACCGTCGTCGACCCGACCCTCGCCGTGAGGACGGTGGCCACGGGCCTGTCCCAGCCGACCGGCCTGGCGTTCATAGGCGCCAACGACATGCTCGTCAACGAGAAGGCAACCGGCCGGGTGATCCGTATCCGCAACGGTGTCGTCGAGGGCCCCGTCCTCGATCTCGCCGTCAACTCGGCCTCCGAGCGCGGCCTGCTCGGGATCGCGCTCCACCGGAACTTCATGGTGAACGGGTTCGTGTACCTGTTCTGGAGCGAGAGCAATACGGGGGCGGACTCGACCTCGCTCGCCACCGTCGACCTGCTTGCGAACCGGGTCGACCGGTTCGTCTGGAACGGCTCGACGCTCGCGTTCGACCGGAATCTCATCCGCTTCCGCGCGTTCCAGGCGGACGCGGGCCAGGCGCTCCGCGGGAATCACGACGGCGGCGTCGTCCGCTTCGGGCCCGACGGCAAGGTGTACGTCATCGTCGGCGACACCGGCCGGCGCGGCCAGATGCAGAACCTCGAGTTCGGGCCGTTCGGCCCCGGGATCCCGGACGACCAGTTCGGCGGCCCGGCGCCTGACAACGCCCACTTCACGGGCGTCATCGTGCGGCTGAACGACGACGGCACGACGCCGACGGACAACCCGTTCTACGACGCCGGTGCCGCGATCGGCGGTGAGGCGGGCGCCAACATCCAGAAGATCTACGCCTACGGGATCCGGAACAGCTACGGGATGAACTTCGACCCGATCTCGGGCGATCTCTGGGAGAACGAGAACGGCGACGACACCTTCAGCGAGCTGAACCGCGTCGAGCCGGGGATGAACTCCGGCTGGGTGCAGATCATGGGGCCGTCGTCCCGGGTCACCCAGTTCAAGGAGATCGAGACGAGCGCGCAGTTCTCCGGGCTCCAGCAGATCCGCTGGCCGCCGACGAACATCGCCGACACGGAGGCCGAGGCGCTCTCGCGCCTCTTCATGCTCCCGGGCGCGCACTTCTCCGACCCCGAGTTCTCATGGAAGTTCGAGGTCGCGCCGGCCGGTCTCGGCTTCGTGAGGGGGCGGGCGCTCGGGCCGCAGTACAACGGCGACCTCTTCATGGGCGGCGCCCGCGACTTCCTGTTCAGCGGGCACATCTTCCGCCTTGAGATCACCGACAACCGGCGCAAGGTCGGCGTCGACGACCCGCGGATCGAAGACCGGGTCGCCGACAACCTCGGCAAGTTCGAGGTCACGGAGAGCGAGAGCCTCGTGTGGGGTCAGAACTTCGGCCTCACAACGGACATCCTGCAGGGCCCGAACGGGAACCTGTTCGTCCTCTCGAACACCCACGGCGCGCTCTACGAGGTCTTCCGGACGAAGTAGCAAGGCCGGGAATCGAGGGGCGCGGTCCGAAACCCGCGCCCCTCGACCCCGCTACGCGCGGATGATCTCGATCCTCTTCGCGCCCTCCAGCCGCATGCTCCGGCAGACGGCGAGGAAGGCGTCGGCGTCGTGGAGCCGGGCAAAGACGTTCACGGCGATCGGCCCCTCGGGCATCGAGGGGGTTGCGTCGAGATCGTAGAACCAGCAGACCTCCGAATAGCCCTCCTCGATGCCGTACCCGGATCCCTTCTCGACCGTGAGGAAGCCCACGTCGCCAGCCCCGACGATCGTCGTCGCATGCTCGCGTGGCGCCGTGAGTAGCGCGGGGAGGACGAGGTAGACCTCGCTCCCCGAGTAGATCCCGTGGCGCGCGAGGCCCGAGGCGGGGAGGGCATCCCAGACGGCACTGCACGTCTCGGGCGCCTGTTTCCGAAGCAGCCGCGCTGGCGCGGCTACGTCCTCATCGAGGAAGCGGAGTACGATCTCGTCTTGAACGCGCAACCCTTATCACGTCCCCCGGAGTGAAGCCAAGCCCACCTCTCCTTCCGTCGTGATCCGTCTCGCGAGCTCGACGCGTCGAACGCCCCGGCCCTAATCTGGCCGCCAAACGCGCGCGACCGAGCTCACGCAGCCATGCGGGAGGCGCAATCAAAACACGTCCGGTCGCTCTTTCCATCCCCCTTCCCGCCAACTCTGTCCACGGCCGTCTGCGCGAGCCGCCAGACACCAACCGTCGCGGTAAACAGGCTGACTCCGGCGCCTGTTGCGACAGCCAGCCGTCGCGGGAAGCTCGGAGCCACTACGGCTCGTCCGGGTCGAGGTCGGCGACATCGTAAGCCCGCGTCTTGCCCAACTCGGCTATGTCTGTCTCGGTCCGGTAGCTCGGCTCGACGCGGGTGAGCTGTACGTGAGCGATGCCGTAGGGACCAGGGGTCCCGGTGGCTCGTAATGACGCCCCACTCCAG
>JBKPGZ010000228.1:0-2802 GCA_046729675.1 Gemmatimonadota bacterium | reverse complement strand
GGGGTAGCAAAACCTGCCAGCCCGAGCGAAGCGAGGGCCCTTGCCGGTGCGAGCAAGGGCCCTCGCTTCGCTCGGGATGACAGTTTCTTGCGGGTGAGCGTTACCTTCGCGCCACCGCCGCCGAGGGCGTCGTGGGAATTCGCTCCGGCCCCGGCTTCGGCCCCCGCGGCAGCAGCTCTCCCAGGTTCGCCAGCTCCCACGCCGTCACCGCCATCACCGCGCTCGCCTGCCGCAGATCGTCCGCCACGGCCTTGTCGTAGGTGTCGCTCTGCGAGTGGTGCGTGTGGAAGTACCCCCTCGGCTCCTGATCGAAGTTGAACCCCGGGATCCCGTAGGGGACGAAGGCCAGGTGGTCCGTCCCCGTCTTCACGTCCTCGTGCACCGAGTCCGCGCCGAGGTGGGCGACGGGAACCAACAGCGCCTGCCACAGCTCCGCGAACTCCGGCCGTCCCTGGAGCGCCTGCCCCACGATCTTCCCGGTGCCGTTGTCGATTACCAGGACCGCCTGCACGCTGTCCGCCTGGGCGGCGTGCGCCGCCGCATACTGCCGCGAGCCGATGAGCCCCTGCTCCTCGCCGGCGAAGAGGATGAAGCGGATCGTACGCCTGGGCTTGAGCCCCGAGCGGGCCAGGACTCGCGCGGCCTCGAGGACCACCATGGATCCGGCGCCGTTGTCGGTGACGCCGGTGCCGAGATCCCAGCTGTCGAGGTGCGCGCCGAGGATCACGACCTGGCCCGGCAGCTCCGAGCCGCGGATCTCACCCACGGTGTTCCACTGCTGCACCCGGGACTTGCCGAGCTTGTTCTCCACCCGCCCCTCCAGGCGCGGGGTCACCCGGTGAGCGAGGAGCCGCTCAAGCAGCGTGTAGTCCTCGTGCGAGATCACGATATTGGGCAGTGGCGCGACCCGGTTGGGAGAGCCGCTCATGGTCATGAGGGCGTGCTCCTTGGAGCCGTCCACCAGGGTGCCGAGCGCCCCTGCCTCCTTGAGCAGGTAGGGCAGGTCGATCTGGTACTGGCGCCGCGCCAGCACGGCCGGCGCCGAGGTGTCGGCGGTGAGCGCCTCCCGCGCCGCCTTGATCGCGGCGATGCGCTGCGAGTCTTCCGGGCTTGGAGGGGGCGCGTCGGGGTTCCATATCGGCGCCGAAGGCTTCGGCAGGACCCAGGCGCCGCGCACCCGGTCGTGATACACCGCGAAGCTGTCCCGGGTGGACAGGTCCACCAGCACCACCGGTCCCTTCCGCGTCTTCCCGTCGGTTCCGACCGTCCAGGCCCAGCTGTGCCCCGTCATCGCCCGCTCGAACGGCGCGGTGAGCCGGAGGGAGAGCGGTCCTCGCTCCCAGGTCACGCCGAAGTCGAAGGGCTCCAGCGACGCGGCCAGCCCGTAGCCCCGGAACCGCTCCGCGGTCCACTCGTTGGCCCGCCGCATCGCGGGCGAGCCCGAGAGCCGGGGCCCGATGACGTCGCTCAGGTACCGCAGGTTCTCCATCACCTCCGAGCGCTCCAACGCCTCGGTGATCAGGGTCCCCGAGCCGGCGGTGTCTACCGTGGACTGGGCTCGGAGCGGGGCGGCCACAGCCGCGGCGGCGAGGAGAATGGCGGGCGCTTTGCACATGCGGTGAATCTCGCTGTAGGTGGTTGCTGGCGAATGCGGCCGGGCGCAAGTTATACTCGGAAATCGCTGTGCGGCATCTCTTTCCGACGCATTCCCCGAGGAGCAGGTCCGTGCCCCAGGACAGTTTGACCATCACCGACAATCGCACCGGCCGAACCTACGAGGTCCCCGTCTCCGAGGGCACCGTTCGGGCCACGGACCTCCGCCAGATCAAGGTCGCGGACGACGACTTCGGCCTCATGACGTACGACCCGGCCTTCATGAATACGGCCGCGTGCCGGAGCGCCATCACGTTCATCGACGGCGACCGGGGCATTCTGCGCTACCGCGGCTATCCCATCGAGCAGTTGGCCGAGCAGTCCACCTTTCTCGAGGTGGCATACCTCCTGATCGAGGGCGAGCTGCCGACCAAGGCGCAGCTGCACGAGTGGACCGACACGGTGAAGTATCACACCTACGTCCACACCAACATCACCAAGTTCCTCGAGGGGTTCCGCTACGACGCCCACCCCATGGGGGTCCTGCTCGGCGTGGTGGGGGCGCTGTCCACCTTCTACCCCGACGCCAAGAACATCCACGACCCCGAGAACCGCAAGCTGCAGCGGGTCCGGCTGCTGGCCAAGGCGCCCACCATCGCGGCGTTCGCCTTCCGCCACTCGCGGGGGCTGCCGTTCGTGTTTCCCGACAACGATCTCGACTACATCGCGAACTTCGTGAACATGACGTTCAGCATCGGCGGCCGTCACAAGCCGAACAAGGTGCTGCAGCGCGCGCTCGAGATCCTCCTCATCCTCCACGCGGACCACGAGCAGAACTGCTCCACCAGCGCGGTGCGCGGCGTCGGCTCGTCGCACGTGGACCCGTTCTCGGCGGTCTCGGCCGGGATCGCGGCGCTCTACGGACCGCTGCACGGCGGGGCCAACGAGGCCGTGCTCGCCATGTTGGACGAGATCGGGGATAAGAAGAACATTCCGGCGTTCATCAAGGAGGTGAAGGGCGGCGGCGGCCGGCTGATGGGATTCGGCCACCGGGTGTCCAAGTCGTACGACCCCAGGGCCAAGCTGATCAAGCGGGTGGCGGACGAGGTCTTCTCCGAAACCGGCCTCAATCCGAAGCTGGAGATCGCGCTGGAGCTGGAGCGGATCGCCCTGCAGGACGACTACTTCATCAAGCGGAAGCTGTATCCC
>JBKPGZ010000227.1:0-12265 GCA_046729675.1 Gemmatimonadota bacterium | reverse complement strand
CGTTAGCGAGGGATCTTGCCGGCCCCGACAAGATCCCTCGCTGCGCTCGGGATGACAGGCCGTTCACCCCCACCGCACCAGCGTCGCCCCCACCGTGAACCCCGCGCCCACCGCCACGAACACTACCAGGTCTCCTCGGGTGAGTCTCCCGCAGCGCAGAACGTCGTCCAGCGCCAGCGGCAGCGTCGCGGCGGTCGTGTTACCGTAGCGGGCGATCACCGAGGCCATCCGCTCGCGCGGCAGCCCCAGGTGATCCGCCGTCGCGTCGAGAATCCGCTGGTTGGCCTGGTGCGGGATCACCATGGCGATGTCGGCGATGGCGAGCCTGTTCCGCTGCACCAGCCGCTCCACGCTCTCCGCCATCTGCGACACGGCGAACTTGAACACCGTGCGGCCGTTCTGCCGCAGGAAGTGCTCGCGGGCGGCGACGGTCTCCGCGCTCGCGGGCTTGAGGCTCCCGCCCGCCGGCATCAGCAGATCCTCGCGCCCGCTGCCGTCCACGACGTGATAGAAGTCGAGCAGGCCGAACCCCGGCTCCGCCTCCTCCAGCAGCACCGCCCCCGCGCCATCGCCGAAGAGCACCGCCGTGGTCCGGTCGAGCGGGTCGATGATCGCGCTCATCAGGTCTGCCCCCACGACGATCACGCGGCGGTGCGCCCCCGAGCCTACCAGCTGGGCGCCCGTAGTCATGGCGTAGAGGAACCCGGAGCAGGCGGCGGAGAGGTCGAAACCCCAGACTCGTTGGAGGCCCAGCCGATCCTGAATCAGGCACGCGGTGGCGGGGAAGAGCATGTCCGGTGTCACGGTGGCGACGATGAGGGCGTCCACCTCGTCGGGGCCGAGCCCCTTGGCGGCCATCAGCCTGCGCACCGCCTCCGAGCCCATGCTGGCGGTGGTTTCCCCCGGCGCGGCGAGCCGGCGCTCGCGGATACCGGTGCGGGTCACGATCCACTCGTCGGAGGTGTCGAGTCTGCGGGCGAGATCAGCGTTGGTGACCACGCGGTCGGGAACGTAGGTCGCGACTCCGGTGATGGCGGCGCGGCGAGCTCCCTCGCGGGCAGTCTCTGGCATGCACGAAGTTATATTCCCGCCCATGCCCGCCACCATCCGTCGCTCGACCGTCACCGTCCGCGTGGGCGGGGTGCCCGTCGGCTCGGGGCACCCGATCGTGGTCCAGTCCATGACCAACACCGACACCGCCGACGTGGCGGCGACGGCGCGACAGGTCGAGGCGCTCGCACGCGCGGGCAGTGAGCTGGTGCGGGTGACGGTCAACAATGACGAGGCGGCGGCGGCCGTGCCCCGCATCGTGGAGGAGCTGGACCGGGTCGGCGTGCCGGTCCCGGTCATCGGCGACTTCCATTACAACGGCCACCTGCTTCTCACCCGGCACCCCGAGTGCGCCCGGGCCCTCGCGAAGTACCGGATCAACCCTGGGAACGTGGGAGGCAAGCGCGCCGACGAGAACTTCCGGGCGATCGTGGATGTGGCCCTTGCCAACGACAAGCCGGTGCGTATCGGGGTGAACTGGGGCTCGCTGGACCAGATCCTGCTGACCGAGATGATGGACGAGAACGCGCGCCGGCCCGCGCCCCGCGAGGCGCGCGACGTCACCATGGAGGCGATGGTGGAGAGCGCGCTCCGCGCCGCCGCGCTCGCCGAATCCGCGGGCATGCGGCACGACCGGATCGTCCTCAGCGCAAAGGTGTCCGGGGTGCAGGACCTGGTCGATGTCTACCGCATGCTCGCCGCGCGCTGCGACTATCCCCTCCACCTCGGTCTTACGGAGGCGGGCCTGGGCGCCAAGGGCATCATCGCGAGCACCGCGGGGCTCAGCATCCTGCTCCAGGAGGGCATCGGCGACACCATTCGGGTCTCGCTCACCCCCGCGCCCGGGGGCGACCGCACCGAGGAGGTGCAGGTGGCGCAGCAGGTGCTCCAGTCGCTCGGTCTCCGGAGCTTCACGCCTCAGGTGACCAGCTGCCCCGGGTGCGGTCGCACCACCAGCACCTTCTTCCAGGAGATGGCCCAGCAAATCCAGGACTACCTGCGGGAGAAGATGCCCGTCTGGCGCCAGGAGCGGCCCGGCGTCGCGGAGATGAAGGTGGCCGTCATGGGCTGCGTGGTGAACGGCCCGGGCGAGTCCAAGCACGCGAACATCGGCATCTCGCTGCCGGGCACCTTCGAGGAGCCCAAGGCGCCGGTGTACGTGGACGGCCGTCTGCTGGTGACGCTCAAGGGCGAGCGCATCGTGGCTGAGTTCCTCGCGATCCTCGAGGAATACGTGGCCTCGCGCTACCGGCCGGAGGCCGCGACGGTCCAGGCGTGAGTCCCATCGCCCAGTCCTCCCTCGAGGCCACGCTGCGCCACGAGCCCCTCGCAGCACTCCCGATACTGTTCGCCGCCGGCCTCGCGACCAGCCTGACGCCCTGCGTCTACCCTATGATTCCGATCACCGCCGGCATCTTGGGCGGGGCAGGCGCGTCGGGGATCTCCCGGAGGCGCACCGCGGTCCTGACCGGCGCCTACGTCGGCGGACTCGCGCTGGTCTACGCCCTGCTGGGCTTGCTGGCCGGGCTCACGGGGTCGCTGTTCGGGACCGTGGCCTCGAGCCCCTGGGCCTACTTCGTCACCGGCAACCTGCTGCTGGTGTTCGCGTTGGCCCTGTTGGACGTCTTTACTGTGAACGTCCCCCAGAGGCTCGCGGGCTGGGCCGGCCGGCTCGGTGCGTCGTCACCCGGCGCCGCCTTCGTGATGGGCGCGGCCAGCGGGCTGGTGGCGGCGCCATGCGGCGCTCCGGCATTCGCCGCCGTGCTGACCTTCGTAGCCGGCACCGGCAGCGCGGTCCTGGGCTTCATCTATCTGTTCGTCTTCTCGCTGGGCCTGACCGCGCTGCTCGTGGCGGTGGGCCTGTCGAGCGGCCTGCTCGCGGCGCTTCCGGCCGCGGGGCGGTGGACCCTCTGGGTCAAGCGCGCGGGTGGCGTGGTGCTCCTGCTCATGGCCGAGTACTACTTCGTCAGGATGGGGACTGTCTTGTGAGGTGGATGGGGATCGCACTGCTGCTCCTGGCCGCACCGGGGGCCACTCCTGCCGCGGCGCAGGAGGCCGGGCTCGAGGTCGGCGCGAAGGCCCCGGTCGTCACCGTGAAGGACCTCGAGGGCAAGTCGGTGAGCCTGGAGCAGTACCTCGGGAAACAGCCGCTCTTCATGGAGTGGTGGGCCACCTGGTGCGAGCAGTGCGACGCGTTGCTGCCGCGGGTCCGCGCCGCCCACGCCGAGCTGGGCGACAAGGTGGCGTTCCTCGGCATCAATGTCGCGGTGAACCAGTCCCCCGAGCGGGTGCGGCGCTACGTCGAATCCAGCAAGCCGCCGTTCCGTACGCTCTACGACGAGGAGGGGGAAAGTACCCGCGCCTACGCGGCGCCGACCACGTCCTACGTCGTGATCGTGGATCGCTCAGGCCGGGTGGCCTACACCGGCACCGGCGGCGACCAGGATTTCCTCGGCGCGCTGCGCCGGGTCGCCGCGCAATGACTCAACTTCTTCGAGGCTCGACGCTCATGTACCGATACACCTTCCTCGTGGCCGGTATGCTCCTGGCCGCACCCCTCAGCGGGCTGGCCGCGCAGGCGGCCGGTGCCAATCCGAAAGCGGTGCTGATGGCCACTCCCCGCGAAGGCACCACGGCACCGGAATTCTCGCTTCCCTGGGCGACGAAGGAGATCATCGGCGCTCCCGACGCTCCCTACGAGCTCTGGCGAGACCGGGGCAAGACGGTGGTGCTCGCCTTCTATCCCGCGGACTTCACCAAGGGCTGCACGGCGGAGCTGCAGACCTTTGCCGATCAGTACGACACGCTCTTCGGCGAAGACGTCATCGTGCTCGGCATCAGCGCCGACTCGCTGGAGAGCCACAAGCGCTTTGCGGCGAGCCTCGATCTCCCGTTCCGTCTCCTCAGCGATCCCGATCTCAAGGTGGCCCGCAAGTACGCCAGCAGCGGGGACGGCGGCAGGGCCAAGCGGACCGTTTTCGTGATCGGGCCGGACGGCAAGGTCAAGTACCAGAACCTGAAGTTCAACGCGCTCGACCCCAAGGACTACTCCGCCCTCGGCTCGGCCGTGCAGGCGGCCCGGGGCGGCTGATCCGCCCGGCCTTCACCTTCGGAGGACAGCATTTCCGCCATCCGTTACGCCGCGCTCGCCCTGGCGCTCGCGGCCATCGTCGGTCTCGACCCCGCTCCGCTGGCGGCGCAGGATGAGGAGAAGGAGGAGCAGGAGCTCAATCGCATCTGGCGAATCGAGGGCCTTCAGACCGGCTTCTGCGTGCAGCTGATGCTCGACCCCGCCAACCTCGACGTCTCGATCCCTCGTGGCGCGCGCCCGCTTCGCGCCGACGCCATCGAGGACCTGAGCCCCGTGCTGCGGACTGTCGTGGCCAACCAGCCCGAGTTCGCGAGCTGGACGCCCTCGCGGATCTGCATGTACTACATGCAGACCGTGGATGTCGGATCGCTCCGCGTCAGCGAGCGGGATCCCCAGAAGGCGCCCATGCTCGGCGTGTGGACCATCTCCGCCGCGGAAGGGGCAGGGAACACTCCGCAGGATGTGGTGCTGCGCCTCTTCACCAACAGCGGGCGGCTGGAGCGGGCGGCCGAGGTGAGCGGGCTCGACCTGCGAAAGGTCGAGAGTGAAGTGAAGAACATCCCCAATGAGGATGACCCGGCCGCACCGCCGATCGGGGTGCGACGGAGCATCAAGCTCAAGAAGACGACCCTCACCTGGGAAGGGCGTCAGGTGGACGACAGCACCAAGAGCAGCGGCGCGGTCACGGTGGTCTGGCGGGCAGACAGCAAGCGCCGCGGCCCCATGACTGCCCGCCTCGCGCTCACGCCGGAGTGGACCAAGGGCATGGCGGGATCCCTGAGGGTCGAGGGCGACGACGACTTCGCGGATGCGGTGAAGGCGTCGCCCGTTCGGTTCGTCGGTCCGGCGGTGATGGGAGGCAAAGGGGAGCTTGCCTTCGGGCGTTGATTCGCGCCGTAAGACCCCATGTAGAAGATGTTTATAATCACGGACTCTGAATAAATACAGGCAGGGTGGCGACACTGTCGCCTTATTCCGGGTCAAGGTATTGGGACTTTCGTAAGATCCAGATTATCAAGGTGATACCTTGGTCCATCTCACCTCGTTTCCAGATTGCTCGCGGTGAATTCCAGGCCTCCTGACACGCAATCCAGATATTCACGTTCGCGACTTATCAACATGTGGAAAGCGCGCCGGAGCGCGGGCTGAGGATGGCTCCAGCCCACCCGAGTGCAGAAGGTGGCGTGCTCCTGGCGCGCCGAGTGCTCACGCTGGTGCCCGGGCTCGAGGGCGACGCCCTCTGGTGGGAGAACGGGCGCATTCGTGGCGTCGGCCGCGCCGCAGAAATCGACCGCCAGGCGCCCCGCCATCTTCCCCGCCTCGACCATCCCGACGCGCTGGTCACACCGGGCTTCGTGGACGGGCACACCCATTTCGCCATGTGGGCGCTCGGTCGCCGGCGGGTGCAGCTGGCCGGCGCGAAAAGCCGTGCGGAGGCGCTGGCGCGGGT
This sequence comes from Gemmatimonadota bacterium, assembly GCA_046729675.1. GTDB lineage: Bacteria > Gemmatimonadota > Gemmatimonadetes > Gemmatimonadales > GWC2-71-9 > CAVVWJ01. The sequence continues at coordinate 6,674 of JBKPGZ010000227.1, read as the reverse complement.
CGCGGAAGGCGCCCCGTCGCGGGGGTGGATCGTGGGCCACGGATGGGATGCCAACCGCTGGTCGGAGCGCCCCGACCGCTATGCCCTGGACCGGGTGCACGCGAATCCGGTGTACCTCGACTCGCTCGACGTGCACGCGGCCTGGGTGAACAGCGCGGCGCTCGCGGTCGCCCGGGTGACCCGGGACACGCCCGATCCGCCCGGGGGGCGCATCGTGCGCGACGCGGCGGGAGAGCCGACGGGGCTGCTGCTGGAACGCGCGGTGGAGCTGGTCGCCCGCGTCATCCCACCGCCGTCGGACGAGATCCTGGACGAGGCGCTCCGCGACGCGCAGGCCGAGGCGCACCGCTTGGGCGTCACCGGGCTGCATGACGTGGAGGATCAGCGTGCCTGGGCGGGCTTCCGCCGCCTGGAGGACGCGGGCGACCTCAGGCTCCGGGTGTTCTTCCACCCGCCGGTGGCCTCGTTGCCGGAGCTGGTCCGCAGGGGCCAGCGAAGCGGCGCCGGCTCCCCCCGGCTCGGCATGGGCGGCGTCAAGCTCTTCCTCGACGGGAGCCTGGGGAGCCGCACCGCGTGGATGCTCAAGCCCTACGAGCACAGCCGCGACCGGGGCATGCCCGTGGCGGGCGAACAGGTGGCGGCGGAGGCCATGCGGCTGGCCGCGGCGCACGGGATCGCGGTCACCGCCCACGCGATCGGGGATGCGGCCGTGCGCCAGGCGCTGGACCTGCTCGAGCGGCTGCCGCGCTCCGCCGTGCCCCACCGCATCGAGCACTTCCAGTGCGTCCACCCCGATGACCTCGCGCGGGCCGCGCGCGCCGGCATCGTCGCCTCGATGCAGCCCGCCCACCTCCTCACCGACATCCCGCTGGTTGACCGACACTGGGGCCGGCGCGGTCGCGGCGCCTACGCCTTTCGCTCGCTGCTCCAACGCGGCACGGCGGTCGTATTCGGGAGCGACGTGCCGGTGGCCTCCATCGATCCGCGCGAGGGTGTGTACGCCGCGATGGAGCGTCGCGCGGCCGACGGAACGCCCGGTGACGGCTGGCGGCTGGAGGAGCGACTCGGGTTCGCGGAGGTGGTGCGTGCCTACACCCTCGAAGCCGCGCGCGCCTCCGGCACCGAGCGCCGGCTCGGTCGCCTCGCTCCCGGAATGGAGGCCGACCTGGTGGCGTGGGATGTGGACCCCGCGGTGGAGCGGGGTGACGGCGCCGCCTTCCGCGCCGGGCGCGCGGCGCTCACGGTCGTCGGTGGAGGGGTCGTGATGCATCGCTGACGGGGCGACGTTAGAATCCCCCGAATGCGCAACGCCGTACGCCGCACCAAGATCGTCGCGACGCTGGGGCCCGCGTGGGCCGAGCCCGCGCAGATGACCGCTCTCCTCGACGCGGGCGTGAACGTCGTCCGCATCAACGCCTCCCACGCCACGCCCGAGATCAGGGCGGGCTGGATCACCCAGCTCCAGCAGATCATCAACGAGCGCACGGAGTCGGCCGCGATCCTGCTGGATCTCCAGGGGCCGCGGATCCGCGTCGGTCATCTGGAGGAGCCGCTGCGGCTGGAGCCGGGGCAGCGGGTGCTCTTCGCGCCCGAGGGCGACGCCCGACCGGGAGAGATCCCCACGACGTACGAGGGACTCGCCGCCGACGTGCACGTCGGCGCGCGCATTCTCCTCGACGACGGACTGCTCTCGCTGGAGGTGTCCGGAGTGCGGGACGGCCGGGTGGAAGCCGTGGTGCACTACGGCGGCGAGCTGAAATCGAGCAAGGGCATGAACCTGCCCGGGCTGGAGGTGAGCGCGCCCGCGCTGACGGCGAAGGACCGGGAAGACGTGGAGCAGGCAGTCGCTCTGGGGGTCGACTACATCGCACTGTCGTTCGTCCGGCGGCCCGAGGACATGGATGGGCTGCGCGCCCTGGTGCCGCGCACCACCAAGCTGATCGCCAAGATCGAGAAGGACACCGCGCTCCGGAACCTCTGCGGCATCCTCGATTCCTCCGACGCCATCATGGTGGCCCGCGGCGATCTGGGCGTGGAGCTGCCGTTCGAGGAAGTCCCCCTCATGCAGAAGCAGATCATCCGCGAGGCGAGCCTCCACGGCAAGCCGGTGATCACCGCCACGCAGATGCTCGAATCCATGATCAACGCCCCGCGGCCGACGCGCGCCGAGGCCTCGGATGTGGCCAATGCCATCCTCGACGGTACCGACGCGGTCATGCTCTCGGCCGAGACCGCGGTGGGCCGCTACCCGATCGAGTCCGTCCGGGCCATGGACCGCATCGCGCGTGAGATGGAGATGCAGCGACCCGGTCGCGGCGTCACGATCGACGCGGCGCTCGGCCGGCGGACCGGGGAAGGGGTGAACCTGCCCAATCACCGCCCCGGCCCAGGCGGGCCGGTCCGGACCGAGGACGCGATCGCGGTCGCCGTGTGCGCGGCCGCGGAGATGCTGAGCGCGCCGGTGATCCTCTGCTTCACCAGCAGCGGTTTCACCGCGCGCAAGGTGGCCACCTGCCGCCCGACAGTGCCGGTCTTCGCCTGCACGCCGGAGCCCGAGACGTTCCGCCAGCTCTCGCTCGTCTGGGGAGTGACCTCCGCCTTGATCCGCCACCACACCGACTACGAGGCGATGCTCGCGGAGGCCCGACTCCGCATCCTCGAGCGTGGGCTGGCGCAGTCCGGCGAGCGGCTGGTGGTCACCGCGGGCGTTCCCTTCGACATGCCGGGCACTACCAACCTCCTGAAGGTCGAAGCAGTTTAGGACGATGCGGCTCACCTTCCTCGGGACGGGCACGTCGTTCGGCGTGCCCCAGATCGGATGCGATTGCCCGGTCTGCCGCTCGACCGACCCGAGGGACAAGCGGACCCGCAGCGGCGCCATCGTGCAGGAGAGCGGCGCCACCATCCTGATCGACACGCCGCCCGAGCTGCGGCTGCAGCTCATCGCCGGCGGCTTCTCCAGCATCGACGCCGTGGCCTACACCCACGAGCACGCCGATCACATCAACGGGATCGACGACCTCCGGATGTTCTCCGTGCGCCGGCGGCGGCCGCTGCCGGTGTACGGCCCGCGGGAGACGCTCGACCGCCTCCGGCGATCCTTCGACTACATCTTCGACGACTCGGTGCTGCCCTACGAGGGCACCTCGAAGCCCACGCTCGAGGTGCATGAGGTAGAGCCGGGCCGTTCGGTCACCATGGCAGGCGTGGAGGCGCTGCCGCTCGCCTTCCGGCATGGCCACCTGCGTGTGTTCGGCTACCGCTTCGGCAAGCTCGCCTATCTCACCGACGTGAAGGCCATTCCCGACGCGGAGCGCGACCTCCTGCAGGGCCTCGAAGTGCTGGTGGTCAACGCGCTCTGGTGGCGCCCGCATCCCACGCACCTCAGCATCGCCGAGGCGGTGGAGACCGCGCAGGCGCTGGGGGCGCGTCGCACCTACCTGACTCATCTCACGCACGAGACTGGGCACGCCGAGCTGGCGGCGCAACTGCCCGAGGGCGTGAAGCCCGCCTACGACGGGCTCACCGTGGAGATACCCTGATGAAGCTGGCCTACGGACGAATGCTGCAGGACGGACTGGACGGGCGGCACGGGTTGCCCCGGGCCCGCCTCGTGGAGCTGGCGGAACGGTTTGCCGCGGTGCAGGCCGAGGTCCGGCGACGCCGGGGGGCGGGCGAGTACGGGTTCTACGACCTCGGGGACCAGGGCTCCACGGTTCCCCAGATCACCACCTTCGCCGAGGGCGTGGGTCAGGCATACGACCACGTGCTGGTGCTCGGCATCGGCGGATCGGCGCTGGGGACCAAGGCGCTGCTCAACGCGCTCCGCCGGCCCGCATGGAACGAGTGGGACGACGAGGGGCGCGAATTCTATCCCCGCGTCACGGTCCTCGAGAACGTGGATCCGACCACGGTCTCGGCCGCGCTGGACCGGATCGATCCCCGGCGCGTGCTGGTGAACGTGATCAGCAAGTCGGGCGGCACGGCGGAGACGATGGCCCAGTACCTGGTGGTGCGCGGGTGGCTGGATTCCGCTCTGGGAGACGCCGCGTCGCGCCATCTCGTCTTCACCACCGACCCGGCGCGGGGCGCCCTGCGGGAGCTCGCCGCGCGCGACGCGATCGCGACCCTCGACGTGCCGCCGGCAGTCGGCGGGCGGTTCAGCGTGCTGTCGCCGGTGGGGCTCCTCCCCGCCGCGCTGGCCGGGATCGACATCACGGGCCTGCTCGCGGGCGCGCGGCGGGCGGTGGAGCGCGCGACCGCCGACGACCTGCTCCGCAACCCGGCGGCGCTGTTCGCCGCACTGCATTGGGCGGCCGACACCGAGCTCGGCGCCCGCATCCACGTGCTCATGCCGTACACCGACCGGCTTCGCGAGCTTGCCGAATGGTTCCGCCAGCTGTGGGCCGAGAGCCTGGGCAAGCAGGTGGATCGCGAGGGGCGCACCGTCCATGTGGGGCCGACGCCGGTCGCGGCCGTCGGTGCGACCGATCAGCACAGCCAGGTGCAGCTCTTCATGGAGGGGCCGTTCGACAAGGTCATCACCTTCGTTCGGCTGGAGCAGTTCCGCGACGACCTGCCGATCCCGGCCCCGGGCCAGGCCGGCGCCCCCGAGGCGCCGGGGTTGCCGGCCGACCTCGCCTACCTCCCGGGTCACACCCTGGGCGAGCTGCTGAACGCGGAGTACGAGGCCACCTCGGCGGCCCTGGCCGAGATGGGGCGGATGAACGCGACGCTGCATCTTCCGCAGCTCACGGCGGAGACCTTCGGCGAGCTGATCATGTTCTTCCAGCTGGCGACCGGGTACGCCGGCGTCTGGTACGGCATCGACCCCTTCGACCAGCCCGGGGTGGAGCTGGGCAAGCGCTTGACCTATGCGGCGATGGGCCGTCCCGGCTACGAGTCCGCGGCCCCCGCGCCGGTGCCCCCGGGCGAGGCCTGAGTCGTTTGACGGTCTCCCGCGGGCGGCCTAGCTTAGACTCTCTTGACCACGGGATTCCGCGAACCGAGGAACGGCATGGCTGACGTGACGCAGCAGGTGATCGATCTCTACGGGGGCGCGGTGGTGCCCACGGCGAAGGGCGTGACCGTTCGGGATCCCGCCAGGCTCCGCTCGGCCGCCACCGACCGGCTGGTCTGGCAGGCGGTCTTCGCCAGCGGCGACGAGCGGGAGGCGGCCCGCTGGCTCCTGTGGGAGCTGGGACAGGCCACGGGCGCCCGCCCGGCCTCGATCAACGAGCTCTACATGGCCCGCGGTCGCGGCGACGTGGGCGGCTTCACGGTCCCGGCGATCAACGTGCGGGTCATGGCCTACGATACGGCGCGCGCCATCTTCCGCGCTGCGCTCAGCGGGAAGGCGGGGGCCATCATCCTCGAGATCGCCCGCTCGGAAATCGCCTACACCGAGCAACGCCCTGCGGAATACGTCTCGGTCATGATCGGCGCCGCGCTGCGGGAGGGCTACACCCTCCCGCTCTTCATCCAGGGGGATCACTGCCAGGTCAACCACAAGAAGTACCAGGCCGATCCCGAAGGGGAGGTCGGGGAGGTGAAGAAGCTCATCGCCGAGGAGATCGGGGCGGGCTTCTACAACGTGGACGTGGACACCTCGACCCTGGTGGACCTCTCCCAGGCGACGCTGGAGGAGCAGCAGCGCGCCAATTACGAGCGCGCGGCAGAGATCACGGCCTTCATCCGGGGGCAGGAGCCCCGCGGTGTGACCGTGTCGGTGGGCGCGGAGATCGGTGAAGTGGGCATGAAGAACAGCACCGTCGAGGAGCTGCACGCCTTCATGCAGGGCTACAACCGGAGCCTGGCCGCCCTCGGCAAGCTGGAGGGGATCAGCAAGATCTCGGTGCAGACCGGCACGTCACACGGCGGGGTTGTGCTGCCGGACGGCTCCATCGCGGATGTGAAGCTCGATCTCCAGGCGCTCGAGGCGCTGAGCAAGGTGGCCCGCGAGCAGTACAGGCTCGCCGGGGCGGTGCAGCACGGGGCGAGCACCCTGCCCTCGAATGCCTTCGGCAACTTCCCGCGGATCGAGACCGCCGAGATCCACCTCGCGACCAACTTCCAGAACATCGTCTTCGACCATCCCCGGCTGCCGGCGGATCTGAAGCAGCGAATTCGCGGGTGGCTGGACGAGAATGCCGCCTCCGAGCGGAAGAGCGGCGACACCGAGGAGCAGTTCTACTACAAGGCCCGTAAGAAGGCCATCGGACCCTTCAAGCGCGAGCTCTGGGGTCTGCCGGAGGAGATCCGGACCGCGATCGCTGCGGACCTCGAGCGCACCTTCGCCTTCCTGTTCCAGCAGCTGAACGTGAACGGGACCGCGGACCACATCAACCGTATTGTTCAGGCGCCCCTCCAGCACCACGCGGCTCTCAAGCCGGTGCTGGTGGCCGCGGCCGACGACCCCGACGCCGGGGAATAGGGGGACGCATGCGTCACAAGGGCAGGGAAGTGGTCTACGTGCAGCGGGGGGACTCCTCCGCCAAGTGGCTGTTCTGGGGTGCGCTGTTGGGTGCTGGAGTGGCGCTGCTGTACGCGCCAAGCAGCGGCGAGGAAACCCGCCGCAACCTACAGCGCAAGCTGTGGAAGTTCCGGGCAATGACCGAAGAGAAGCTGGATGAGATCACCCAGCAGTTCGGCGGCGCCAAGGAATCCTTCCAGGG
>JBKPGZ010000226.1:0-12198 GCA_046729675.1 Gemmatimonadota bacterium | reverse complement strand
CCCGAGTACTACCCCCTGGTGCTCCTGGCCACCACCGGCATGATGTTTCTCGCGGGAGCGGAGGATCTGATCGTCCTCTTCCTGGGCCTCGAGGTCATGTCGGTGGGAGTGTACGTCCTCGCCGGCTACAACCGCGCCGATCCGTTCTCTTCCGAGGCGGCGCTCAAGTATTTCCTCATCGGCGCCTTCGCCTCCGGCTTCCTGCTGTACGGCATCGCCCTGGTCTACGGTGTCGCCGGGACCACCAACCTGTCGCTGATCGGCGCGCAGCTCGCAGGTCGACCGATACCGCTCATGGCCGCGCTGGGACTCGGGCTCCTGCTCATCGGCATGGGGTTCAAGATCTCCGCGGTCCCGTTCCACATGTGGGCCCCCGATGTCTACGACGGCTCGCCCACGCCGGTCACCGGGTTCATGGCGACCGGGGTCAAGGTGGCCGCCTTCGCCGCGCTGGTGCGGCTCCTGATGGAGGCGTTCCCCTCGGCCATGGGCCTGTGGCAGCCGGTGGTGGCGGCGCTGGCCATCGCCTCGATGGTGGCGGGGAACCTGATCGCCCTCGCGCAGCCCTCGCTCAAGCGAATGCTGGCGTACAGCTCGATCGCCCACGCGGGGTACATGCTGGTGGCGGTCTGGACCGGAACCAGCGAGGGTGCCGGCGCCGTGCTGTTCTATCTCCTCGCGTACGGCCTGACCACGCTGGCGAGCTTCGGCTTTCTCACCGCGCTGGGCCGCGGCGGCGAGCGGGACGTCGGCTACGACGACATCGCGGGCCTGGCGCCGTCCCGGCCCTGGATCGCCCTGGGGTTGAGCGTCTGCATGCTGTCGCTGCTCGGCTTCCCGGGCACGGTCGGGTTCATCGGCAAGTGGTACATCCTCACGGCCACCGTGGCCGAGGAGCAGATGATCCTGCCGGTCATCCTGGTGCTCACCAGCGTCCTGTCCGCGGGCTACTATCTCCCCGTGATCATGGCCATGTACATGCGCCCGGCGCCGACGGCGGAGCGGCACGCCGGCGTGCGGCTCAGCCCCACGGCGGCGGGGCTGATCGCGGTCTCGATCGCCGCGGTGATCCTCTTCGGGTTGTGGCCCAACGGCCTGCTGGAGCTGGCCACCACCAGCGCGCGCACGCTGACGCAGACCGCCCTGCCGGTGGCAGGCCGATGAACGTCCCCAAGTCCATCTTCCGCCAGTATGACGTGCGCGGGCTGGTGGACACCGAGCTCACGTCGGACTTCGCCCGGGCCCTGGGCCGGGCGTTCGCCAGCGTGGCGTGGGACCGTCTCGGCCGCGCGCCCGTGATCGCAGTCGGACGTGACAACCGGCCCTCCGGCCCGATCCTGTCGCAGGGGATGCGCCTCGGCATCGCCGATGCGGGCGGCACCGCGGTGGACGTGGGCACGCTTCCGACTCCGGCGCTCTACTTCGCCGTGTCCGCCCTCAAGACCGACGGCGGGGTGCAGGTCACCGGCTCCCACAATCCCCCCGAGTTCAACGGCTTCAAGATGGTGCTCGGCGGCGAGGCGTTCCACGGGGACGAGATCCTCAGGCTGTGGGAGATCATCGCCGCAGAGCGCTGGCGCAGCGGGAAGGGGAACGAGACCACCGACAATTCGGTGCTTCGTCGCTATCGCGAAGCCATCGTCTCCCGGCACAAGCTGGCGCGGCCGGTGAAGCTCGTCGCCGACTGCGGCAACGGCGTCGGCAGCGTCGTCGCCGTGTCCACCCTCCAGGCTCTCGGGGCGGAGGTCACGCCGCTCTTCTGTGAGTCGGACGGTACCTTCCCCAACCACCATCCCGACCCCACTGTGCCCGAAAATCTGGAGGATCTCCAGGAGGCGGTGCGGCGCACCGGGGCCGAGCTGGGCATCGCGTTCGACGGGGATGCCGATCGAATCGGGGCGGTGGACGAGACGGGTCAGATCATCTGGGGTGACCAGATCCTCGTGATCCTGGGACGCGACGCCGTGCGACGCTACGGAGCGGGGACGCCCATCATCTTCGATGTGAAGTGCTCGGAGGTGCTTCCCACCGCGCTCCGCGCGGCCGGCGCGGAGCCGGTGATGTGGAAGACCGGCCACTCGCTGATCAAGGCGAAGATGAAGGAGCTCAAGGCGCCGCTCGCCGGCGAGATGAGCGGCCACATGTTCTTCGGTGGCGACTACCTCGGGTTCGACGACGCGATCTTCGCCGCGGCGCGGCTGCTGGAGATCGTGAGCGGCCGACCATTCGGTCTGGCGGCTCACCTGGCCGACCTGCCCAAGACCTACGCCACGCCGGAGATTCGGGTGGACGCGCCGGAGGAGGAGAAGTTCGCGATCGTGGAGCGCGCGGCCGCCCATTTCGCCGCCCGGTACCCGGTGAACACCATCGACGGCGTGCGCATCACCTTCCCCAAGGGCTGGGGCTTGCTCCGCGCCTCGAACACGCAGGCCATTCTGGTGCTCCGCTTCGAGGCCACCGACCCAGCCGCGCTCGACGCCTACCGCGGCGAGGTTGCCGGCTGGCTCGCCGAACAGGGCGTGCGCGCCTAGCCCCGTGAACCGACGGGGCCGTCGGCTGATCGCCGCGATCGCCGGCGCCGTCGCCCTGCTGTTCGCGGGCCGGTGGGCGGCGGGCCTGCTGACCGATCGGTGGTGGGCAGCCCAGATCTCCCCGGCCGCCGTCGAGTTCGTCACCGACTGGCACATCCTCCGACTCACCCTCGACCTCGCCGGTTTCCTCCTCGCCGCCGCCTGGTTCATCGGTCACCTGCTGGTGGTCTACCGGGCCGTGGGCTCGGTACAGATCCGGCGGCACGTCGCGAATCTCGAGTTCCGCGAGGCCCTGACTCCGGGGATGCTGCTCGGTGTGGCCGTGGGTGCCGGCGCGGTGCTCGGGCTCCTGGTCGGCACCGGAGGGGCCGAGCGCTGGCAGCAGGTCGCCCTCGCCTGGCAGGGCGTCACCTACGGCGTGGCCGACCCGCTGCTCCAGAAGGACGCCGGACTCTACGTCGCGCAGCTTCCGGTGTGGCGGCTGGCGCATGGCTTCGCGCTGCTGCTGGTGGTCCTGGCGCTCGGCATCGTGTTCGGGCTCTATGTGCTCATGGGCGCGGTGCGGTGGCTCGAGGGCCGGCCCGCCATCAATGACCACGCTCGATCCCATCTCGGCTGGCTGCTCACCGCACTCGCGTGCTGTCTGGTCTGGGGCTACGTCCTCGAGCCCTACGAGCTCGTGGCCGGGCTCGGCGGACCGATTGACCTCGCCGCCTGGCGCGCCACCCAGCTGGTCTCACCGCTCCTGGTGGGCGTCGGCCTCGCGACCGCCGGTCTCTCCGCCGCCTGGGCGCTTCGTCCGCGCCATGCCCTCGCCGCGGCGGGATGGATCGTCCTCTCCTTCGCGTCCCTCATCGGCCACTGGATGGTGCCGCCCGCGATGGAAGGCGACGGCGAGCCGCCGGCCAATCCCCGGCTGATCGGCCAGCTCGACGGCCTCGCCTACGGCGCGGCCGGCCTCGCCGAGGAGCGCTACACCGCCGAAGGTCCTCCGGCGCCGCCTCGAGTTCCGGCCCTGTGGACCATCGAGATGATCGGCCACCTGGTGTCCTCCGATTCGCAGAAGGTGGTGGCGATCGATCCGGCGGTGGTGACGGTGCGCGGGAGGCCCCGCACTACCTGGCTCGCCGTGCGGGTCGCGCCGAACGGCCGTACCTCCGTCGCCGCCGTGGCCGACGATCGCACCGGCAACGCCGGCCAGCCGCTGTTCTACTCGGCCAGCGACAGCATGCCCGGGATGAACCGCGACGGCCTCCTCGAGCTCGGCCCGGAGGCGTTCCGCCCCGACGCTCCACCCTACCGGTTTGAGAGCGAAGAGCAGCACGGCGTCGAAGTAGGCGGGGTGGGACGCCGGGTCATGCTCGCGTGGGCACTCCAGGCTGGCCGACTGCTGAACGATGTGCCGCCCGGCTCGAAGGTGGACTGGCGCCTGTCACCGGCGGAGCGGCTGGTGGCACTTGCGCCGTTCGCGCGCTGGGGCGAGCCGGTACCCAGGATCATCAACCGCGCGCTCGTGTGGGTGACGCACGGCTACGTCGCGCCACGGGCCTTTCCGCTCAGTACCCGGCTCCTGTGGCGCGAGCGCGAGATCGGGGCCCTGCATGCCGGTTTCCTCGCGACCGTGGAGGCCGCCACCGGCACTACCCGGATCTACCTGAGGCCCGGCGCCAATGCGGTGGCGGCCGCCTGGGCGGCGATCGCCCAGGGGGTGGTGGAACCCGCCTCCGCGATCCCCGAGGTGGTCCTCCGGGCGGCGCCCTATCCGGTCGAGCTGTTCCGGGTGCAGGCCCGCTACCTGGAGGAACGGCAACCGCAGCTCGGCAGCCTCGGAGGGCCTCCGGGCTCCCGCCGCACCGAGCTTCCCGCGACGGACGGGGTGTGGGGCCAGGACTCCACCGGCCCGATCCGTATGGCGATCTACGAGCGGCCGGGCGAGCACCGCGTGGCGGCGGTGCTCACCGGAACCGGTGCCAGCGGCGTGGACGAGCTCCGACTGGTGCGCTTCGACTCGGCCGCAGCGCTGGAGAGTCGGAGCGCACTGGAAAGCCGCTGGAGTCACTTCGCCACCTACGATGCCCTTGGCGATTCGATCGCCGAAGACGGCGGCAGACTGGAGCGAGGCCCGGTCCGGATCGATCTGGGCAGCGGGGGACCCGTGGCCTATCAGTCGCACTTCGCCCGCGATCCTCGCGGCAACGTCGCACTGTCTTGGGTGAGCGTGGCCGCTCCAGGCGATCGCCTGCTGGGTGCGGGCCGCTCCCTGCGCGAGGCATGGAGCAACCTGCTCGGCGCCACGGTTCCCTCGGTTGCGGGCATCGCTCAGGCCACCCGGCTGGAGGAGGCTCGCCGGTGGCTCCAGCGCGCCGACTCCGCGCTCCGCGCCGGGGACTGGAACGGCTTCGGCACCGCCTGGGACCGACTTCGTGACGTGCTCGGAACCCGTCCGACCCCGCGGACCGATGAGCTTGCTCGCCCCCAGGGGGAGGACTAGCTTGCAGCGCGTTTTTCCCCGGATGAGCGCGTGAGCACCGCCGTCCTGGCGCTCGGTGGAAACGCGCTGGCTCGGGCCGACGAGCCGGCGACGATCACGAACCAGTTCCGCCACGCGCGGGAGAGCATGGCCGCCGTGGTGCCGCTGGTCCGGGAGGGCTGGCGGATCGTGATCGTGCACGGCAACGGACCCCAGGTGGGCGACTCGCTGGTCCGCAATGAGGTCGCCCGCCGCGTGGTGGAGCCGCTGCCGCTCGGCGTGCTGGTGGCGGAAACGGCGGGCTGGATCGGCTACATGCTCCAGCAGTCGCTGCAGAACGCGCTCGCCAGCGCGCGGGTGAGCCGCCCGGTGGCGACGGTGGTGACGCAGACGCTGGTGGACCGGTTCGATCCGGCGCTCAGCGCGCCCACCAAGCCGATCGGTCAGGCGCTGACCGAGGACGAGGCGGGGCGGCTGCGGGAAGCCGGTCGGGCTGTCGGTCGGGACGGGGCCGGCGCGTGGCGCAGGATGACCACCAGTCCGCGGCCGCTCGGGGTGGTGGAGTTCCCGGTGATCCGCAGCCTCCTGAACGACGGCGTCATCGTGATCGCCGCAGGGGGCGGTGGGCCGCCGGTGTACGACGACCCCATCCTCGGGCTCGAGGGCGTGGATGCGGTGGTGGACAAGGACCGGGTCTCGGCGGTGTTGGCTCGGCAGCTTGAGGCGGAGGTGCTGCTGATCCTGACCAACGTCGAGGCGGTCTACGAAGGATGGGGAACGCCGGCGGCGCGTCCCATCCGTCGCATGACGGTGGCCCGGGCGGAGTCGCTCATGGCAGCCGGAGCGTTCGACGCCGGCGGGATGCGGCCGAAGGTCGAGGCCGCATCGGGGTTCGCGCGCGACGCGGGCGGCCGGGCGATCATCGCCCATCTCGGCTCGGGCGCGGCGGCCCTCCGGGGCGAGACCGGCACAACGATCGTGAGGGACACGTGAACCTGCACGAGTACCAGGCCCGGACACTGCTCCAGGCCGTCGGCATACCGATGTTCGACGGTGACGTCGCCTCCACGCCGACCGAGGCCGAGGCGATCGCGCGGCGCATCGGCGGCACGGTGGTGATCAAGGCTCAGGTGCATGCGGGCGGCCGGGGCAAGGCGGGCGGCGTGAAGCTGGCCCGCAATCCGGCCGAGGCCGCCGACGAGGCGGCCCAGATCCTGGGCATGACCATCAAGGGCCTCACGGTCCACAAGGTGCTGGTGGTGCCGGCCGCCGAGATCGCGAGCGAGAGCTACGTCGGCCTCATCATGGATCGCGAGACCCAGCGGCCCGTCTTCATGGTGAGCTCCGCCGGCGGCGTGGACATCGAGGAAGTGGCCGCGAAGACGCCGGAGAAGATCGTCCGGCTCGCGGTGGATCCGACCTACGGCCTGTTCCCGCACCAGGCGCTGTCGCTCGCCTTCGCCCTCTACCGCGACTTCAGTCACGTCAAGGCCGCGGCGAAGATCATGGAGCAGCTCTACCGCGCGTTCGTGGAGAACGGCGCGTCGCTGGCCGAGATCAATCCCCTGGTCACCACCCCGGACGGGAAGGTGCTGGCGCTCGACGCCAAGATCACCATCGACGACAACGAGCTCTTCTGGCGGCCGGATCTGGGCGTCCTGCGCGACGACTCGGCGGAGGAGCCGAGCGAGGCGGCGGCGCGGCGCGCCAACCTGAGCTTCATCAAGCTGGACGGGACCGTCGGCTGCGTGGTGAACGGCGCCGGTCTCGCCATGGCGACGATGGACCTGGTGAAGTACTACGGCGGCGAGCCGGCCAACTTCCTGGACATCGGCGGCAGCTCCAGCCCGGAGAAGGTGATCAACGCCCTCAAGATCATCACCGCCGACCCACATGTGAAGGCGATCCTCTTCAACATCTTCGGCGGCATCACCCGGACCGACGACGTCGCCAACGGCATTGTCGCAGCCACCAGCCAGTTCAAGGTGGCGGTGCCGATCGTGATCCGTCTGACCGGCACCAACGAGGCGGAGGCGATCCGCATTCTCAACGGAGTCGGGATGACCGCGCTGAGCGACATGGACGAGGCGGTGCAGCGCGTCGTGCAGCTGGTCCGGGAGGCGGCATGAGCATCTTCGTCGATGCCTCGACCCGGCTGCTGGTGCAGGGGATCACCGGCCGCGAGGGCTCGTTCCACACCCGGCAGATGATCGAGTACGGCACCCAGGTGGTCGCCGGCGTCACGCCGGGCAAGGGCGGGCAGACGTTCGAGGGGAAGGTGCCGATCTTCAACACCGTGGCCGAGGCGGCGCGGGCCACCGGCGCCAACACCTCGGTGATCTATGTGCCGCCGATGGGCGCCGCGGCGGCGATCGCCGAGGCCGCCGACGCCGGCCTGCCCCTGGTCGTGTGCATCACCGAGGGCATCCCGGTCATGCACATGAGCCGCACCATGCCCTACGTACGGAGTCGCGGAGTCCGGCTGATCGGCCCGAATTGTCCCGGCCTCATCACGCCGGACACGCGCGCCAAGGTCGGTATCATCCCCGGCAACATCTGCAGCGCGGGCCGCGTGGGGGTGGTGTCGCGCAGCGGGACGCTCACCTACGAGGTGGTCAACCACCTTACCCGGAACGGCATCGGCCAGAGCACCTGCGTGGGCATCGGCGGCGATCCGATCATCGGCACCAACTTCATCGACTGCCTTGCGGCCTTCGAGGCCGATCCCGAGACCGAGGCCATCGTGATGATCGGGGAGATCGGCGGCACCGACGAGCAGAACGCGGCGGCGTTCGTGAAGGAGAAGGTGACCAGGCCGGTCATGGGATTCATCGCCGGACAGACCGCGCCGAAGGGCCGGCGGATGGGTCACGCCGGCGCGATCATCTCCGGCAGCTCCGGCACCGCCGAGGAGAAGCTCGCGGCCTTCGAGAATGCGGGGATCGGGATCATGCGGAGACCGGTGGATGTGGTTGCATTACTCAAGGACCGAAAGGCGGCAAAGGTGAAAAGTAAAAAGTGAAACGGGACTGAAGTTCCGTTCGCCCCTTTCACCTTTGACGTTTCACGTTTCACGCAACTCGTCGAGGAAACACTTGGCATCGACACTGACGCTTGGGATTGTGAAGCCGGATGCCGTGGCCGGTGGCAAGACCGGGAAGATCGTGGCGCATCTCGAGGCCGCCGGCTTCGTGCTCCGTGCCGCCCGCCTGGTGCGGCTCACCGAGGCCCAGGCCGCGGCCTTCTACGAGGTACACCGCGGCCGGCCGTTCTACGATGAGCTGGTCCGGTTCATGACCAGCGGACCCTGTCTTCCGATTGCGCTGGAGCGCGAGGATGCCGTGGCGCACCTCCGCACCGTCATCGGCGCTACCGATCCCGCCGAGGCGGCGCCCGGTACCATCCGGAAGCTGTATGCCGAGTCCAAGGGGAGGAACGCGATCCACGCCTCCGACAGCCAGGAGAGCGCCATTCGGGAGGTCGGATTCTTCTTCAGTGAGGGGGGGTTGGCGGGGCTCTGGCGCTAGGCTCTGGCCCTAGCCTGCGCGAGCCGGCCGGCTTGCTTCAAGTGATTGTCCCGGCTAAGTTAACGGGCTATGCTGCGCGTGGATATTCGGGACCTTCAGCGAGGTCCCGTCCGGACCGAGGGGCGGCTTCCGCCCGACGATCCGACCTTCGAGGGCCTGGGGCTCGACTTGGTGGGACCGGTGGTGGTGCACGGGCAGCTTCAGGCCACCGGGGAGGGCGACTATCTCTGGCGCGGTGATCTCCACGGCGTGGTCCGCGGCGAGTGCCGCCGCTGCCTGACCGAAGTGCTCGACGAAGTGGACGTGGCGGTGGACGCGGCCGTGTTCAGCTCCGATCCCGACGCGGTGGACGACCCGGACTTCTATTTCCTGTCCGACCGCGCGGCCGCCGTGGATGTGGGGTTGGTCGTGCGCGAGGAGCTCGCCCTCGCCGCCCAGGCCAACCTGCTGCTCTGCCGGGACGACTGCGCCGGCCTTTGCCCCCGCTGCGGAGCCGACCTGAACGCGGGGCCGTGCGCCTGTCACACTCCCGCCGAACCTGCTTGAGGACATTATGGCCGTACCGAAGCGCCGGACCTCGAAGATGAAGAAGCGACTGCGGCGGGGGCACCACTCCGGCGCCGGCATGCGCACCCAGCCCTGTCCGCGCTGCAGTTCTCCCAAGCTGCCGCACCGCGTGTGTGATTCCTGCGGCTACTACGGCGGCAAGAAGCGGGTCGAGGTCGAGGACGCCTGAGCGTGATTCGCGTCGCCCTGGACGCGATGGGGGGAGACAGCGCTCCGCGCAACGAGATCGCGGGGGCCGTTGAGGCCCTCACCGAGCTGCCCGACGGCTTCCTGATCCAGCTGGTCGGGCGCCGGAGCGCGATCGAGGAGGAGCTCACCCGGCATCCGGGGGTGGACCGCAACCGGGTCGAGGTCCACGAGGCGGCCGACGTCATCGGCATGAGCGAGAAGCCCCTCCAGGCCATCCGCAAGAAACCCAACTCCAGCATGGTGGTCGGCCTCGCCCTCCATCGCGACGGGCACTCCGACTCCTTCATCTCCGCCGGCAATACCGGCGCGATGCTCGCCGGCTCGACCATGCTGCTCGGCCTCCATGACGGGGTGGAGCGCGCGACCGTGGCGACGCTCTTTCCCACCGGCTCCGAGCCCGTGCTGGTCCTCGACGGCGGCGCCAATCTCGATTGCTCCCCTCGTGAGCTGCTGGGCTTCGCCTATCTCGGCACCATCTACATGCGCGACATCATGGGCCGGTCCAACCCGGTGGTGGGGCTGCTCAACGTGGGTGAGGAGGAGGAGAAGGGCACCGCGGTCGTGCGGGAGACGCACCAGCTCCTCAAGCAGGCGCCTCGTCTCAACTATGCCGGGAATATCGAGGGCCGCGACATCCTTCCCGGCCCGCAGCAGCGGATTCCGGTGGACGTGGTGGTCTGCGACGGCTTCGTCGGGAACATCGTGCTCAAGTTCTACGAGTCGTCGGCGCGGGTGTTCGTCGGTCTCCTGAAAGCGCGCATCCCCGACGTGTTCAGCCGGCCGGAGATGGCGGACCTCAACCGCATCCTCGACTACTCGACCTACGGCGGCGCGCCGCTGCTGGGGGTCAAGGGCGTCCCCATCGTCTGCCACGGCGCCTCGACGCCGAACGCCATCAAGAACGCGATCCGCGTCGCGATCCAGGCCGCCCGCTCCGGGCTGAGCCAGCACATCGCCACCGAATTCGCCCAGCGTCACCCGGTGGCTCCGGCATGATCCCCCGTCCCTTTGCCGAGGTCGCCAGCGTCGGGACCGCCGTCCCCGATCGCGTGCTGACCAACCACGACCTGACCCGCATGCTCGACACGTCGGACGAGTGGATCGTCGAGCGCACCGGCATCCGCGAGCGCCGGATCGCCGGACCGGAGCAGACCGTGGCCATGCTGAGCCGCGAGGCCAGCGAGATCGCGCTGGAGCGCGCCGGGGTCACGGCCGAAGAGCTGGACACCATCGTGCTCGCCACCGCGAGCCCCGACCGGCTGCTCCCGTCGACCGCGTGCGACCTCCAGGCCCTGCTTGGCGCCGACAATGCGGCGGCCTTCGACATCGGCGCGGCCTGTCCCGGGTACGTGTACGCGCTCACGGTGGCCGAAGCACTGATCGCCTCGGGACAGAGCCGGACGGCGCTCGTCGTCGGCGCCGAGAAGCTGTCCACGATCACCGACTTCACCGATCGGTCCACCGCGATCCTGTTCGGGGACGGAGCCGGCGCATCGGTCGTGCGGGCCTCGACCCGGCCGGGTCGCGGCATCCTCTCGACCTTCCTCAAGTCGGACGGCAGGCTCGCGCCGCTGCTCTACCGCCCCGGCGGTGGGGCGGCCGATCCCATCAGCGAGAAGGTGGTGTGCGAGCGGTCGCACTACATGAAGATGGCGGGCCGCGAGGTGTTCAAGGCCGCGGTGCGCGCGATGGCCGAGGCGTGCGACGAGGCGCTCAGGCGTGCCAGCGTGACCGCGGAGCAGATCGATCTCCTCATTCCGCACCAGGCGAACCTGCGGATCATCGACGCCACCGCGAAGCACGCCGGCATTCCGATGTCCAAGGTGATGGTCAACCTCGACCGATACGGTAACACCTCGTCGGCCTCGATCCCGTTGGCGCTGGATCAGGCCGTCGCGGAGGGTCGGGTGGCACCGGGGTCCCTGATCCTGCTGGTCGCGTTCGGCGCGGGCTTCACCTGGGGGAGCGCCGTCGTCCGGTGGTGACTGTGGTGATGTGCCCCGGCCAGGGCGCGCAGAAGGTGGGGATGGGGAAGGACCTCGCCGAGCGCTTTCCCGTCGCGCGCGACACCTTCGGCGCCATCGACGAGACGCTCGGCGTGCCCCTGTCCCGCATCATGTGGGAAGGCCCCGAGGACGAGCTCACCCTGACTCACAACGCCCAGCCCGCCATCCTCGCCCACACGACGGCCGTGCTGGCGGTGGTGGGCGAGCGGCTCGGTCTGGTGGCGGCCGGGGCGGGACACAGCCTGGGCGAGTACAGCGCGCACGTGGCCGCGCGCACCCTCAGCGCAGCGGACGCCGCGCAGCTGGTCCGGCGGCGCGGTGAGCTGATGCTGGAGGCCGGGCGCGCCCGACCCGGCGCGATGGCGGCGGTCCTGGGGCTCGACACCGCGGAAGTGGAGGCGGCCTGCAACGCCGCGTCGCACGACGGTGGGGTGGCGGTGGCCGCCAACCTGAACGCCCCCGACCAGACCGTCATCTCCGGCGATCCGCAGGCCGTCGCGGCCGCCGGTGAAGGGTGCAAGGCCCGCGGCGCGAAGCGGGTGCTCCCGCTCAAGGTGAGCGGCGCGTTCCACTCGCCCCTCATGGCGCCGGCGGTGGACGGCTTACGCGACGCGCTCGGCGCCGTGGGCTTCGCGGATCCGACCTTTCCCATCATCGCCAACGCCAGCGGCGAGCCGGTCAGCACGGGCGCCGACGCCAAGCGGCTGCTCGCCGATCAGCTCACCGCCCCGGTGCGATGGGTCGAGTGTATGCGCGCGGCGGCGGCGCTCTCGTCGGACGCGACGTTCGTCGAGGTGGGGCCGGGAAGCGTTCTCTCGGGGCTGCTCAAGCGGATCGTGCCCGGCGCGCGCAGCCTGACGCTGGGGACGGCGGACGAAGTGGAAAAGTTTCTCGCATGAGACTCTGTC
>JBKPGZ010000225.1:0-8236 GCA_046729675.1 Gemmatimonadota bacterium | reverse complement strand
GTGTTGTACCTTCGTACCGTCCTGACCGCCTGACCGCCTTACCGCCTGACCGCCTGACCGCCTACCTTCCTGGCCATGCCACTGACCGAGGCCCTCCGCCTGGCTGTCCAGGCGATCTGGACCAGCAAGCTTCGCTCGTTCTTTACCCTCCTCGGCATACTCGTCTCCGTCGCCTTCCTCATCGTCGTCGTCGCCGTCATCCAGGGGATGAACACCTACGTGAGCGGGACGCTCACGTCGTCCATGATCGGCACCAACACCTTTCAGGTGCGGCGCGGGCCGATCTCGATCGGGCTGATGGACGACGATCAGGTCCGCGAGATCGCCAAGCGGCCGCTGGTGACCGTCGAGGATGCCGAGGCCGTCGCGGCGGCGGTTCCCGAGGCGGTGGCGGTGGGACTTCAGTCGGGATGGCCCTCGCCGGTGGGGGAGATGCGCTACCGCGACCGCACCGTCGCCAACATCGGCATTCTGGGCGTCACGGCGCCCTACCAGGTGGTCCAGGACTACAGCTTCCTCGCCGGCTCGCCGCTCACCGACCAGGACGTCAGCAACCGGCGCCCCGTAGTCGCGCTCGGCCACGAGATCGCCGACAAGCTGTTCGACGACCCGCTCAGGGCGGTGGGCAAGCGAGTCCGCCTCGACGGGCGCGAGCTGACCGTGAAAGGAGTCATCGCGCCCAAGGGGCGGCTTCTGGGTCAGTCGTTCGACGCCTTCGTGCTGCTTCCCTTCAGCACATTCGAGGCGGCGTACGGCCCGAGGAAGACCACGGTGGTTTCGATCAAGATGCCAACGGCCGATGCGATCGAGCCGGGGATGGCGAAGGCGGAGGAGGCAATGCGCATCGCCCACCGCCTGCGGCCGGGAGAAGACAACGACTTCACGGTGGACAAGGCCGACGCCCTGATCGCCTTCTGGAAGCAGCTCACCAGCCTCCTCTTCACCGCGATCCCGGCGGTGGTGGCGATCGGCATCGTGGTAGGCGGGATCGTCATCATGAACATCATGCTGATGACGGTGAACGAGCGCACCCGCGAGATCGGCCTCCGCAAGTCCCTGGGCGCGACCCGGGCGGACATCCGCCGGCAGTTCCTGGTCGAGGCGCTGGTGCTGACCAGCACCGGCGGGGCGCTCGGCGTGCTGAGCGGCTGGATGCTCGCCTTCGGGGTCACCACCTTCACTCCGCTGCCCGCCCGGATCACCCTCTGGTCCGTCCTCCTGGCACTGCTGGTCGGCACCGCGGCGGGCACGATCTTCGGCGTCTACCCGGCTTCCCGGGCCTCGCGGCTGGACCCCATCACCGCGCTCAGGATGGAGTGAGCGATGCTCCTCCGTAGCGTCGGCGAGGGCGCGGCGATCGCCCTGGACTCGATCCGCGCCAACAAGCTGCGGTCCGCGCTCACCATCCTCGGCGTCGTCATCGGGGTGACGACGGTGATGGCGGTCGCGTCGCTGGTTCAGGGCATCCGGCGGCAGATCTTCAACGCCATCGAGGTCGCCGGTCCGACCACCTTCTACATCATCCGCTACTTCTCCCAGACACCGGTCAACCCCGACCGGCTCCCCTACGAAGTCCGGATCCGGCCCGTGCTGCAGCGGAGCGACGCCGATGCGGTGCGGCGGCTTCCCGAGGTGCGCTACGCCGGGATCTGGGTGCAGGTGTTCCAGAAGATCGAGTACCAGGGGATCCGCACCCAGCAGGTGATCGTCTTCGGCGCCGACGATCGCTACATGGAGATTCAGGGCGGTACGCTGCTGCGAGGCCGTTTCTTCAGCCGCGCGGAGCTCAGCGGGGAACCCGTCATCGTGCTGGAAAGCGCCGTGGCGGATCGGCTGTTCGGCCGGCTCGACCCGCTGGGCAAGCAGGTCAGGGTCGGGGGGCGCTCGCTGCGAGTCATCGGCGTGCTTGAGAAACCGTCGAACATCTTCGAGCCGCCGGGGCAGAACACCGGAGGAGTGGTTCCCTTCGCCACCGCCCGGGAGAGCTTCCAGTACGACGAGACCAACGCCCTCTTCATCGCGGTCAAGCCGTGGAGCGGGATCGCGGTGGGGCCCGCCATGGATGCGGTGACCGTAGCCCTCCGTCGGGTGCGGAACCTCCGCCCGGGCGACCCCAACACCTTCGACCTCATCACCCAGGACCAGATCCTGGACGTGGTGGGGAACTTCACCTCCTACTTCTTCCTGGCGATGGTCGCGCTCTCCAGCGTGGCCCTGCTGGTGGGTGGGATCGGCGTCATGGCGATCATGATGGTCTCGGTGAGCGACCGCACCAAGGAGATCGGCCTCCGCAAGGCCCTCGGAGCCACCCGACGGGAAGTGCTCTGGCAGTTTTTGGTGGAGTCGGCGACTCTGACCCTGGTCGGCGGCGCACTCGGCATCGTCTTCGGGCTTCTGGCAGGGATGCTCCTGAAGGCGGCGATGAGCCTGGAGGCGGCGGTGCCGCCGTGGAGCATCGCGCTCGCGTGCGGCGTCAGCGTCGGGATCGGCCTGGTGTTCGGCCTGCTCCCGGCCAACCGGGCGGCTCGCATGGATCCGGTGGAGGCCCTCCGGCACGAGTAGCGAACTGCCAGGGCGTGCACTGTGCAAGCTTCTCGCCCGCTGGCATCTCCTGTGCTCCCCGAGGAGGTGCCATGCGTATCCGGACCCTGATGGTAGTCCTGTTGCAGGTCGCGTCCCTCGCCGCGTGCGACGGCGCCACCACATCCAAGAACTCGATTCCAGCCCGCTCGGAAGGTCTTGCCGCCGGCAAGGACGAGGCGAAGCAGACCGCCGACGCGATCGCCGTCGGCGCGGTGGGTGAACGGGAGCGGGCGCCGGCCGCCCCGGCGACGGCGGTCGAAGAGCAGTGGTTCCGTTCCAGCACCACCGAGCCCATGGACCGGCTGATTCTCCGCACCGGCCGGGCGAGCATCGAGGTGGATTCCCTCGAGGCGGGCATGACCCGTCTGCGGCGGCTGGCACAGCGGGCCGGCGGCTTCGTCGCCGACGCCGCGGTGCAGAGCGGGCGGAATCAGGTGCGGCAGGCGACGCTGGAGCTCAAGGTTCCGTCGGCGCGGTTCGACGAGCTGACCGAAGGCCTGCAGCCGATCGGCCGACTGGAGTTCGTCAACGTAAGCGCGGAGGACGTGAGCGAAGAGTTCGTGGACCTGGCCGCCCGGGCCGCCAACGGTCGGAAGCTGGAGGAGCGGCTGATCGAGCTGATCCGCACTCGCACCGGCAAGCTGCAGGACGTGCTCTCGGTCGAGCGGGAGCTGGCGCGGGTACGCGAGGAGATCGAGCGGATCGAGGGGCGGCTCCGGTATCTCAAGACCAGTGCCCAGCTGAGCACGCTCTCGGTGAGCCTGCACGAGCCGATGCCCATCGTCGCGACCCAGGGGCGGGGGCCGATCGCCGAGGCGTTCCGGGAGGCCTGGCGCAACTTCGTGGGGGTTCTGGCGGGGGCGATCGCTTCGCTGGGCTACCTGGTGCCCGTTGTGGTGCTCGGCTGGAGCGTGGTGGCGGTGGTCAGGAAGTGGAGGAAGCCGGCAACGGTGTGAGACCAGCGGGAGAAGTGAACAGTGAACAGTGAAACGGAGGGTCCGCATTCCCCCGTTTCACTTTTCACTTTTCACCTTTTCCGCTGTACTGTTCTGTCGTCCCAACCCGTCCCGCCCATGCCCGTGGATATCCTGGCCATCGCCGCCCATCGCGACGACGTCGAGCTCACCTGCGCTGGCACCCTGCTCAAGGCGGTGGACGCCGGCTATCGCGCGGGCATCCTCGACCTGACCGCCGGCGAGAGCGCTACCCGCGGCAGCGCCGATCTTCGGGCGGAGGAGGCGAAGCGCGCCGCGGGGATCCTCGGAGTGACCGAGCGGCGCAACGCGGCGCTGCCGGACGCGCACCTCCACAACAGCGAAGAGACGCGACGCATCGTCGTCGCCGAGATCCGGCATTTCGCGCCGCGGGTCGTCATCCTTCCCTTCCCCGTCGGCCGGCATCCCGACCATCGCGTCGCGTCCGAGCTGGGGCGCGACGCCTGCTTCCTGGCCGGACTGGCTCGCTACGACGCCGTCGGAGCCCCGCACCGGCCGCACAAGATCCTGTACGCGCTGTCCTATCGCGAGGACCCGCTGAAGCCTACGTTCGTGGTGGACATCAGTGCCCAGTTCGCGCGCAAGCTGGACGCGATCCGCTGCTACGTCAGCCAGTTCGACGGTGCCAAGGCCGCAGGCGAGATCTTTCCGACCGGGCAGGACCTCTACTCTCTGGTCGAGACCCAGAACGCCCACTACGGGTCCCTGATCCGCTCCCGGTACGGCGAGCCCTTCTACACCCACGAGACCATGGCCGTGGAGGACGTGATCAGCCTCGGCGTGCAGAGCATGTAGCTTGGTCCCGCCCCCGCGGACGGGTATTTTTCAGGCTCCATGACCCGTCCCCCGGTGTACCTCGACCACGCCGCCACCACCCCGGTCCGCCCCGAGGTGCTGGAGGCGATGCTGCCCTACCTCACCAATCAGGCCTTCGGCAACCCCTCCAGCGCCCACCGGTACGGGCGGGCGGCCCGCGCCGGTATCGAGCAGGCGCGGCGTGAGGTGGCCCAGGCGGTCGGGGCCGAGCCGAACCAGGTGATTTTCACTTCCGGCGGCACCGAGGCGGACAACCTCGGGATCATCGGCGCGGCGCTGGCCTCCCGGGACCGTGGCGGCTCTGGGTGCGCGGTGGTGAGCGCGATCGAGCACAAGGCGGTGCTGGCGGCGGCGCACGCCGTGTGTCATCTGGGCGGCCGCGAGATCGTGCTCCCGGTGGACGGCCATGGGCACGTGCACCTCGACGCGCTCGATGCCGCGCTGGCGGAGCGGCCGGCGGTGGTCTCCATCATGTGGGTCAACAACGAGGTCGGGGTGGTTCAGCCGGTCAAGGAGATCGCACGGCGGTGCCGCGAGGCGGAGGTGGTCTTCCACACCGACGCAGTCCAGGCGTTCGGCAAGCTGCGCGTGTCCATGAGCGAGCTGCCCTGCACGCTGCTCACGCTCTCCGGGCACAAGATCGGCGCCCCGAAGGGCATCGGGGCACTGGTCGTCCGCGACCGCCGGGCGGTCGAGGCCATCATCCACGGAGGAGGCCAGCAGTACGGCATCCGGCCCGGGACCGAGAATGTGGCCGGCGCGGTTGCCCTGGGGCGAGCCGCCCTTCTGGCCGCCAGGGAGCAGGCCGAGGAGGCGGAGCGACTCCGCACCCTCCGGGATCGGCTCGCCAAGGGGCTCCTCGGGGCCGTCTCCGACCTGACCGTCAACGGGGAGGGCGCCGAGACCGCGCCCCACGTCCTCAACGTCTCGGTAGCCGGCGCCGATAGCGAGGCGCTGCTGATGCACCTAGACCTCGCCGGCATCGCCGCCTCCAGCGGGTCGGCGTGCTCCACCGGCTCGGTGGAGCCGTCCCACGTGCTGGTGGCCATGGACGTGCCGCGGGATCTCGCGCTGGGGGCGATTCGCTTCAGCCTCGGTCGCGAGAGCACGGAGGAGGACGTGGATCGCGTGTCGGAGGTGATGCCCGCGGTGGTGGCCAAGGTGCGCCAGCTCGCCAACGTGCTAGGGAGAGCCGCGTCGTGACCGCCCGAGTGCTGGTGGCGATGTCGGGCGGCGTGGACAGCTCGGTGGCCGCCGCCCGGCTGGTCGAGCAGGGCTACCAGGTGGTCGGGGCCACCATGAAGCTCTTCTGCTACGGCGACGAGGTCCCCGACCGCCCCTGCTGCTCGCTCGACTCGATCACCGACGCGCGCGACGTCGCCCACACCCTGGGTATCCCGCACTACGTACTCAATCTGGAGGACCGCTTCGCGCTGCACGTGATCGAGAACTTCGTGAGCGAGTACAGCAGGGGCCGCACGCCGATTCCCTGCGTGCGCTGCAATTCGTTCACCAAGTTCCGAGACCTGCTGGCCCACGCGGACGCGCTCGACTGCGAGTACATCGCGACCGGTCACTACGCGGTCGCCCGGGGCGGGGCGCTCTACCGCGGGCTCGACCCCACCAAGGACCAGAGCTACTTCCTCTGGGGCGTGGACCGAAGCGTGGTGGCCCGCATGCTCACGCCCGTGGGTGAGATGAGCAAGGCCGAGACCCGGGCCCTGGCCCGGCAGCTCGGGCTGGTGACGGCTGACAAGCCCGAGTCGGTCGAGATCTGTTTCGTGCCGGACGACGACTATGTGGGAGTGCTCGAGCGTCACCTGCCGGCGGACGCGCCGGCACTGAGGCCCGGCCCGCTGGTCACGACCACCGGCGAGCTCGTCGGGGAGCACGCCGGGTACGCCCGCTACACCATCGGGCAGCGTCGCGGGCTCCCGGGCGGCGCGCGCGAGCCACGATTCGTGGTGGGGATCCGTCCGGAGCGCCGAGAGGTCGTCATCGGCACGACGGCCGAGCTCGAGGGGCATCGTGTTCGCCTGGAGGAGCTCAACTGGCTCGGGGATCCTCTGGCGGTGGGGGACGAGTGTCGGGTGCAGGTGCGGCATCGCGCGCCGGCGGTGGGGGCGACCGTGGCCTCAGCCTCGCCGGGATCATTGGAGCTGGTGCTCTCCTCGCCCATCCGCGCCATCACGCCGGGTCAGTCCGGCGTCCTCTACTCTGCCGACGACCGCGTGCTCGGCGGTGGAGTGATCGGCTGATGCGACTCCTGCTCCACTGGCTGCTCAACGCCGCGGCGCTGTGGATCGCGGCCTGGCTCCTGCCGGGACTGGAATTCAACGGCACCTTGGTGCAGCTGCTCCTGGTCGCTGCCGTATTCGGGCTGGTGAACAGCCTGATTCGCCCGATTCTGACGATCCTCACCTGCCCGCTCATCGTGGTGACCCTCGGGCTCTTCACCCTGGTCATCAACGCTCTCATGCTGCTGCTCACTGGCGCGTTGTCGGAGGTCTGGGGGCTGGGATTCCGGGTGAGCGGGTTCTGGGCGGCCTTCTTCGGCGGTCTGGTGGTGGGGCTGGTCAGCGTAATGCTCTCGCTGCTATTGCCAGGGAAGCGCGAGGAGGGGTAGGCGTGCACAAGCTTGCAGGGTGACATTCGTTACCCCGCCGTTACACTCCACCAGGTACATTCAGCTCGTGACCGATCTCCAGCTCTCCCCTGCTCCCCCCGCCCTCGACCTCCGCGATCCATCGCTTTACATCAATCGCGAGCTCTCGTGGCTGGAGTTCAACGGCAGGGTGCTGCACGAGGCGCTCGACCCGCGCACGCCGCTGCTGGAGCGGCTCAAGTTCCTCGCCATCTGCGGCAGCAACCTCGACGAGTTCTTCCAGGTCAGGGTGGCGGGACTCAAGCAGCAGGTCGCCGCCGGCATCGTTGAACGCACTGCGGACGGGATGACACCGGAGGCCCAGCTCCGCGCGATCTGCCAGACGGTGCGGGAGCTGATCTGGCAGGACCGGCGTTGCCTCCATGAGGAACTGCTGCCGCAGCTGGCCGACAGCGGCGTAGTGCTGCACGCCAGGCTCCGGGACGTGCCGCCCGAGGAGCGGGAGCGGCTCGACGCCTACTTCCACTCCAACGTGTTTCCGGTCCTCACGCCGCTCGCGGTGGATCCAGGGCACCCCTTTCCCTACATCTCGAACCTGAGTCTCTCGCTGGCGGTGGTCCTCAGAGGGTCCGATGGCGAGGAGCGGTTCGCCCGGGTGAAGGTGCCCAAGATCCTTCCCCGCTGGGTGCCGCTCGTCTCCCCCAACCAGTTCGTCCCGCTGGAGGAGGTGATCGGCGGCAACCTCGAGGCGCTCTTTCCGGGGGTGGAGATCCTGGGCTGGTACACCTTCCGGATCACCCGCAACACCGATCTTCAGATCGACGACAACGACGAAGCGGACGACCTGCTCAGCTTGATCCAGGAGGAGGTCCGAAACCGTCGGTTCGCGGAAGTGGTCCGGATCGAAGTGCATGCCTCGATGCCCGCATCGCTCCGAGCGCTCCTCCTCGCCGAATTCAGCGAACAGCAGGAGCCGCCCGCGCGCCCGCTCACCATGGAGGACCTCTACGAGGTTCCGGGCCTCCTCGACACGGCGGACCTGCTCTCCCTCGCCGGCCTGGAGATACCCGAGCTTCGGGACTCGCCGTTTCACCCGGCGACCCAGCCCCGGCTCGCGCCTCCGCGGAACATTTTCGACGTGATCCGCGAGGGCGACGTTCTCCTGCACCACCCGTACGACAACTTCGCGACGTCGGTCGAGCGCTTCATCCAGACCGCGGCCGATGATCCGGACGTG
>JBKPGZ010000224.1:0-7424 GCA_046729675.1 Gemmatimonadota bacterium | reverse complement strand
TGCCGCTCGAAGCTCTCGCGCCACCCGGGCGCTTGTGGCTTCGTCCTTTCAGGTACAGTACAGCACCAGTGTGACGCCCGGATCGAGCCTCTGCTCGCGCGCCAGCCGGACCGCGTCATCCGGGGGCATCCGGATGGCATCGCGCGCCATCGCCGGGTCATCGCGATAGCTCCGCTCGGTCCGCACGTCCAGCACGGTCACCGGCTCTCCTCGCTCCCACAGCGCGCGAAGCTCGGGGATGGTGATCTTCTCGGGCATCGTCTCCTGCACGGCAGGGGCCGGCGTCGCCTCGGACTCGCGCGCGGGACCGAACGAAAGCGGCTCCGGCTCCTCGGCGGGCACGGCCGGCGGCGCGGCGGCGTCCGACCTGGCGCGCCGGAGGAAGATCGCGATCCCCGCGCCGTGCACCACCACCGAGAGCAGCACGACCAGACAGGTGATCTGGAAGAGGCGGACAGCCCCCTCCACCTCCGCGAACACCGGCAGCAGCGCCAGCAGCAGCGTGCTCAGCCCGCGCGGGCCGAGCCAGGCGATAAGCCGCCGGTCGTGCGGCTCGACACCGGCGAGCCGCAGCACCGGGATCAGCACGGCGGTACGAACGCCGAGGGCGAGCACGGCGAAGATCAGGGTGGGAGTGTCCACCACTTCGAAGCCGGTCCAGATGACCGAGGCACCGAACGCCACGAACGTAAGCAGCAGGAACATCTCCGCCGACGCTTCGCCGTAGTCCATGAAGCAGTCGCACAGCTCCACGTCCATGGCCGCGACCACCAGCCCCGCGGCGAATGCGGCCAGGAACCCGCTGCCGCCCACCGCCTCCGCTGCGGCGAACGCCGAGAAGGCCACGCCCAGCGCGTAGAGCGACTCGTAGTCCCGGCGCACGCCCGCCCTCGCGCGGACCTGGTCCAGCAGGGCGATGGCGACGTACCCCACCGCCACGCCGAGCAGGGGCCCCAGGATAAAGAGACCCATCACACGACGGGGCACGTCGGCGGACGTGGAGCCCTCGCCCATCGCGAGCACGGCGAGCACGACGACCGGCAGGAGGACGACATCGTTGATTCCGCTCTCGAACCGGAGCGCCAGGCGGGCTGGCCGGGGCAGCGCCGGGCTCCGGACCAGCGTCCGCAGCAGCACCGGGTCAGTGGAGGCAAGCGCGGCGCCGAGGATGGCGGCGGCAGCCGCCGGCAGCCCCAGGAGGAGCCAGGCAGCGAGCGCGATGAGCGCCGCCGGCAGGATCGTGCCCGGTCCCAGGATCAGGGCCGCGAGCCGCCGGTGCGTCCGCAGCTCCCCGACGTCCACCGCGACGGCGTCGCTGAACAGCACCAGCACCAGCGCCAGGGTTGCGAGGACCTCGAGCGCGGCGGACTCGAGGCCGAGTTCCACGACGCCGAGCCCGAACGGACCCAGCATGGCGCCGAGGAGGAGGAAGATCGCGACCTGAGGGGCGCCGGACCGCTCGACCGCACCGGACAGCAGTGAGGCGGCGATAACGACGACGCCGATGAGCGCGAGCGCGGCGATGAATTGATCGTGAGCCATAGACCTCAGTATGGCAGCACACTGGCGGTCCCCGCCAGCCGCGTGGTAACCTGCGTGCCTGATGCCGATCAGCGAGCCAGCCGCAACCGCCATCCTGCTCACCGTCTCCGGCATCCTGCTGCTGGTGAGCGTGCTCTCCAGCCGGGCGTCCCAACGGATCGGCGTCCCGATCGCGCTGTTCTTCCTCCTAGTCGGGATGCTGGCCGGCTCCGAAGGGATCGGCAGGATCCCGTTCGCCGACTACCGGCTGGCCTTCCGCATCGGAGCGGTGGCGCTGGCCCTCATCCTCTTCGACGGCGGACTCAACACCCCCCTGGACGTGGTGCGCCGGGTCTGGGCTCCAGCCGGTGTCCTCGGCTCGGTCGGGGTACTGCTGGTGGCCGGCCTGGTCGCGCTGGCGGCGCGGCTGGGCGGACTGCCCTGGCCCGCCGCGCTGGTGCTGGGAGCGATCGTCTCGTCCACCGACGCGGCCGCCACCTTCGCCGTCCTCCGGGCCAGCGGACTGCAGCTCAAGCGGCGGGTGGCCGCGACGCTCGAGGTCGAGTCCGGCGCCAACGATCCCGCCGCCGTCATCTTGACCACCACGCTCGCCGCCAACCTCCTGCGTCCGGGACAGCTGGGTCTGGGCGAGATGATCGTCGAGATCATCACCCAACTGGTGATCGGGGCCGTTGTAGGCATCGGCGCCGGCTACGCCGGCCGCGCGCTCATGGCCCGCCTCCAGCTGATGACCGGCGGCCTCTACCCGGCGCTGATGCTGGCCTTCGGCTTCCTGTCCTTCGGGGTGGCAACGCTGATCGAGGGAAGCGGGTTCCTCGCGGTCTACGCCACGGGCATCGTGCTCGGCAACGGCCCCCTGCCCTATCGCCCCGGCCTGCTGCGGATCTTCGACGCACTCGCCTGGCTGTCGCAGATCGGGATGTTCCTGCTGCTCGGTCTCCTGGTATTCCCCTCCCGCCTGGGTGAGATGGCGGGGCCCGGCCTCGGCATCGCGCTGCTGCTGGCGATCCTGATCCGGCCGCTGGTGGTCGCGCTCTGTCTCGCGCCGTTCCGCTATCCGGCACGGGAGATCGCCTTCATCGGGTGGGTCGGGCTCCGGGGCGCGGTGCCGATCGTGCTTGCCACCTACCCGGTGCTGGTCGGGGCGCCGGGTGCGGATCGCATCTTCCACCTCGTGTTCTTCATCGTGGTGGTGGGCGCCATCATCCCCGGCGGGACCGTGGCCGCGACTACACGCCGGCTCTCCCTCGAGTCACCCCAGCCGCCCGCGCCGCACGCCCTGCTCGCCATAGAGTCGCGGGTGCCGCTCCAGGGCGACCTGATGTCCTTCTATATAGATGAGGCGCTGGTGGTCTGCGGGCTGAGGCTGGACGAGCTGGATTTCCCCGAAGGCGCCTCGGTGGCGCTCATCGTCCGGGGCGACCGTCTGGTGGCCCCCAAGGGCGCCACGCGCCTCGAGCCCGGGGACCACGTGTACCTGGTCGCGCAGGAGGAAGACGGTCCGTTCATTCAACTTACGTTCGGCCGGCCGGAGGCGGAATAATTTTTCAGTCCGCTCGCAGCGCGATCACCGCGTCCTGCCGGCTCGCCCGCCACGCCGGGAGCAGGGCCGCGAACAGCGCCACCAGGCCAAGCACGCCGGCGACCGTGCCGTAGGTCGGCAGGTCGTGCGGTCCCACCTCGAAGAGCAGCCCGCGCACCAGCCGCGCCAGCAGCGCCGCGAGGCCGGCGCCGAGGACGAGCCCCACCGCGGCGAGCCCCGCCCCCTCGCGCAGCACCTCCATCCGGATCCGCCCCGCGCTCGCGCCGAGGGCCATGCGGATGCCGATCTCGCGGGTGCGCTCCCGGGTCGTGAACCAGAGCACGCCCGCGAGCCCGACCGCGGCGAGCAACAGCGCCGAGATGCCGAAGGTGCCCAGGAGCGTGGTGGTGAAGCGCGGGCGAGCGAGCATCGCCGACATCATCGCGCCCACGGTGGCGACGTCGAGCAGCCTGACGCTCGGCTCCAGCGCCGTCGCCTCGCGGCGGAGCGCCGGCACCAGTGAGGCCGGATCGGCAGTGGTACGGATGACCAGATGGTTGAGCGGCCAGGGGCTCTGCTCGTAGGGGACGTACACGTCGAGGCTCACGCTCTCCAGCCCGCGGTAGCGGCCGTCCTCCACCACGCCCACCACCTCCATCCAGGGCGCGGGACCGTCGGGTCCGCCCCACTTGAGCCGCTTGCCGACCGGATCGTCGCCGCCCCAGAAGCGGCGCGCGACCGACTCGCCCAGGATCACCACCCGCGGCGACTCCGTGCGATCGTCCGCCGTGAACTTGCGACCGCGCACCAGGCGCAGCCCGGTGCTCTCGAAGTAGCGCGGTGTGACCGCCTCATAATTAAGGAAGGGATAGGTCTTCTGCTCGTCCGGCGTGCGGCCCTCGATGGTGAAGGGGTAGTCGAACCCCTGGGGGCCCTCGAGCGGCCGCACCAGCACGCCGGCCGCCGCCTCGACGCCGGGCAGCGCCTCCGCGCGCTGCACCAACTGACCGAAGAAGGCGTGCGACTTCTTCGCCTCCGCCAGCTCGGGAGTCGAGGGGAACACCTGGAGCGTGAGCGTGCGATCGGGATCGGGTCCCGGATCCACCGCCCGGAGCCGGAGGAATCCGTTCAGCAGGAGCCCGGCTCCCACGAGGAGCACCATCGCCACCCCGGTCTCCGCGACCACCAGCAGCCGCAGGAATCGGCGCGCGCCGCGGCCGCTGGAGGTCTTGCCGCCGTCGCGCAGGACCGAATGCACGTCGGTCCGCGCGCCGGTCAGCGCGGGCGCGAGCCCGAAGCCGGCCGACGCCGCGAGCGCCACCAGCAGCGCGAACGCCAGCACCGAGCCGTCCATCGTCACCTGCTCGGCCCGGAACAGCTCGGCGGGCACCATCGCGCCCAGCGTGCGCACCGCGCCGATCGCCAGCAGTACGCCGAGCGCTCCACCGACAGCGCCGAGGACCAGGCTCTCCAGCAACAGCTGACGCAGGAGATGGCCGCGGGCCGCGCCCAGCGCGGTGCGCACCGCCAGCTCGCGGCGTCGGGCCGGCGCCTGGGCCAGCAGCAGGCTCGCGACGTTGACGCAGGAGATGATCAGCACCAGCGCGGTTGCGCCGAAGAGGACCAGCAGCACCGGCCGCACCCTGTCGGTCAGCCGCTCGCCGAGCGGCTCGATCGTGGTGGCGAGGTGCAGGTCCGGCGGCAGCGCCTCGCGGGCCGCCTCGTCCGCCACCCGCGACAGCTCGCCCGCGGCGGCGCTCGGCGTGACGCCGGGCCGCAGCCGGCCGATCACCGACAGGAACCCGATCTCGCGCTTGTTCGCCAGCGAATCCACCGCGGGCTCCACCGCACGCCAGAAGCCGGACCCGCGCGGGTAGTCGAACTCCGGCGGCATGACGCCGACGATGGTGTGGGCGATGCCATCCACGCGCACGGTGCGGCCGAGCGCATCAGGGCTCCCGCCCAGCTCGCGGCGCCAGAGCGCGTCGCTCACCACCAGCACCGGGGCGGCGCCGGGCCGGTCGTCGGCCGGCTCCAGCGCGCGGCCGATCGCGGGGCGGACGCCCAGCAAATCGAAGAAGTGGCCCGACACCATGAACCCGGCCGCGGGCACCGGCTCCCCGTCGCCTTCCCACACCACCCGGCCGATCGCCGTCTGGTGCGCGGCGAGGTCCTGGAAGGAGCGCGAGCGCGCCCGCCAATCGCGGAAGTCGGGGTAGGAGATCTCGAGACGGGTCTCGGGCCGGACGGCCGGATGCAGATCCACGGCGACCAGCTCCTGGGGCGCGCGGAACGGAGGCGGGCGGAGGAGGACGGCGCGGACCACGCTGAACAGGGCCGTCACCGCGCCCACGCCGAGCGCGAGGGTCAGCGCGGCGGCGAGGGACGCGGAGCCATGGCGGCGGAGACGGCGGAGTGCGAAGCGGATGTCGGTGGGAGCCATGCCTCGGGAGACGCCGATGACCCAGAGCGGCGCACGCGCCGCCCGCCGGCGAAGAGCTCGTCCGCTGCGACACGGCCTACTCCTGGGCTACGAACTCGATGTTCGGGTCGTCTCCACAGTTCCCCCATCCGATGTGTACGGTGCCGGGGGTCTCGCCGAAGGTGCCGGAGACGGCGAGCTCGCCCTCATCGAAGCGCTGGCCGGTGTCGTCGCAGGCGGCGTTGTAGTGGAGAGGGGTGACGGTGGTGAGGGTGAGCTCGAAGTTCTCGTCGCCGCGGCTCCAGTTGACCGTGCCCGCGACGGTGACGGCGCCACTGGGGAGCGGCTGGTTGATCTGGAGCGTGGTCTCGGGCTCGAAGTCCACCGTCCACACGTGCTCGACGGCGGCGTCGGAGAGGC
Source organism: Gemmatimonadota bacterium (assembly GCA_046729675.1). Classification (GTDB taxonomy): domain Bacteria; phylum Gemmatimonadota; class Gemmatimonadetes; order Gemmatimonadales; family GWC2-71-9; genus CAVVWJ01. The sequence goes on along the minus strand of JBKPGZ010000224.1, from coordinate 1,518 downwards.
CGGTGAAGGTGCGGAGGATCTGCATCTCGCTGCTCAGTTCCAAGCCGGCGGGGGAGCCGGTGAGTGTCACCCGCCCATTGCGGGTGACCGAGTAGTTCCGGTCGGCGTTGTCCGCGGTCAGGGTGAAGCGGAAGTTGGTGAAGTCCACCACGGCGCCGAAGCCGGCGGTCTCGGGCGCGGGGTCCACCAGGCGAAGCTGGCCCACCACGTCGAGGGTGAAGCCGCGCACGTCGGGGTAGCGGCAGGGGGGCGCGGTGAAGGTGTACGTGGCGTCGTCGGGGACGCCGTCGCCGTCAGTGTCGGCCGGGGCGGAGGCGGTGGCGCAGGGGTCCTGGGCGGCGCCGGTGGTGAGGGGCTGGAGCAGCCGGGCCGGGTAGAAGGCGTCGAGGGAGGCCTCCACGTTGTCCCGGACCGTGAGCCCGACGGCGGTGGCGGCGTTGTCTGGCAGCGGGTCGTCGTCGGGATCGGTGGAATCCCCGCACGCGGTCGGACCGGCCGCCAGGATGCCGAGGACGAGCAAGTACTTACGGGGTCGCATGGCTTCTCCAATCGTACTGGGGAGCAGGATACTCCGGCCGTGCCCGGGGCTACAGGCGCGGGGCGAGGCGGCGCCGCGCCTCCTGGCGGGCCTCGCATGCGGGGCACAGGACTCGGCCGCCAGTACCGGGTTGCCGGAGCTCGGGGGGGATCCGGCGGCCGAGAGGACAGTCATCGAGTACATGGTACACGCCTTCAAGAGCCGTAAAGAACGGCTCATCTACCGTCTCCACTGAGATTTACCTCCGATCTCTCCAGGCCCTGTCATCGGGCGGAGAGGAGGGCGGAGGCAATCCATGTGCCGGGAGCGCTCGGGTGCCGGACAGCCCGGCGCCGGACTCGGAGCCTCCCGCCGGTGATGTGAGGCCCGGCGCTGCTGCAGTTTTCACTCTCCCCCACCTGGCACGAATCGTCGTGCCTGTCTCATCCCGGCCGCCCAAGCTCACGGCGCAGGTGCGCCGGCGGTGTGGCTGCGGCAGTACAGTCGGCGTACTGAAGAAGCGTACGCACAAGGACGTCGAGATCGGCCGGATCGCGAGACCCAAGGGCGTCAAGCGGCTCCCGATCGTGCTGACGCGGGACGAGGTCCGGCGCCTGCTCGCGCGACTGGAGGGCACGCCGCGGCTGGTGGCTTTTCTGTTGTACGGCAGCGGGCTCAGGGTGCTGGAGGCGCTGCAGCTCCGGCTGAAGGACCTGGATCTTCAGTGGGCGAGATCCGCATTCGCCGGGCGAAGGGCGGCAAGGACCGGGTGACGATGCTCGCGCAGGGGCTGATTCCCCAACTGCGCGAGCACCTGGTCGAGTGCCGGCGGCTGCACGATCGGGACCTGGCGTCGGGCGGGGGCCTGGCCCCGTTGCCGGGCGCCCTCGCCAGGAAGTCGCCGGCGGCGGCGCGAGACGGGCGGTGGCAGTACGTCTTTTGGCGAGCCGCCGTCACAAGGACGAGGGGCTGGAGGCGCCGTTGAGGCATCATCTTCACGA
>JBKPGZ010000223.1:0-51971 GCA_046729675.1 Gemmatimonadota bacterium | reverse complement strand
GCCGTCAGCGTGGTCTTCCCGTGGTCCACGTGCCCGATGGTGCCCACGTTCACATGCGGCTTGGTCCGCTCGAATTTGGCCTTGGCCATTGTCGGTGTTCCGGTGTCCGAGTGAGTTCCTTGTTTCGGCGGTCAGGCGGTCGGTTGCTCCGGTGACCGCCCGACCGCCTGTCCGCCTAAGCTCGCGACCGGGATTGAACCGGTGACCTCATCCTTACCAAGGATGCGCTCTACCGACTGAGCTACGCGAGCGACGACGCTCTGCTCCCTGCGACTGCTGCTGCGCCTCCGCTACGAAGCGGGCGACGGGACTCGAACCCGCGACCCTCAGCTTGGAAGGCTGATGCTCTACCAACTGAGCTACACCCGCGAACGCCCGGCGCCCGTCTCCATGGTGGGGGTAGGATTCGAACCTACGTAGGGCGTTAGCCCGGCAGATTTACAGTCTGCTACCATTAGCCACTCGGTCACCCCACCCAACCGCTAGGAGGTCCTGCGCACACCCTCATCTGAGACAGAACCCCGCCGATAACAGGAGCGGGGTCCCACATTGGATTCGAGTGCCGGCACTGACCTTCGGCATGCGCCCTTGGGCATGCAGCGCTTCGGCATACGCCGAGCTGACGAGGGGAATCGAACCCCTAACCGCCTGTTTACAAAACAGGTGCTCTGCCAATTGAGCTACGTCAGCCAAAAAAGGCCGAACCAAGACAGACTCGTATGATAGAAGGCAAGTTAGGGCACGTCAATGGGTAGAGCAGAAGGGCGGCGGGCCGGCCTTGATGTTACAAACGACAGGGTGAGCGGTAATGGCTATTTACCAGGATCCCTCGGCCGTACATTCTTCGGTGTGTCCCCACTCATACTGGTCGTTGAGGACGAGCCCACCGTCCAGCGCGCCACCTGCCGAATGCTGGAACTCGAGGGGTACGTTTGCCTGCCCGCCCAGGATGCCGGCGAGGCCCTCGAGTTGCTCAGTGGCGGCCGGATCCCCGACCTGATGGTGATCGACATCCGGCTGCCGGGCATGTCGGGGCCGGAACTGGCCCTCCGCATTCACTCCCGCTACCCTCGGATTCCCGTGCTGTTCGTCTCGGGATGGGTAGACGGTCTCGCCGACCCTGCCCAACTCGATCGGATGCACTGGGCGTTTCTGGCGAAGCCGTACAACCCCGAGACGCTGGTCGGCGCAGCCCAGCGGATGCTCGGGATCCAGCCCACTATCGAGGGCGTCTGACGACCTCGATCGCCCCATCTCGTCGGTCCCGGATCTCCCACCCCGCCTCCTTCAGCAAATCCCGAATCCGGTCCGCCTCTCCGAAGTTCCGGGCCCGCTTCTCGGCGGCGCGAACCGCGGCCCACCGGAGCGCCCAGGCCTCACCATCGGCGGCGTCCGGCGGAGACACCTCGGGGGGGCGAACCGGTATGCCGTCTTCTTCCGCCACGGACAGGACCTCCGCGGCGACTGTCCTCGCCCGGGTAGTCGGGGCCACGGCGAGGACGTCGTCCGCCAGGGACCAGGCGGCCCGGAAGGCGGGGCCCAGCCGACGCCCCTCATCCAGCAGCCGGTTTCCTTCGCGGACGAGCACGTGCAGGGCCGCCAGGGCCTCAGGGGCGTTGAGGTCGTTGTCCAGCGCGCCCGCGAACCCATCCCTGAACCGCTCGGCGGCCGTCACGGCTTCGGGGTCGTCCACCGGCCCAGCGGCCAGCTCCAGCCGGTCGCGGAACGCGCCCAATCGGGCCGAGCCCTCGCGGGCGGCGGCGAGAGCCTCGTCGCGCCAGTCCAGCTTCTGGCGGTAGTGGGTGTTGAAGAGGAGGTGGCGGACGGCACCGGCGTCGGCGCCCTGCTCCCGCAGGTCGCGCACGGTCAGGATATTGCCGTACCGCTTGGACATCTTGGTGCCGCCGACGTCGAGAAACTCGCCGTGCAGCCAGTATCGGGCGAAGTGCTCCCGGCCGGTATAGGCACAGCTCTGAGCGATCTCGTCCTCGTGATGGGGGAAGATCAGGTCCACCGCCCCGGCATGGATGTCGAGAACGTCCACCCCCCACTTCCGCCGGATCAGCTCCAGCGCCATCGCCGAGCACTCGATGTGCCACCCCGGGCGCCCCCGGCCGAACGGCGCGTCCCACGCGGCACCCACGGCCTCGTCCTCCGGCTTGACCGCCTTCCACAGCACGAAGTCCCGGGCGTCCTCCTTGGCGTATTCGTCGGTGCTGACCCGCTCGCTGGCCCCGGCGCGGAGCTCGCGACGATCGAGCTGTGAGAGCCGGCCGTATGCCGGGAAGCGCGCGATGGCGAAGTAGACCGACCCGTCCTCCCCCCTGTAGGCGACCCCCTTCTCCAGCAGCCCGGTGATCAGCTCGATCATCGGGCCGATGTATTCCGTGGCCCTCGGCTGGGCGTGCGGCGGGCGTATGCGGAGCCAGTCCCGGTCCTCCTCGAACGCCCGGGCGAACGGGTCCACGTGCTGCCGGAGGGTCACGCCTTTCTTGACCGCCGCGTCGATGGTCCGGTCGTCAACGTCGGTGAGATTCATGATGTGGAAGACCTCGTACCCGCTCGCCTCCAGCCACCGGCGGAGGAGGTCTTCGAACAGGAAGGTCCGGAAGTTCCCGATGTGGGCGTAGTTGTAGATCGTGGGCCCGCAGGTGTAGACCGTGGCCCGCCCCGGCGTCAGGGGGACGAATGGCTCGATCCGGCGGGTGAGGGTGTTGTGGAGCTGGAGGCTCATCCGCCGGCCGCCCCGGCGGCCTTCAGACGGCTGTCGTGGGGGCTGTCGTCCACCTGCACGTGGACCTTCCGCTGCGGGAATGGGATCTCGATGTTCTCCCGGTCGAAGCGCAGCTTGAGCCGGCGGCGGTACTCGCGGGCGGCAGCCCACTGCGATCCGGGCTGAGTCCGGATGAGCGAGCGAATCACCATGGCGCTGTCGCCCAGGGACTCGATGCCCGGCACTTCGACCGGTCCATCGAGCTGGGAAACCCACTCGGGATCGGTGGAGAAGCTGGCGGCTTCCGCCCGGACCACCCCGAGCGCGCGGTCCACGTCCTCCTCGTAGCCCACCCCGACATCCACCACGGCCCGGGACCACCCGCGGGTCATGTTGCTGACCACCTTGATCTCGCCATTGGGGATGATGTGCATGGCGCCCTGGATGTCCCGCAGGACGACCACCCGCATGGACATCTTCTCGACGACACCGCTCTTCCCCCCCGCTTCGATCACGTCACCGATGGCGAACTGGTTCTCGAACAGGATGAAGAAGCCGGAGATCACGTCCTTCACCAGGCTCTGGGCGCCGAACGACACCGCCAGGCCGAGGATGCCGGCGCCGGCGAGGATCGGACCGATGTCGATGAATACGTTGAAGGTGAGGAGCAGGGCGATGGCGTAGATGACGACTCGGCCCATGCTCCGGAGCAGCTGGGAGATGGTCTTGCCGCGACGCTCCCTGAGCGTGGTGACCGAGTCGTCACCGTCGTCCACCGCCTTCTCGATCCGGATGGCGGCCAGCCGTACCACTCGGTACGCGAGCCACGCGAGCACCCAGATACCGATGACCCGCGCGCCGTTGCGCACCAGCGTCTCGCCGTTGATCTCGAGGATTTCGGCGAGGCGGCTGAGGAAGTCGCCGACACTTCGTTGCAGTTCGAGCTCGAGCGAGGTCAGGATAGGCCGGATCACGGCCCTAACCTAGAGACCCCGCCGGGAGCGCGTCAACGCTGAGGCCACGATACGCGATTCGCGTCGCGGAGACCGCCAGCCGCTCGGCGGCGCAGAGCGCGAGCGCCTCCTCCGCCGACCCCAGGCCGAGCGGGAGAGCGACCACGCCTTCGGCCACACGAGCTGCGGGGAACAGGCGGCGGAGCTGGTGCGGCGGCGGGAGGTAGGGCGTCGCGAGCACGATTTCCAGCACCCGGCAGCCGACCAGCACCCGGGCCGACACGGCTCGCACCACCTCGCCATCCCGCAGCGCCACCCGGCCGCAGCGGCTCAGCAGGTAGCCGAGATCGTCTGAGACCAGGAAAAGGTGCGGGCCGTTGGGGCCGCGGCAGCGGACGGCCTGAGGCCGGACGCAGCCACGCAGCCAGACGCCCAGCGGACTGCCGCGCGTGGTCAGGGGGAGGATGGATTGGAGCGGCCAGGTAGGGAGGATGCGGGCAGGAGAGCCGGGGAACATGGCCCACGATGGGGCCTGCCGAGGCGCCATGTGGGATCATTCGACCGCATTACCTGTCATCCGCAGCGCAGCGAGGGATGAGGTGAGTTGCCTACTGCGCCTTGCGCCTGCGCAGGTACCGCTCCCGCTCCTCCGCGATCGCGTTCACCAGCGGCGAGGGGTCGAACCGGACCGGGTCCGTGGCCGGCAGTCCGGTCTCCCGCTGCGCCTGGTCGCAGGCCCGCCGAGCCTCCACGTCGCTCAGGTCGTACGTGTTGAGCGAGATCCCGATGACCCGAGTGGGGTGCACCGCCGCGCCGATGGACTCGTAGAGCCGGATGTACTCCGTCAGCGGTGGGATCCGGAGCCACGCCGCCTCGCGGTAGTCGCCGATGTACTGCCGCGTGCTCTGGTGGCAGAGGATCATCGCGTCGGGGCAAGAGCCGTGGAGCAGCCCCAGGGTGACCCCGGAGTAGCCGGGGTGGTTGATGCTCCCTTGCCCCTCGACCAGCACCACGTCCGCGTGCTTGCTCGCCTCCACCGTGAGCCACTCCGCGGCGCCGGCGATGAAGTCCGCCACCACCGCATCCACGGCAATGCCCCAACCCTCGATCATGATGCCGGTCTGGCCGGTAGGGGCGAACCGGGTCCGGATGCCTCGGTCGTTGAGCCTCTTCGTCAACTGGAGCTGCGCCGTCATCTTCCCGACGTTGCAATCCGTCCCCACGGTCAGCACGACCAGCGGGTCCAGCTCTTTGGCCAGCCCCGAGGCGATGGGCAGGTCCGCCGGCGGTCGGCGCAGGTCGAGCAACCTGCCGCCCTTCGCACCGGCCCTGGCCGCCAGCGTGGGATCATCCGCGAGGAAGGTGTGCAGACCGTTCCAGATGTCACAGCCGGCGTCCAGCGCCTCGCCCAGCCACGCGCGCCACTCGCTGGGCAGCTGACCGCCCTTGGGGGCGATACCGATCAGCACCGCCGACGGCCCGAGGGCAAGCCCCTCGCGCATCGAGCCGACCACCGGAATGCCGCCCCCGAACCCCAGCACATCCTGCACCGTGCGGCCGGCGTGCTGCCGGTCCAGCACGGCGACGGTCCGTTCGGGGTGGTAGCGAATGATGGAGTTGGCGGTCTTCGAGGTCATCGGACCGAAGTCGCCGTCGGCGATGATCAGATAACGTGGCTCGTCCATGTCCCGTGGAGGTAAGAGGCGGTGGGAATATACAGCGGTCGGGCGGTCGGACGGTCAGGCGGTACGGCAGTAATGAAGGGGGCCCGGCGTTACCCGGGCCCTCATGTCCGACCGCCTGACCGCCTGACCGCCCGACCGTCATTGCTTCCCCGACTCGCCCTCCTCGATCACCTCGGCGTCGTGAATGTCCTCCGAGGAGCCTCGGTTGAGCTGCCGGCTCTCGCCCTGCCCGCCCGGGAGGAGCCCCATGCGCTGCTTGAGCGCGAGCAGCTGCTGGTCGGAGCTGCCCTTGTACTCCAGCGCCTCGAACTGCCGGGTGAGGTGGTCGCCCGAGAACTCCTCCTGGATCTCCGCCGCCGCGAGCGCCTTGCGCTCGCTGGCCTCGATCTTCTCCGTCATCCGCTCGAACGACTCGAAGGCGCTCTTGTCCGACATCCCGGACATGGTCTCCTGGATACGCTGCTGCGCCTCGGCCCGCTTGGCCCGAGCCACCAGGATGTTCTTCTTCCGCTTGGCCTCTTCGATCTTGTCGTTGAGCTGGCGGAGCGACAGCTTCAGCGCCTCGGTCTCGGCCTTGTGCTTGAGCCAAGTCTCGTGCAGCTGCTGCGCGCCGTGCAGATGCTCGTTGTAGCGGCCGAGCGCCTGCTTGGCGAGATCATCGCGGCCCTCCTGCACCGCCAGCATCGCCCGCCGCTCCCAGTCCTCGGCCTGCTTCTTCATCGCCTCGGCATCCGCCTGGAGCTTCTTCTCGTCGGCGATGGCGGAGGCGACCTGCTGCTTGGCCTTGGCCAGCTGGGACTTCATGTCCACGATCAGCTGGTTGAGCATCTTCTCGGGATTCTCGGCCCGGGAGATGAGGTCGTTGATGTTCGACCGCAGCAGGGTCGAAAAGCGATCAAAGATTCCCATGAATGATCACCTTTCCCGGAAGGCGGCGAGTGATCCAAGGTGCGAGGCCAGCGCGAGGGTCAGCGAGTCGAAGCTTGCCTCGAACTCGCTGAAGTCGAGGTTCTCCAGCTCCAGCGCATCGGTCAGCACCACGTGGTCGCCCTCGAGCCCGTACGAGCCGTGCACCAGGTCCCGGGCATTGTACTCCAGCAGCTGCCGGAACAGCTCGCCCCGGCGGGGTTCGCTGGCGGGCAGCTCCATCACCCGGACGCGAAGGATCACCACCGGCGGTGCGTAGTGCACGACGACCTCGGCGTCCTCGGGCGTCCGGACCAGCCAGATGTTCGGCTCCAGCTCCACGACGGTGAGCGTTCCGCCGTAGAGCCGGTCGAAGAACGACAGGATGTCTTCCCGGGTGATCATCGAATGGCGCTCCCCTGGATCTGGTCCGCTGCTCCGCCCCGAGCGAGCATGCGCTCGGCGAAATCTAACCGCTCCTCCACCTCCGACAGCCGCGCCTGCAACCGGTCCACCTCCGCCGTGAGCTCCTGGTTCGGCACCTCGCGCCGACCGCCCCGGATCCGGTCTCCGATCGCGATGCCGATCGGCCCGGTCAGCAACTTCACCATGCCCACGGTAAGGGCGATCAGAACGAGCATCTGCGCTGGATCCACTGCCTCGCCTCCTATCGCTCGAGCCGGTCGGGCTCACGGCCCTTGGCCACGATCCGCTCGGCAAAATCCACCCGTTCCTCCAGCTCCAGCATCCTGGGCTGCATCTCCTCCAGCTGCCGTACCCTTTCGCGCAGGCCCTCCAGCTCCGCCTGGACCTCCGCGCCTGCGGATCCACCCTCGATCCGCCGCGCGATCGCCTTGATCAGGGGCCAGATCAGCGTCGCGAGGATCAGGCCCACGCCCAGCAGGAGCACGACGGCCGCCATGTCCTCCAGGCTGCCCGAGACGGACAGCTCGGTGCCTGGTGCCTGCGGGGGCACCGGCGGGAGCGGGACCTGGAACAGGGTCATTGCCGAGGGTCACCCGGGAGCACGGCGGGCGCGGGAGGCCGGGCCAGCATCCGCTCGGCGAAATCCACTCGCTCCTCCAGCTCCGCGATCCGCTGCTGCAGGTGGTCCACCTCGCCGAGCCGGTGCTGGAGCTGCTCCACCTCGGCTCGCAGCGCCGCGTCGTGGGCCTTCCCCTCCAGCCGGCGTCCGAATGCCCGCATGACGGGCCACAGAATGAGCGTGGTCGCGGCGAGGGCAAGAAAGACGATCATCACCAGCGCAGGCGCGCCGCCGTTCATGATGAAGAGGTTGGGATCGAACGGGGGCGTGGGAATCTGGGGAGGGCCACCCTGGAGCATCATCCCACCCCGCCGTGGCCTCCCTGCTGCCGCTCCGGCGACTGCCCCAGCTGTCGCTCGGCGAAGTCCACCCGCTCCTGCAGCTCCGAGACGTCGCGGCGGAGGGCGTCCACCTCCGCAAGGAGTTCAGGATCCTGCATAGGTACGGCGCCATGAGCCCTGATCCGCTCGGCGATGGCCTTGCCGATGGGGCTGATGGCGAGAAGGAAGGCGGTGCCTCCCCCGAAGATGAATGTGACTGCCAGGACTCCTTCCATATCCATTCCGCCTCCCTCAGGCCGGGCCCTACGGAGCCGACCCGGGGAGTGTTTCAATGAGAAACGGGCGAGTTTCAGGCCAGCTCGACCGCCTCGATCGCGCCGAGGGAGACCGCGATCTCGGTGTCCTCGCTGCCGGCCGGACGCAAATACACCTCGTGAGCGGTGACGTGGGTATCCACGCTCATGGGGATCCCGACGACCTCGGTCCGATCGGTGGTGGTGATGCGGACCTTCTGTTCATGCCCACCTGCGTAGCCAAGCAGCGCGACGATGTCTTCGTAGGTCATGGAGGGCTCCGGGCGGGAGTGGACTTTGCAATCTAGGGTCCGTCCAGCCGGGTCGCCATGCGCGAATCAGGGCCCCGTGGCGGCGCGCTCCGGGACAGGCTGGGACGGCGCACCCATCAGATTGCGGTCGAGGTAACGCGTCATCAGATCGAACAGGTGAGCCTGGGTACCCTTACCCTGGCAGATGCAGTGGGTCCGGTTGGGATACTCCATCATCTCGAACGGGCGGCCCGCGGCCACCAGGGCGTTGATCAGCATCTCCGAGTTCTGGAAGTGGACGTTGTCGTCCCCGCTTCCGTGGATGAGCAGAAGATTGCCCTTGAAGTTCCGCACGTAGCTGATGGGCGAACCGCGATCGTAGCCCTCGCGGTTGTCGGTGATGAGCCCGTTGAACCGCTCGGTGTACACGTTGTCGTAGAGGGCCCAGTGGGTCACCGGCGAGACCGCGACACCGGTCCGGTACAGCTCGGGATGCTGGAAGAGGGAGTTGAGGGCCATGAACGCGCCGTAGCTCCAGCCCCAGATCCCGACACGCGCCGGATCGACGTAGGTGCGGGCCGCGAGCGTCCGCGCGGCGATCGCCTGGTCGCGGGTCTCCACTACGCCGAGCTGACCGTACACCGCCTTGCGGAAGCGCTTCCCGAGCGGGGCCGGCGTGCCGTGGTTGTCCACGATGGCTACCAGGTAGCCCTTCTGGGTCAGCATCGTGTGCCAGAGCCAGTAGCCGCCCCACACGTCGTTCACCTCGGTCTTCCCCGGTCCGCCGTAGACGAAGAACAGCAGGGGGTACTTCCGGGTCGAGTCGAAGTCCGCCGGCTTCATCAGGACACCCGGCATCTTCAATCCGTCCTCCGCCTCGACGCTGAACCACTCGACCGGTCCACGCCGGAGGGCGCTGACCCGTGACCGGAGCTGCTGGTTGTCCACCAGGGTGCGGATCGACTGATGCGCCGGGAGCCGGACCAGACGGATGATCGGGGGATTGCCCAGGCTGGAGTAGGTCTCGATGGCGTACTTGTAGCTGGGCGCGACGTCGTAGGTGTGGGTGCCCGACTCGCGCACCGGGCTCAGGCGCTCCGGCTTCCCCTTGCCGTCGAGCCGGCTGCGGAAGAGGTAGCGCTGGACCGGGTTCTCGGGCGACGCGATGTAGTAGAGCCAGCCGCTCTTCGGATCGATGCCCTGCACCTCCAGCACGTCGAAGTCACCTTGGGTCACCAGCCGGACCTTCTTCCCGTCGCGAGAAACGACGTAGACGTGGTTCCAGCCGTCGCGGTCGCTCATCCAGGTGAAGCTCTTGCCGCCGTCCAGCCAGACGACATCATCGACCACGTCCGTCCAAGTGCTGTCATGCTCCAGGAGGACGGTGCGCACCTTGCCCGTCTTCGTATCGCCCAGCATCACCTCATTGCGATTCTGCAGCCGGTTGAGCCGCTGGAGAATGACCTCGGACGAGGACGCAGCCCAATCCATCCGTGCGATGTAATGGTCCCGCGGATCGCCCGCGATCTCCAGCCAGCGGACCGCACCGCCGGAGGCACTGACGACGCCGACCCGGGCGGCCGAGTTGGTCTCGCCCACCTTCGGGTACTGGATCGGGATGACCCTGGAGTAGAGCGAATCGGTGTAGTTGATCAGATGAAAGTTCTTCACCGAATCCGCGTTGAGCTGCCAGAACGCGATGCTGCTGCCGTCGGGGCTCCAGCGCCAGCCGTCGGCGTAGTAGTTCATCAACTCTTCTTCGTATACCCAGTCGAAGGTGCCGTTGATGAGCGTGCGGGAGCCGTCGGTGGTGAGCGCAGTGATGGCGCCGCTGGCGAGGTCCTCCACGTAGAGGTTGTTCTCCCGCACGTAGGCGACCCGACCGCCGTCGGGCGAGAACTTGGCGAACATCAGGGTGGACGGCTTCGCCTCGGCGCCGCCCAGCTTGCGCAGTCGTCCGCCCTCGCGGTCAAGCACCCAATAATCGCCGCGGGTATTGAGCCTCCAGACCGGCTGGGTGTTGGTGAAGATCAGCGCCTTCTTCCCGTCGGGCGACCAGGCGTAGTCCTCGACGTCCAGCGGCGCGTCGGCGCCCTCGGGTACCACTTGGCCGGCCGCCACCAGGATCTCCCGCCGGTCGGACTCCACGTCGTAGCGGACGATGTCCTGGCCGCTCCCCTCGGCGGGCTCGACCGTGGTGTACGCGCTGCCGTCCCCGAGCCAGCGCGAGGGACCGAACGGCTGGGCGGAGAACTCCGGCGAGCCATAGATCCGCTGCACCGTGAGGCGGGAGGGGTCGGTCTGCTGCGCCGCCGCGGGAATGCCGAATCCCAGGATGGCAAGGAGCGTCAGGGCGGAAAAACGATTCACGTTGAGACTCGCGTCGAGGGTGTAGGTATCATGGCCGGGGAAGGATACGTGTATCGGGCGCCGAAGTTCCACCGTCCCCAGTGTCACCCTGAGCGCAGCGAAGGGGGCCATGCTCGATATGGTCCCCTTCACTCCGTTCAGGGTGACACTGGGGCGAGCACCCGGCGGAGAAAGTGGCCGGTGTGGCTCCGCTCGGTCCCCGCCACTTCCTCGGGCGTCCCTTCCGCCACCACCTCTCCCCCGTTGTCCCCGCCCTCCGGCCCGAGGTCGACGATCCAGTCGGCCGTCTTGATGACGTCGAGGTTGTGCTCGATCACCACGACGCTGTTCCCCTTGTCCACCAGGCGGTGGAGCACCTCGAGCAGGAGGCGGACGTCCTCGAAGTGAAGCCCGGTCGTCGGCTCATCGAGGATGTAGAGCGTCCGGCCCGTGTCCCGTTTGGCCAGCTCGGTCGCCAGCTTGACCCGCTGCGCCTCGCCCCCGGAGAGCGTGGTCGCCGCCTGGCCCAGGTGGATGTAGCCGAGCCCGACGTCGTTCAGCAGCTCGAGCTTCTCGGCGATGCGCCGCTGGTTGCTGAAGAAGTCGAGCGCGTCGGCGACGGTGAGCTCGAGCACGTCGGCGATGCTCCGCCCCTTGTAGCGGACCTCCAGGGTCTCCCGGTTGTAGCGCCGGCCCTTGCACACCTCGCAGGGGACATAGACGTCGGGGAGGAAGTGCATCTCGATCTTCACCAGACCGTCGCCCTGGCACGCCTCGCAGCGGCCACCCTTCACGTTGAAGGAGAACCGCCCCGGTCCGTAGCCGCGCAGCTTGGCGTCGGGAAGCTGGGTGAACAGCTCCCGGATGGGAGTGAAGAGTCCGGTGTAAGTCGCCGGGTTCGATCGGGGCGTCCGGCCGATCGGGCTCTGGTCGATGTCGATGACCTTGTCGATGCGGTCGAGCCCCTCGATCCGGCTGTGCGCGCCGGGGATGACCTTGGCCCGGTAGAAATGCCGGGCCAGCGACTGGTAGAGGATATCGGTCACCAGGGTGGACTTGCCCGAGCCGGACACGCCAGTCACCGCCACGAACAGGCCGAGCGGGATGTCCACCGTCAGGTTCCGCAGGTTGTTGGCGCGGGCCCCGACCACCCGGAGCCGGTGGCCCCGGGCCGACTGCCGGCGACCGGACGGAACCGGCACCCTGAGCTCCGAGCGCAGATAGCGCCCGGTGAGCGAGGTGGGATGGTCCCGGATCGCATCCACCGGGCCCTCCGCCACCACCTCACCACCGAACCGTCCCGCCCTGGGCCCGAGGTCGATCACGTGATCGGAGGCCTCGATCGTCTCGGCGTCGTGCTCGACCACAATGACGGTGTTGCCCAGGTCGCGCAGTCCGCGCAGCGTGCCGAGGAGCCGCTCGTTGTCGCGCTGGTGCAGCCCGATGCTGGGCTCGTCCAGGATGTAGAGCACGCCCACCAGCCGGGACCCGATCTGGGTCGCCAGCCGGATGCGCTGGGTCTCGCCTCCCGAGAGGGAGGTCGCACCCCGGCCGAGGGTGAGGTAGTCGAGCCCCACGTCCCGCAGGAAGCGCAGCCGGTCGCTGACCTCCTTGAGGATCGGTCCCGCCACCTCGGGGTCGAGCCCGGGCCGGCCGTTGGAGCGGAGCGGAACGTCCTCGAAGAATTCGAGCGCCCGCTCCACCGGCAGGTCCACAACGTCCCCGATGCTCTTGCCCTGCACCAGGACGGCCAGGCTCTCGGGCTTGAGTCGCTTGCCGGTGCAGGTCTGGCAAGGCTGCTCCACCATGAACTCCTCGAGCGTGGCCCGGACGGCATCGCTGGTGGACTCGCGGTACCGTCGCTCCACGTTCTTGAGAATGCCCTCCCACTCGCTCTCGTACTCGCTGCGGCCTCGGGCGCCGTCGGTCTGGAAGCGGAAGCGACCCGGCGCCCCGTTCAGCAACGCCTGCCTGGCCGCTTCCGAGTGAGCCGACCAGGGCGCCTGGAGGTCGAACTTGAAGGCTTTGGCGAGTGTGGGCAGGACCACCTTCCGCAGATAGCCGGACGGCTCGCCCCACGGGAGGATGACGCCCTCCAGGATCGAGATGCTGGGATCGCCCAGGATGAGCTCGGCGTTGACCTCGCGCCGGGTGCCGACGCCGTGGCAGTCGGGACAGGCGCCGAAGGGCGAGTTGAACGAGAACTGCCGGGGCTCCAGCTCGGGCAGGGACAAACCGCACACCGGGCAGGCGAAGCGCTCGGAGAAGATGACGGAGCGACCGGCCGCGGTCTCGTCGTATCGGACCACTTCCACCAGACCGTCCGCCGTCTTGAGCGCGGTCTCGATGGAGTCGTTCAGGCGCCCGCGGTCGGAAGCGCGCACCACCAGCCGGTCCACCACGACCGCGATATCGTGGTTCTGCCGTCGATTCAGCGCCGGAACCGCGCTCAGATCATAGGTCGCCCCATCCACCCGCACCCGAACGAAGCCGCGCTTCCGCACGTCCTCGAACAGCTCGCGGAACTCGCCCTTCCGTCCCCGCACCATCGGGGCGAGTATCTCGATGCGGATCTCCGCCGGCCAGCCCAGCACGGTCTCGGTGATCTGCGCCGCGCTCTGCCGCGTCACCGGCGTGCCGTCGTTGGGGCAGTGGGGCACCCCGACCCGTGCCCACAGGAGCCGGAGATAGTCGTAGATCTCGGTGACGGTGCCGACCGTGGACCGGGGGTTCTGGCCGGTGGACTTCTGCTCGATCGAGATGGCCGGCGAGAGGCCCTCGATCGCATCCACATCCGGCTTCTCCATCAGACCCAGGAACTGCCGCGCGTAAGCGGACAGCGACTCGACGTAGCGCCGCTGGCCCTCGGCGTAGATGGTATCGAATGCGAGCGAAGACTTCCCCGAGCCCGAGAGCCCGGTGATCACGGTCAGCTTGTTGCGGGGGATGGCGACGGAGATGTTCTTGAGATTGTGCTCGCGAGCGCCCCGCACGACCAGGTGGTCCTGAGACATAGCCCCGAAAGGTACCCGAAGCTGTCGCCGAGGGTCAACGGGTTCCTGTTTCGCGAGCCTGTTTCTACCATATACCTGCCCTCATGACCACTTCTCCCGGGGACCAGTGATTACCGTGGCTGTGGAGGACCTCGCCGCGCTGGCGGTGGATGCCGTGGTGCGCCCCGCCGGCGAGTCCCTGGAGCCCGCCGCCGCCGCGGCCACCCGGCTGGACCAGGCGGCGGGCGACGCCTTTATCGCCCAGCGCCGGGTGTCCTCCCCCCTGGAGGCGGGCGCCGCTGTCGTGACCGGCGGTGGAGACCTCGTGGCACCATTCGTGATCCACGCGGTCATCCGCGACTCCACCTCCCCCGTCGCCCGTGCAAAGATTCGTCGGGCCCTGGTTTCTGCCTGGCAACAGGCCGGAGCCTGGGGACTGGCACGGATCGCCGCCCCGCCGGTGGGCGTGGACGGGGGCGGGCTCAGCCTGGAGGAGGCGGTCGGGTTGCTGGTCGAGACGTTCCCCCGGGGCGAGGCGGGCGAGGCCCCGGCCGAGCTGTGCATCGTGGTGGAGCGAGAGGAGGAGCGGGTGGCGGTGGAGGCGATTCTACGGAGGTCCGCGTGATCCGGCTGCAGAACCTGACGAAGCGCTACGGCAAATTCACCGCGGTGGACGGGATCTCGCTGGAGGTCCCACGCGGCGAGCTGTTCGGGCTGCTGGGCCCCAACGGCGCCGGGAAGACCACCACCATGCGCATGATCGCCGGGATCCTGCAGCCGACGGGCGGCACCATCCACGTTGGCGGTGTGGACATGCTGGCG
This sequence comes from Gemmatimonadota bacterium, assembly GCA_046729675.1. GTDB lineage: Bacteria > Gemmatimonadota > Gemmatimonadetes > Gemmatimonadales > GWC2-71-9 > CAVVWJ01. Next base: position 37,680 of record JBKPGZ010000223.1, on the reverse strand, counting down.
CGGCCGCTGGATGCGAAGGCTCGCCTCGGCTTCATCCCCGACCGCCCCTTCGTTTACGACAAGCTCACCGGCGGCGAGTTCCTCCGCTTCGCGGCCGCGCTCTACGGGCAGGACGGCCCTGCCGTGGAGCGCCGGATCGACGAGCTGCTGGAGATCTTCGACCTGGGCCCCTGGAAGCACGAGCTCACCGAAGCGTACAGCCACGGGATGCGCCAGAAGCTCATCATCTGCGGCGCGCTGGTCCACCGCCCCGAGCTGATCGTGGTGGACGAGCCGATGGTGGGCCTGGACCCCAAGAGCGCGCGGCTGCTCAAGGATCTCTTCCGCCAGTTCGTGGACCGCGGCGGCACGGTGCTGATGAGCACCCACACGCTCGAAGTGGCCGAGGTGATGTGCGACCGGATCGCGATCGTGTACAAGGGCCGCATCGCGGCCAGCGGCACCATGGACGAGCTGCGGGAGCAGACCGAGTCGGCCGCCATGAGCCTCGAGGACCTCTTCCTCAAGCTGACCGGCGGTCCGCGGGAGCACCACCTCGACGCCGTACTCGGGCGCTGAGGTGGAGGTCGCACCCTCCCAGCCGGGCATCTGGACCCTCCTTACGCCCAAATGGCGCGGCGCGCTCGCCCGTCTCCGCCAGGAGCGCCGCGGATCGTGGGGTCGGGTCCTGGTGTTCACCTTGGTGGGCGGCGCCTTCTGGGCCGCGATCTTCGGGGTCGCCTTCCGGGTCCTGAGCTACATCCAGCGGGTGGAGGACATCGGCGACCTGCTCGCCACCAAGGTCCTCGGCGTCATCCTGCTGGCGCTGCTGTCGATCCTGCTGCTCTCCAACGTCATCACGGCCCTGTCCACCTACTTCCTAGCCAAGGACCTCGATCTCCTGGTGGCGGCACCGGTCGGTGGCGTGCGCCTCTATCTCGCGAAACTGATCGAAACCGTGGTCCACTCGTCGTGGATGGTGGCGCTACTGGCACTGCCAATCTTCACGGCCTACGGCATCGTCTATTCCGGCGGGCCGCTCTTCCCACTGGTCGCGGTGGCGGCGTTCGTGCCGTTCCTGGCGATGCCGGCGGTCGTCGGGGTCATCCTCACGATGTTCCTGGTCAACGTGTTCCCCGCCCGCCGGACCCGTGAGCTCCTGGGACTGGTGGGGCTCGGCGCGCTGGTGACTGTGGTCATGGTGCTCCGATTCATGCGACCCGAGCGGCTGGCGCGGCCCGAGGGGTTCGAGAACTTCGTGGACTACCTGGCCGAGCTGCGCACGCCGACCCACCCGCTGCTGCCCAGCGAATGGGCGGCCGACATGGTCATGAACTGGCTTCTTCGGGTGGCCGATCCGCAGCCGATCGCCTTGCTCTGGGGCGTCGGTATCGCGGCGGTCGCGCTGGGCGCGCTGGTGCACCGCTGGCTCTACCACTCGGGCTTCTCCAAGGCCCAGGAGGGCGCCGAGCGCAAGGTCCGCCGCCCGCTTCGGGGACCGCTGGGCGCCCTGCTGCGGAGCATGCCGGCGGCAAAGCGCGAGTTCATCTACAAGGACCTGCGCCTCTTCTTCCGCGACAACACCCAGTGGAGCCAGCTGATCCTGCTGGCCGTGCTGCTGCTGATCTACATCTTCAACATCAAGTCGCTGCCGATCCACTCCGGCGAGCGAATTCCCTTCAGCCTCGTGATCATCATCTCCTTCCTCAACCTCGGCCTCGCGGGGTTCGTGCTGGCCGCCGTGGCGGCCCGGTTCATCTTTCCGACGGTCTCGCTGGAGGGACGCCAGATGTGGCTGCTTCGGTCCAGCCCGCTGGATCCCCAGGCCATGCTGTGGAGTAAGTACTGGACCGGCACCGTGCCCCTGCTGCTGCTCGCGCTGGTGATCACGACACTCACGAACTGGCTGCTCCAGGCCGGCGTGTTCATGATGGCCGTGAGCCTGGGAACGATTCTCCTGTACACGCTCGCCGCGAGCGCGCTGGCGCTCTCCTTCGGCGTCTTCTACCCCCAGTTCGGCACCGAGAACGCGGCCCAGATCCCGACCAGCTTCGGCGGAGTGGTCTACATGATGGCGAGCCTGAGCCTGCTCGCGCTGGTGATCATGCTGGAGGCCCAGCCGGTGGCCCAGCAGCTCCAAGCCTATCACCGCGGGGAGAAGCTCGGCGTCACCCCCTGGCTCGTGATCACGGGCGGCGCCGTGGTGGCCATTCTCGTCACCGCGACGATCCTGCCGCTCCGGCTCAGCGCCCGGAGAATCGAGCGGATGGAGATCGCCTCGGGCGGCGTGGAATGAGTCCCGCCGCACCGGCGGTGGACCTCTACAGCGACACCGTCACCCGCCCCACCGCCGCGATGCGCCGCTTCATGTGCGACGCGGAGGTGGGCGACGAGCAGCAGCTGGAAGACCCCACCGTCAACCTGCTGCAGGAGACCGTCGCCCAGCTGCTGGGCAAGGAGGCTGCGCTCTTCCTGCCGTCGGGCACGATGTGCAACCAGGTGGCGTTCTCGGTCCACTGCCGGGCGGGTGACGAGATCATCCTCCACGAGACCGCGCATCCGCTGCTCTACGAGGCCGGCGGGCCGGCGGCGCTGATCGGAGCGGTATTCCGCCCTCTGGCGGGCGAGCGGGGGCGGTTCACGGCCGCGCAGGTGCGTGAGGCGGTGCGTCCCGCGGTCTACTACATGCCGCGCAGCCGGGTGGTCTCCATCGAGCAGACGGCCAACATCGTGGGTGGCGTCTGCTGGCCCTTGTCCGAAGTAGAGGCAGTCGCCGGGGCAGCGCGCGAGGCGGGCCTCGCGGTGCACATGGACGGCGCCCGGCTGATGAATGCCGTGGTCGCCACGGGCACTCCCGCGAGCGCATTCGGCGCCCAGGTGGACTCGGTCTGGCTCGACCTCTCCAAGGGCCTGGGCGCTCCGGTCGGCGCGGTGCTGGCGGGCTCGCGGGCGTTCATCGAAGAGGCGTGGATCCACAAGCTGCGTCTCGGCGGGGCCATGCGGCAGGCCGGGATCATCGCGGCGGCCGGGCTCTACGCGCTGGAGCACCATGTGGAGCGACTGGCCGAGGACCACGTACGAGCGCGGCGCCTGGCGAAGGGACTGTCGGAGTTGCCGGGGATCGCCCTCGATGCCGCGCGGGTCGAGACCAACATCGTGATCTTCGACATTCGCGCCACCGGGCTGACCGGCGACCAGTTCGCGGCCCGGACCCTGGCCTCCCACGGCGTCCGGTTCAGTGTCATCGGACCTTCCACCGTTCGGGCAGTGACCCACCTCGATGTGCCGGCCGACGGGATCGAGCGCGCACTGGAGGCCGCTCGAGCCGCCGTGGAGGGCTCGACACGCCGCTGACACATCGGCGTCTTGCGCGGCAGCCGCGGTCGGGCATGTTGGCCCTCCCACTCACCCGGTCGCCGCATGCACAGATTCGCTCCCGCACTGCTCTTCGTTCTCGCCCGCCAGGGGCAGGAACGCTCCACCGGCACCGACTCACATGCCGATGGGATCGGCCCGGGCACCTGGGTGGACCTCTCCCACGACTTCTCGGAGGAGACGATCTAGTGGCCGACCGCGACGCCCTTTCCCTCAAGGCGGTGTCGGCGCAGCGGACGCCCGCGGGTTTCTACTACGCGTCCAACGACTATTCCGCCTCTGAGCACGGCGGCACGCACCTCGACTCGCCGATCCATTTCGCCGAGGGACGCAATACGACCGACCAGGTGCCGCTGGAGCGCCTGATCGGGCCGGCGGTGGTGGTGGATGTGACCCAGCGGGCCGACGCGGATGCCGACTACGGCCTGGATCGCGCTGCGCTGGAAGAGTGGGAGCGCGCGAACGGCCGGATTCCGGACTCCTCCATCGTGCTGGTCCGCACCGGCTGGTCCAGCCGCTGGCCCGACAAGAGCCGGTACCTCGGCACGGCGAAGACCGGCCAAGCCGGCGTCGCGGAGCTCCATTTCCCCGGCATCGACTCGGCCGCGGCCCGATGGCTCGCGGCCGAGCGGCGGGTGAGGTCGGTGGGCATCGACACGCCGAGCATCGATTACGGACAATCGAAGACCTTCGATACCCACCAGATCCTGATGGGCGAGAACATCCCGGCTTTCGAGAACGTGGCGGGGCTCGAGCGCCTGCCCACGACCGGCGCGTTCGTCGTCGCGCTTCCGATGAAGATCAAGGGCGGAAGCGGCGGACCGCTTCGCATCGTGGCGCTGGTCCCGCCGACCGCGCGGTAAACCTCCTCTTTTCGGGGCCGCGCCCGGGGCCCCGCCCTCGCTCTTTCCGGTTCTCCCCCGCATAAACCCGGTCCCGGGACACGACAACGCACGGCCTACCTTGGGCCCGCCTTCGGAACCCCGCGCGGCACTCGCGCGCGATCCACCCAAGGAGGACCCATGTTCCGCACCCGTCGTCCACTGGTGCTCGCCGTCGTCCTGGCCGCGGCCGCCTGTACCGACCGCACCAGTCCCGAGCCCTCATCCGACCAGCCGCCGATCAGCCGCGACACTCCCACCACCGCGAGAGAGCGGCTGGCCCATCGCATTGCCCTCGCGCTCCGCGACGAGCGGTTCCGCGCCCAGCTCAAGCGGGACCTCGACCGCTCGCCTGTGCGCGAGGGCAAAATCCACTTCCAGCGGTATCTCGCCGCCTCGCACGCCAGAGCCACGATCGCGCTGGCGCAGGCCTCGGGCGAAGCTGGCGGTGCGGTCTCCGTTGACGCGGCCCGGGCGCCGGCGCTGGAGCTCTACCTTCCGGTACCGGCGCATCGCGCGGCCTGGACGGGTGACAAGCGCATCCTGGTCGCCACCACGGCCGATGAACGCGAAGCGCCAATCGCCTTCTCACCCTCGGGCGAGCGCCTCGTGCTCGACCGGAACGCTCCGCCGGACATCCCGGTCCTGGCGCTGGTGCCGGCGGAAACGGATTTCGATAGCGTCGGGCGCGTGGCCGGCTTTCTCGGGGAGGGCGGTGGAACATCCACGCCGCCAGCCGGGCTGTACATGACCAACTCGCATCTGGTTGAGACCTTCGAAAGCTGGGTCAAGGGCGCCCCCGAGATCGAGGTGCACATGCTGGGGCAGGCGGGTGCGACCGATTCGCTGACGACGTACTCCTGCGCGGCGCAGCCGGCGGCCGGCTACTACTACTTCGACCAGAACTCGTTGGACTGGAGCGGCAGTGTCCTCCTGATGACCCAGACCAACCTCACCAATTACAAGACGTCCCACCCCAACCAGAACCTGCGGGTCTTCCTGGTGGAAGACGACGACACGCCGTGCCAGATCAAGGTGGATCCGGCTCGGTTCGCCAACCTGGTCAAGGCGGTCGAGGCCGCCTATCCCCTCATGACCGGCGGCAGGGATACCACCAATGGGACGCTCAAGATCTTCAAGAAGGCCAACGCCATTCAGCGGATCATCAAGGCACTGGCATCCGTCATCAAGACCAACGATGAGCTGATCGGCAACGCGGTGGAGAGTGCGGTGGTAGGCGAGGTGTACCCCAACGCCAACTGGGTAATCAAAGGCGACGGCAACAAGACCAACGCTTGGGTCAAGCTGGTCATGAAATAGGATCCGGGTGCGCTTGACGATCGGTTGACGGTTCCGGCTCATCTTGAGCATCCATCATCGAGCGCACCGGACATGCGGTTGAGCTTTTCCCTCCTCGCCTCCCTCCTGGCGGCCGCTCCGCCCACCGCTGCCCAGGCGCCCGCCGTGGAAGACGGCTGGCACCTGGGCGGCGGCGTTGATGCCTTGCACTTCGGGCACGTGGCGGTCAGCGATGCCGAACCGGGCGCCGCAGCCAAGGTACGCCCCTCCGGCCGGGCCGGGCTCCGCCTCTGCCTCGGGCGTACGGCGGGACCATGGGATGTCGCGCTCGAAGCGGGCTGGGCGGAAGGGGAGATCGAGATCGGCAACGAGGTCCTGTCGGTCCGAGACCTGACCTCCGACGTGACCCGATACCGCCTTTCGCTGGCCGTCGGTCATCGCCTCACGACCCTTGCCACGGGCCGGCTCGGCTTTGAGCTGGCCCCAACTTTGGATCTCTGGTCGGTCACCGGAGACAACAGGCCGCGGGCCGGGGCGGAGGGTCGCCTGGTGCTGCGCTTGCCCTTGGGAGCAGTGGACCTGGAGAACCGGATCGGCATGGGCCTCTCCGGAAGTCCCATCGAGGCCTCGGACCTGGGCCAGGTCGCGAAGGAGCGAGGCCTGTGGACGTTTCTGGTCGGTTTGGGGCTTCGGACCGGCCTTTGACGCGCGCCGGCTAGGCGGCCACCCGGCTGCCGCAGCCTTCGCAGAACCGGCTGTCGGCGCTGAGGGCGGTGCCGCAGTGCGAACAGGTGGCGGCGGCCGGAAGCCTGCGGCCGCAGGTGGAGCAGAAGACCGCGTGCGGCTCCGGCCGCGGTCCACATGGAGGGCAGAGCCGGGCGCCCGGCGGCGCCGATGCCGTAGCGGAGCGAAGGGCGCGGACCCTATGAGCGATCAGGGCCTCGACGTCGTCAGGTGCCACCGCCCGCTCCTCGGCGCGGAGGGCCTCGAGGGCCTCTACGGTGTATTTCTCCTTCAGGAACCGGTAGTCCTCCTCGGACAGCTTGCCGGTCTCCCGGTCGAACTCGATCTCCTTGAGGGCCAGAAGCGCGACGCCCCTTGGCGTCTCCTCCTGCTCGACCGGCTCGTAGACCGGCTCCGTGGGAGGCGCGGGCCAGATGAGCGGCCGCAGGACCACGAAGAGCGCGAGCAGGCCCACCAGGGCGGCAGCGACCGTCTCCGCGAGCAGCATCAGTCCTCGACCTCGGCCAGCGCACGCCTGAGGCGCTCCATCTCCTCAGGCGTGGCGTTCACGGACGGAGACGCGTCAGGCGCCCGCGCCGGGATGTCGCTCCGCCCGGAGGCGGTGCCGACTCCGGTCGCCGTCGCCACCGCCACCCGCCGGCGCGAGATGAATGCGGCGAGCGCTCCTCCGGCAAGCAGGATCGCCGAGCCCGGCAGGAGGTAGCCCCACAGGTTGAACCCCTCCGGCTTCGGGGCCATGAGCGCCTTCTCGCCGTACTTGGCCACGAACGCGTCCAGGATCTCCTGTGCGGTCTTCCCTGCCCGATCGAGCTCGACAACCTCGCGGTGCAGCTGGGGCGAATAGGTGCAGGTGAAGTCGGTGGTGCGGCAGGTGAAGATGTCCAGGGTACAGCCGCAGCTGCAGGCCAGCCGCTGCTCGATGACCTTGATCCGTTCGTCGTAATCGGCGATCTCGGTAGGTGCGCGCGGGCGCCCCGCGGCACCAGGGTCGCGCAAGGTGCCCACTTCGCCCTGGCCGGCGAGCGGCCCCTTTGCCTGCTGAAGCGGAAGCAGTGCCGCGGCGCCGAGCCCTGCGACGAACGAACGACGGGAACAGTCGCTCACTCGGTCAGCGCTCCCGCCTCCGCCAGCCTCGGACGCACCGGCGCACGGCGCGCCGCGGGTATCACCACACCGCCGCCCGGCCACATGGTGACCAGTCCGCCGAACGCCAGGACGAAGCCGGCGAACCAGACCCACCACACCAGCGGATTGATGGTGAAGCGGTACACCGCCTCCTCCGTCCCGCCGATCGAGCCCGCGTAGGTGATGTAGACGTCTTCCTGGAGGTTGCTTCGGATTCCCACTTCGGTGGAGGGCTCGAAGGTCGGGCGCCGGAAGCTGTCCACGTGCTGCCGCTTCTCGGAGCTCATCAGTCCCTGCGGCTTCCCGTCCTTGGCTACCTGCACCGTCGCCGCACTCACGATCCGATTCAGCGCCTCGAACTGCGACACTCCAACGTGGGTGAAGGTGTAGGTGTGCCCGAACGGGCTCTTCAGGGTGACCGAGTCGCCCGGCTTGAGGGTCGCCTCGATCTCCCGCTTGAACGCCATGCCGGAGAACGCCACGAAGTAGATCAGGACCCCGGCGTGCACCAGGTACCCGCCGTACCGCCGCCGGTTGCGGGCCACCAGCCGCCCGAACGCGACCAGAGCCGACTCCCCGTGCATCCGGCGCCGCGCCCTCACGCCACGATAGAACTCCTGAACGATGGTGCCGGCGGCGAACCCGGCCAGGCTCAGCGCCATCACGGGATACAGCCCCCGGACGCCCGCGGCGAGGAGCCCGATGGCGGTGACCACCCCTGCGGCAACCGGTCCGGTAAACTGGCGCTTGAGGTTGTTGGGAGACGCCTTGCGCCAGGCGATCAGCGGGCCGACGCCGGTTAGTGCGAGGAGCAGGAGCCCCAGGGGCACGTTCACCCGGTTGAAGAACGGCGGGCCGACCGTGATCTTGCTGCCCCTTACCAGCTCTGAAAGGATCGGGAAGAGCGTCCCCCACAGCACCGAGAACGCCACGCCCACCAGCAGGAGGTTGTTGAAGAGGAAGGCCGCCTCGCGGCTCACCACCGACTCCAGCTGGACCTCGGCCTTCAGGGTGGGCCAACGGGTGTAGAGGAGCGTGAATGCGAGGATCCCGCAGACCACCAGAAACGCGAGGAAGAAATAGCCCACGTTGGACTGGGTGAAGCTGTGGACGCTGGCGATCACGCCCGATCGGGTGATGAAAGTGCCGAAGATGCTGAGGAGGAACGTCCCCACGATGAGCCCGAGGTTCCACCGCTTCAGCATTCCGCGCTTTTCCTGGATCATCACCGAATGGAGGAAGGCGGTCATCGTGAGCCAGGGCAGCAGGCTGGCGTTCTCGACGGGATCCCACGCCCAGTAGCCACCCCAGCCCAGTTCCACGTACGCCCACCACATGCCCAGCGTGATGCCGATGGAGAGGAAGAGCCAGCTCACCAGCGTCCATTTCCGGATGGCGTGGATCCACCCGCTGTCCAGACTGCGCGACAGCAGGGCGGCGATGGCGAAGGCGAACGGGATGGTGATGCTGATGTAGCCGAGATAGAGCATGGGGGGATGGATCATCATCCCCGGATTCTGCAGCTGCGGGTTGAGCCCTCTCCCGTCGGCCGGCGTGAAGGCCATCCGCTCGAAGGGGTTTGCCGCGAACAGCATGGTACAGACGAAAAAGGCGACCACCGCGGAGGTGACCGCGGCCACGTACGGCATCAGGGCGTCGTAGCGGCGGGGTGTGAGCAGCTGCGCCAGGGTGCCGAAGAGGGAGAGCACCACCGCCCAGAAGAGGAGCGAGCCCTTCTGCCCGGCCCAGAGGGCCGAGATGATGTAGCCGTCGGGCAGGTTCCGCGAAGTGTATGCGGCCACGTACTCGATGTTGAAGTCGTGGCTCGCGAGTCCCTTCCACAGCGAAAGTGCGGCCACCGCCAGCGCGCCGAAGGTGGCGAACACCGCGCCGCGCACGCTGGCCGTCAGATCCGGGCGGTCCTGCCAGCGCCCGGAGAAACCCAGCACCAGCGCCCAGGCCGAGAGCAGCAGCGCCAGCCAGAGGCAGAACTCACCCAGCAGGGTCATCGGACTAGGCCTGTTTCCCTTGGGCCGCGGCTTCGTATCTGGAGCCGCATTTGGCCAGCACCTCGGTGGCCCGGAAGACACCGTCCCGACCGAGACGGCCCTCCACGATCACTTCGATGTCGTTGGCGTCGGTGAAGGTGTCGGGCACGAGCCCACGATAGGTGACCGGATAGGAGCGAACGCCGTCGCTCACCTCGAAGTCGATCTGCCGGTTGCTGGGGTCGCGGCGGACCGAGCCGGGCACGACCTTGGCGCCCATCTTGAGACCGACATCATAAAAGGAAGGATCGGCCGAGGTCTTGGCGGCGAGCTCGCTCGGCGTGAGGAAGTAGACCCCGGTCTCCCGTACCCCCTGGGTGATCAGGAGGATCACGCTCACCACGATGATGCTCGCGCCGAGCAGGAACTTGTGACCGGCCTTCATGGAGTGCTCCGGAGAGACGGGAAACCAGTAGCCTGAGGAATGTTCGGCCCCCGGCCGTCGGAGTTCAAGACCCGCGCCGGGGCGCCTGGCCGGCGCCGGTTTCGGCGGCCAGCGCCTCGCGCCGGAACCCGTCGATCGAGGCCCGGTGCTCCCCGTACTCCCGGCGGTCCGCCTTCATCTCGGCATCGTAGTGGGCCAGGAACTCCTGGTAGGCCCTGGCCAGTCCGGCCTCGTCCTTCGCCCACCGTGCCGTGGTCCCCAGCACGACATACCCAAGCAGGTGACCGGGTTGTGCGGCCAGGATCGAGTCACCCAGGGCACGGGAGCCCTGGACGTCCCCGTTGTGGACCCGGAGCAGCGCCGCATGATAACGGGCATCGGCATCGGCCGAGTCCAGCATATCGTACGCGCCGAGTGCCATGGGCATGAACCGGCTCATGGTGGCCTGGTCGCCCGACTGGGCCGCCTGCATCACCCGGTTGTAGAGCCGGTCGAAGCGCTCCTCGGGCGACAGCTGGCTGATGTCGGGCGCCACCATGCCGGTCTCCCCAGGCGCCGGACCCGGACCGGCCGCGCTGGCCGCCGGCGTTTCGGACCCCCGGACGACCAGAACGAGCAGGAGTACGAGCATGCCGGCCAGCGCCCCGCCCGCGATGAGCCACGGAACGCGGTCCGCCGATCCGACCGCAACCGTCCTTACGGGCGCCGCACCGAGGGTGCGGCCGCAGCCAGAACAGAATCGAGCGCTGGGTGCAAACGCGGTGCCGCAGAAACTGCAGAATCCAGAGCCGGGTGAGGTCACGGTCGTAATTTAGCAGGTCGAGGCCAACGGGTCGTCCTTCCGCATCAGCTGGAGGACGGGTCCTACTTTCGGAGTTTCAATCCCGCGGGAGATACCCGACAAGAAGCGAACCCGCGCGGAGCACGTGAAGGAAACCTCAGGAATTCGTCGGAGTGGCCCGATGTAAATCGGCAACACGAGAAAGGCGATAGCACCTCTACGAAGGTGCACTTGCGCATTTCTACGGATGATCCAACTATGTGTCAGCCAGATTGGCCATCAGGCAGTCCGGAATCATCCAAAAGGCGGTCCTCATGCGCCTTCGTCCGGTCCCAGCCCTTCGTCTCCTCGCGAGCTTCGGCCTGCTCTCCCTCCTCTCGGCGGGTTGCACCGACGAGAAGATCGTGTACCGCGAGCCTTTCAATCCCCCGCCGGATGCCGAGGCAGGCTTCGTCGGCTACTTCACCACCAGCGACAAGTCGACCACGTGCGGCAACTGCCACGTGGATCACGAGAACCAATGGGTGGAGACGGCCCACGCGGCCGCCTATGACAGCCTGATCGCCAGTGGAAACGAGAAGGAATCCTGCTTCGGCTGCCACACGGTGAGCGAGCGCGGGAACCAGGTCAGCGAGCCTGCCGGCTGGAACGCGGTCCAGGACACAGCCTACCACGACGTGCAGTGCGAGAGCTGCCATGGACCCGGCGTGGATCACGTCGAGACCCCGGACGCGACGGCACCCCCGCTGGCACGGGTCCAGGTGCTGGCGTCAGACGTCGCCACCGGGGACGTCAACGCGGATACGGCGACGGTCTCGGGCTCCTGCGCCGAGTGTCACAGTGGGTCGCACCATCCCTTCGTCGACGAGTGGCGGACGTCCGGCCACGCGCGAGCCCTGATCGATCCGGAGGATGGAAGCTTCGTCGCGGACCACGGTGAGAACTGCGCGACGTGTCACGAAGGCCGCGCCGCGCTCAGGGCCTGGGGGGTCACGGAGAACTATGTCGAGCGTGATGTCCCTGCCGCAGACCTCCACCTGGGTGTCACCTGCGCCGTCTGCCACGATCCCCACAACGGTCAGTACGAGGGTCAGCTCCGCTACTCGATCTCGGACGGCACGTTCGAGGGCAATCTCTGCATGAAGTGCCACACCCGGCGCTACGAGCCCAGCGGCTCGAGGGGGCCGCATGCCCCACAGGGCGCCGTGCTCACGGGCACGGCCGGGTACTGGCCGCCGGGTTACGACACCACCGCGCAAGCCGCCACCCATGGCACTCCCGAAGCAAACCCGCGGCTCTGCGCCGGGTGTCATGTGAACAACTTCGAGGTGGAGGACCTGCTGAACCCCGGTGAGACCATCGAGTCGAGGGGGCACCTGTTCAGACCAGTCCCGTGCCTGGATCCGACGACGGGGGATCCGGTGTCGGACAACACCTGCGAGTACACCACCACCGCACGCTACTGGGGCGCGTGCACGGGCTGCCACGGGAGTGCCGAAGTCGTACAATCCGCGTTTAGCGACCACCGCAACAACATCGCCGTGCTCGCCGATCAGATCTGGACGGACACCGACGGCGACCAGGTGTTGTACGAGACGACGGAGGATGGGACCTTTAGCGCCTTCGATCCTGGCGATACCGGCCTTCTGACCCAGATCCCGAATCCGGCCGTCAACTTCAACCCCAACGACGACTCGCTCAGTGTCGCCGAGGGAGTGCTGTTCAACGTGCAACTGATCGCCGAGGGACGTGCGAGCAATGGTGATCGCTCGAAAGGGGTGCACAACCCGGGCCTGAGCACGTCGCTCCTCGGTGCGAGCATCAATGCTTTGCAGGACGCTTACGGTCTCAGCCTGCACGTTCCGCCCGAGACCCAGGCACTACTGGATCGCGTTAGGAGGCACCTGAAGGTTCGTGACCAGCGCAAGATCAGCTCCCGCTGACCTAGCCAGCATACCTCGCACATGCCAGGTCACATCGGCCCCGGAACAGTGTTGAGCACCGGGGCCGATTGGCTGCAGGCCGCCCAGGACACGCTGACCGGGCAATTCATCGACTCGGTCGTGGTCGACTCCCCCCTGCCCGACCCGATGGTTCCCATCGTGCAATGGCTATTCCAGAAGCCGGGCTGGGTCATGGGCGGCGGCATCGTGCTGGGCGCCATCGTGGCGATCGTGCTTGCCGTCTTCCTGTGGCGCCGCCGGTGGGCGATATGGACGTGGCTGGTCACCCGGGATCGCGGGGTCAAGCTCGGGCTCACCGGGGCGCTGGGGGCCGTGCTTCTGCTGGTGGTGGGAACGGGGGTGAAGGCCTACGACTACATGATGCATGACAACGATTTCTGCCGCGGGTGCCACATCTTCGTGCCCAGCGGGCAGGCCTTTGTGCGGCCGGATACCGGCCACTACCTGCTGGTGAACAAGGTCGAGGGCGCCCACGACAGTCTCTCCTGCCACGCCTGCCACCCCTTCGAGCTCGAGGCGCAGACCAAGGAGATGTACTACTGGATCACCGAGCGCCCGGAAAAGGTGCCGCCCCACGCGAAGGTGCCGAGGGAGACCTGCGAGCAGTGTCACAAGCACGGGGAGGCCAAGGATACCTGGCAGCGCATCGCCTCCACCGCCGGACATCGCATTCACTTCGAGTCGGACTCGTCGGCGCTGAAGGACGTAGAGTGCCTCACCTGCCACGCACGGTCAGCTCACCGATTCCAGCCGGCGGACACGACCTGCGCGCAGAAGGGCTGCCATCTGACCGACCAGGTGAAGATCCGGCTCGGGAGCATGGCCGCCCGGTTCTCGCGGGAGAACCTGGATCCCAACCAGGAGCAGCTCTACTGCAACTCCTGCCACCAGTTCACCGCGGACGCCCAGTTCGTGACTCTCGACTCCGCGGGCGGCGCCCTCCGCCCGGGCCAAGGGCAGTGCTTCGGCTGCCACGAGATGCGGGTGCTGTTCGCCACGTTCGACCCGGCCAAGGATCCCCATGGCGGGAGCTGCGGGATGTGCCACAATCCCCACACCGACGTCAAGCCCACGGACGCATTGAAATCCTGCGCCGGCGGCGGCTGTCATGCCGACTGGCGCAGTATGGCCTTCCACGCCGGCAAGGCCCACCGGAAGGTGGCGGACCAGTGTCGGACCTGTCATCAGCCGCACGCGGCCCGGGTGGACGCAAGCGACTGTACCGGATGCCATACCGCAGTCCGTCAGGGTGGCCGGAACAAGCCGCCGCTGCCGTTCGATACGCTGAAGGCCTTGCGGCAAAGTCTACTTCCGCCGCAGCCGCCGTCCGACAGCATGGCGCCCCGTGTCCATGGGCTGGTCGAGCCGGGGCGCGCCCGGGGGCGAGGCGACGCACCGTTTCCCGACGAGCCACCCGGGAGGCCGATCGCCCGAACCGCCGCTCTCGCCGACACCTTCTCCCATCGAACCCATCGCAAACTCGCCTGCATCACCTGCCACAGCACCACATCGCAGACGAGCAACCTCACGTTCCAGCCGCCCCGTGGGTGTCAGATCTGCCACCACCAGCGCCCCACGAAGGCGGATTGCGCTTCATGCCACCAGGCCGGGGAGATCGAGCCCGCGCGATCTGTGACGGTCAAGGTGAGCGTCGCTCAGGAGCCGCCCCGGGATCGGCGAGTCGAGTTCGAGCACGCGCGGCACGCCGACGTCGCCTGCACGGAGTGTCACGTCACTCCGGTCACTCTCGAACCCAAGGAATCCGTCGCGACCTGCACCTCCTGCCACGACAACCATCACACCGCGGGGCTCGACTGCGCCGCGTGCCACCGCACCGGGGGCATCATCCAGGCGCACGCGCCTCCGGTCGATGCCCATCGCGCCTGCGACCAATGCCATACCGCCACGACCGTCGCCGCTCTGGAGCCCACCCGGTCGTTCTGCCTGGCCTGCCACTCGAGCGAGACGGATCACTATCAGCAGAAGGAGTGCACCGTCTGCCACCTGCAGGCCTCCCCCGGCGAGTACCGCACCAGGCTGATCGGCGGTGAGCCGTGAGTCGTCTCCGGTGCGTCGCCGGGTTGCTGGGCATCGCCCTGCTCGGGCTCGGCTCGGGTCCTGTCGAGGCGCAGGGTTATCGCCTGCGACTCGACTCGCGGGTGCAGCGGGCGACCTTTCGCGGTGTCGAGATGGACAGCATCCCCGTCGGGGAGGTCGTCACCGGCCCGACGGGCGGTCCGCGGACACCCGACAACTTCGCGGTGCGTTGCCCTCCCGGCAGCGCCTATTGCTTCTACTTCCGTGGAGGGCCGGAGCTCACCGGCGGCCCGATGGTGACGACGGCCGACCTCACGCTCTGGGGGTTCGGCATCCCGGGCGTCAGCGTGCGCGTGAACGGGAGGCTTGGCCTCGATCTCGACGGTGACGAGACCTGGCCCGGCACCGAGCCCGCGGCGCAGCTGCTCGAGGCCTACGCCGAGTACGGACATCGCCAGTTCACCGTGCGCGGTGGTCGGCAGCTGCTGGTCCATCGGCTCGGCATCGTGGGTTTCGACGGCGGCCGCGGGATCGTGCGGGTCGGCCGCAGCGGGATCGAGGTCGACGCATACGCGGGCCTGGGGCTCGCGCGGGCGACCGCGCTGACACCGACCAGCCCCGCGCTCGACCCGCTGGACGAGTTCCAGCCTCGGAGTCGACAGATCCTCGCCGGCGGCGCGCTCGGGTACCAGGGGCGTCTGTGGAATGCGCGATTGGACTACCAGCGCGAAGTCGATCGCGACAGCCGCAACTTCGTTTCGGAGCGGGCGGCGCTCTCGCTGGATTTCCGTCCGAGCCGATACTGGAGCTTCGCCGCCGGGGCGGACTACGACCTGGCCAATACCTGGTTCGGCAACGCCGACGCGGTGGTCCGGTACACGGCGCCACGGATCACGGTGACCGGCGGACTCCGTCAATACCGGCCCCACTTCGATCTGTGGACCCTGTGGGGCGTCTTCAGCCCCGTTCCGTATCACGCGGCGGACGCCGCGGTCTTCGTGCGACCCATCCGCTCGCTCGAGCTTCGTGCCCGGGGAGAGCGTTACGCCTTTTCGGACACCGAAACGGAAACCCCGCTGGTGGATGTGGACGATGACGGCTGGCGGCTCGGCGTGGGCGCCACCTACAGCCTCGGGTCAGCCTGGCGCTTCGATGCGGGCTACCGTGAGGAGTACGGCCCCGGCGCGTCGTCCCATGGCTTCGACGCCTTCGTCACCTGGACCCCGACGACCGTGCTCGCGATCACCGGGTATGGGTCCACCCTCGACCGGCCGCTGGAGTTTCGGTTCAACGATGCCTCAGTCGACGTGCTGGGCGTGGATGCGGAATGGAGTCCGGGAAGCCGCCTGCGCCTCGGGGTCGGCGGAGCGAGGTACTGGGAGTCTCGGGAGCGGCCGGACGCGGCGGCGTTCGACTGGAATCAGACCCGGCTGCACGCCAGGGTGACCCTGCTGCTGCGAAGCGAGACCGACGTGTTCCGCCTCCCGCCGGCGTTGCGAACCCGTCCGCGGGCGGGAAGCCGGTGACGCTCGGATCGCGGTCGGGGCTGGTGCTCCTCATCGGCGCGCTCGCCAGCGGCTCCGCGCTTGCCTGGGTGGCGCAGCAACGCTTCGACCACTGGGAGCATCGTGAGCTGTTTCCCTCCTGTGTCGGGTGCCACGCGGGTGCCGCCGAGCCTGAAGCATCGCTCTGGCCCGCCCAGACGAACTGCGCCGACTGTCACGATGGCGCCATACAGAAGAAAGTGGACTGGTCCCCGCCGCCGGGCCCGCGGGCCAGCAACCTGAAGTTCACCCACTCGAGTCACGCCGACGGGCTCCTGCAGGCAGCTCCCGATTCCGCGCTCCGGTGCGGCGTCTGTCACACCGAGGCCGGCGCCGATCCCATGCAGGTACGCCTTGCCGTGGTCCGGACCTGCCTCGACTGCCACGGCATCAGCGCCGGGCACTTGGACGCGCCTGACAGCGCCTGCGTCACCTGTCACGTGCCCCTGGCGCAGGCTGTTGGCCTGACCCGCACCCAGGTGAGCCGATTCCCCGCTCCGGCTTCGCACCGGGCTCCCGGCTTCGTGGAGGAGGGCCACGGCGCTCAGGCGCGGGCAGGAAATCGTGGCGTCGCGGCCTCGTGCGCCACCTGCCACGCGCGCGACTTCTGCACCGAGTGTCACGTCGACGCCCCCGAGGTGGCGGCCATCCAGGCCCTCGAGTCCGATCCGCGATCGTTGGCGATCCAGGCCGAGCTTCGCGCGCCGGCGAGTCACGCGGATCCCTCGTTCCTCTTCCGTCACGGGGACCCGGCCCGGAAGGACGCTCTCCGGTGTGCCACCTGCCATACTCAGGAGAGCTGCCTCGACTGCCACCAGGCCTCGCCGACGGCGGCCCTGGCCGTGCATGCCTCGGGACCAGGCCGCGGCCCGGGCGCCCGGGTGGAGCGGAAGCGTCCCGACTCGCACGGCATCGATTTCTCCGACAACCACGCCGAGCTGGCGTCCTCGAGACCACAGAGCTGCGGGGCATGCCACGCGCGATCCCAGTGCCTGGATTGCCACCGGCCCAACGCGGCGGATCCGAGTCCCGGATATCATCCCGCTGGCTTCCTCACGACTCACCCCGCCGCCGCGTACACGCGCGACCAGTCCTGTTCCGACTGCCACAATCAGTCGCAGTTCTGCGCCAACTGCCATGTCAGCTCAGGTCTCGGCTCCAGGGACGGCCTGCGTGGAGCGGGGTACCACGACGCCAAGGCAGAGTTCCTCCTGAACCACGGCCAGGCTGCCCGGCAGAATCTCGAGAGCTGCGTCTCGTGTCACTCGGAGCGGGACTGTCTCAGCTGCCACTCCGCGCAAGGAGGTCGCCGGTTCAATCCTCACGGCCCGGGGTTCGATCCGGAAACCCTGCGCCGCAAGAATCCCTCGATGTGCACGGCTTGCCACGGCGCGAACATCCCGGGCGGCTGAAGCAGTGAGCGCGCAGGAGGACGTCGAGGCGGCTGCGTCCCCTACTTGCGTGACCCTCTGCCCTCCTTACGTTGGGATTCGGTGCCGACGCAGGTCTATCCCACACGCATTCCAACTCCTCCCCCTGGGGGGTCCAAATGCACAGACGCGCTGCCATCACCCTCTCCCTCGCCGCGTTGCTGCTGGCGTGCGACGACGGATCACGCGCCGTCGCCCCGGAGAGCCCGTCCCTGGCCTCCGCGCACGCCAGCGCCGACGCCTCGACCGCCAGCGAGATCGCCCAGCTGCGCCGGCTGGTCGCGCCGTTCCACCAGTTCCAGGCCGCCGTGAATGCGGGATGGTCGGTCCAGTTCACGCCTTGTCTCGAGGTGCCCGGCCTCGGCGGCATGGGGTTTCACTACAGCAACCCGGCGTACGTCGAGGATGGCGGCGCGGTCAACCTGCTCCAACCTGAGCTTCTCCTGTACGAGCCGCAGAAGAACGGTCAGCTGCGGTTCATCGGCGTGGAGTACATCGTGCTGTTCAGCGATCATCCCGCGACCGAGGCACCGCCGACCCTGCTCGGCCAGGCGTTCGAGGCCGTGCCGGACGCAGGACTCTGGGGCCTGCATATCTATGTGGGGCAGCACAACCCGAGCGGGATCGTCGCCACCTGGAACCCGAGGGTGAACTGCGATAACGCGGGGATACAGACGTCCGTCATGGGACGCCGTCACGGACGCTGACGGGGCGCAAGTCAGGGCAGCTCTGACAGCAGGGAATCAATGGCCGCGAACCCCGCCCGGCAGACACTCCCTCCCGAGTCGAACTCCGGCGCGTAGGATGCGAGCGCGGCCGCGCCGAGCGTGACGCGCGCTCGGATGGTGGCGATGGCCCCCGTGAGCTGTTCGACCGAGAGCCCGTCCGGCACCGGCAGGCTATTGGCACGACCCACCCGGGCGGGGTCGAGCGCATCGAGGTCCAAGTGCACGTGGCCGAGGGCCCCCTCCAGCCGAGCGCGGCTCAGCATCCCCGGCAATTCGGCCGAGAGCCGCGCGCTGGAGACGGTCTTGATCGGTCCGCGATCGAGCAGCGCCGCCTCGGGCGGATCGAGGTCCCGAGCTCCGAGAAGGAACGCCGCCTCGGAATCGACCGGCTCGAATCCGGGAATGCCGGAGGCGAGCCCGTGCCAGCACAGACCCAACGCGGTCGCGAAGCCCGTCCCGTCCAGGAAGCCGCTGGTGGTGGTATCGGGCGTGTTGAGGTCGCCATGGGCGTCGAACCAGAAGACGGCTCGACGGGAGGGAGTGAGGCCGCTGAGGGCGCCGACCGAGGCATTGCAGTTGCCGCTGAGGACGAGCGGAAACCGACCCGCGCCACGGGCGGCGCGCACTGCGACCGCAACCTTCCGCATCAGCTCGAACCCGGTGGCGATCTCTGCCGGCGGCTGCGTGGGATCGGCCTCGATCACCTCCACCTCGGCGACGGAGTGCCCGTTGCCCTGGAGGTGCTCGGCGAGGCCGGCGCGCAGCAGGTGCTCGGGGCCGGCCCCACTGCGCCAGCCGCGGCGGGCGGTATCGTAAGGGACGAGGATGATCTGGACGTGCATGGCGGAGGACGGGCTCAACTGCGCCCGCGCTCACGACGCGCCAGCGAGAGGCTCAGCACCAGGCCGCTGGTCGCATAGTGCAGACCCAGGAATCCGGCCTCGCCAAGCAGCAGATGGCGGGGGTGCCATCCGTACCAGAACCCGATGTTGAGCCAGACCGGCACGATCGCGAGCGCCGCCGCAGTGAGTGCGAGAAGCCCCTTGCCCGCCTGGACCGAGCGACTCGAAAGCATCAGGCGCAGAATCGGGAAGGTGACGAGCACAGAGCCGACCAGCCAAGCGACGAGCGTGATGGACCCGATGATCATCCAGTTGTCGAGGGAGAGGACCTCCCCTCGCACGATCACGAGCGCGATGCCGTAGGCGGCCAGACCGGCAGCCCAGGAGATCAGCAGCAGCAGCACTGTTCGCACGCATTAAGGTTGGGAGGGTCCCATCCCTTGGCAAGGCGGCGCGGCGATGTCGTTGGCATGACCGCGCCGATAGGAGCCGTTCGATGAACATCGGCATACTGGGTTCGGGCCTCATGGGAGGGAAACTCGGGACGCTGTTCGCGCGTGCCGGCCATGACGTCGTGTTCAGCTACGCGCGCAGCCAGGAGAAGCTGAAAGGCCTGGCGCGAGATGCCGGTGGAAAGGCGCGTGCAGGGACACCGCGCGAGGCGGCGCAGCAAGCGGACGTCCTGCTTCTGGCGGTGCACTGGTCCCGGGTCGACGACGTGTTGAAGCAGGCGGGCCATCTCGTGGGGAAGCTCATCCTCTCCTGCACGCTCCCCATGAACGCCGACGACACCGAGCTGGTCGTGGCCCACACGTCCTCGGGCGCGGAGGAGCTGGCCAGGCGAGCCTCGGGAGCTCGCGTGGTGGCCGCCTTCAACACCGTGCCGAGCGAGGTCCTCTTCAGCGTGTTCGAGGGACGGGGCAATGCCTCACGGCCCAGCCTCGTCTACTGCGGCGACGACGCCAGGAGCAAGGAAGCCACCGCCCGCCTGATCAGTGATGTGGGCTTCGATCCGGTGGACGCGGGGTCACTGCGCATCGCCCGGTACATGGAGCCCTTCGGCCTGCTCGTCGCACAGCTCGCGTACGAGGGTGAAGGGGGCCCGGAGCTCGCCTACCGATTCGAGCGTTTCGGGAGATAGGAGACCCATGCGAGAGATAGGGCTGTTAGTCATGCTGCTCGGCGCGACGGGCTGCGCGTCTCAGCCGGGCCGCGACGGCCCGGCGACGCCCACGACCAGCGATACGGTCAGCTATCCGGGGGACGCGAACGACCCTCTGGACCTTCCGCCCCCGCGGGGAGGCGGCACCGACTCGACGCGCGGTCCGCGCTGAAGGCCGCGGTCACAGACTGTTCCCACTACCCTCCCCGCGTCCAGGCCCTAGTTTCCAGTCAACCACCACAACCCAACCCAGCCCTTCGACGGACCGAGCCGATGCAAGAGGCGTCCATAGTGCTCGAGGGATGGTACAGTCCCCTGATCGTCGTTCTGTCGGTCCTGATCGCGATCCTGGCGTCGTACACCGCCCTCGATCTCGCCGGCCGCATCACGCTCGCCGACGGCCGGGAGCGCCCCGCGTGGGTCGCGGGCGGCGCCATCGCGATGGGCGTCGGGATCTGGAGCATGCACTTCGTGGGCATGCTCGCTCTGCACTTGCCGGTCCCGATCACCTACGCCGCCGAGCTGGTCCTCCTGTCGGTTCTGGTCGCGGTGGCCGCGTCCGCCCTGGCCTTCCACGTCGTGAGCCGCAGGACTCTGACCTGGTGGGCGCTGGCATTGAGCGGGCTGTGGATGGGTCCCGCCATCGCGGGGATGCACTACATCGGCATGGCCGCCATGCGGGTGGACGCGCGGCTGCACTACGAGCTCCGGCTGGTAGGCGCATCGGTCGCGATCGCGGTGGTGGCTTCCTTCGTCGGCCTCTGGCTCGCTTACCGGTTCCGGGCCGATGAGAGCCGCCACGCGGGCTTCCGCCGCCTCATCGGCGGCACGGTCATGGGCGGTGCGATCGCGGGGATGCACTACACCGGCATGGCGGCGGTCACGTTCACCCCAGACGGCCATCCGGCACACGCCCTCGGCGGGCTGGTCGCCACCCGCGAGCTCACCCTGGCCGTCACCTTCGGCACGCTCCTGATCCTGGCGCTGGGCCTCCTCGGCGCGAAGATGGATCGGTGGTTTCGGGCGCGGCTGGAGATCGAGGAGCGCCGCCGGGAGGCGCAGAAGCTCGAGGCCATCGGCCAGCTGGCCGGAGGAATCGCCCACGACTTCAACAACATCCTCACCGCGATCAACAACTACGCCGAGTTCGTGTCGGCCAGCCTGCCGCCCGACGCACCAGAGCAGAGCGACCTCGCCGGCATCCGCGAAGCGGCCGACCGTGCCGCCGCGCTCACCGCGCAGCTGCTGGCCTTCGGTCGAAAACAGATCGTTCAACCGGCGGTCCTCGATCTGCGCGAGGTGCTCGGCGAAGCCGGTCGCCTGCTGCGGCGGCTCATAGGCGAGCACATCAAGGTCGAGGTGGAGGCGGCCCCGCCTCTGAGCCCGGTCCTGGCGGACAGGGCGCAGCTGATCCAGGTGGTCCTCAATCTCGCGATCAACGCCCGCGACGCGATGCCGGACGGGGGCACCCTGACGATCGAAGCCCGCGACGTGCGGCTCAGCGACGAGTATGCGCGCGTTCACCTGGGCGTGGACCCCGGCCGCTACGTCGAGCTGGCCGTGAGCGACACGGGCCACGGCATGCCCCCTGACGTGAAGGCCCGGATCTTCGAGCCCTTCTTCACCACCAAGCCTCGAGGCGTCGGCACCGGGCTCGGGCTCTCCACCGTGTTCGGCATCGTGAAGCAATCCGGCGGGCACATCTACGTCTATTCGGAGCCCGAGCGCGGGACCTCGGTCAAGGTGTATTTGCCCCGTGCGGTCGGCGCGCCGGCGGCCGGTGATACGCGGCAGGAAAGCCGGGCTCAGCCCGGTCGGGAGACGGTCCTCCTGGTCGAAGACGACCCCAGCATCCGGGACCTGGCCCAGCGGGTGCTGCTCAAGCGCGGCTACAGTGTGCTGGCGGCCGCGAGCCCCGGTGAGGCGGTCGCGCTGGTGGGCGAGCAGGGCCGGCAGGTGGACCTGCTCCTCACCGACGTCATGCTGCCCGAGATGAGCGGACCCGATTTGGCGAGGATTCTCGCCGCCCAACAGCCGGGCCTCCCGGTGCTTTACATGTCGGGATACACCGACACGACGGTGGTTCGCGGCGGCCGGCTGGATCCCGGCGCGACGTTCCTGCCCAAGCCGTTCGGCCCCGAGAGACTGCTCAAGAAGGTGCGAGAGGTGTTGGACGCTGCGGCGAAGGCGCGGGCGGCGGAGCCACTGCAGCAGGGAAAGTCCGAAGCGGTGTGACCGGAAGCGGAGTCATTCGGCTCCCCGCGCCCAGACCAGCGCCGCACGCACTGCCCGCTCCCACTGCCGCACCCGTCTTCCCCGCTCCACCGCACCCATCGAGGGCGTGAACCGCGTGAACCGGCGTCCGGCCAGGAACTCGCCGGGCTGCTTCCACACACCGAGCGCGAGTCCGGCGAGCGCGGCGGCGCCGAGCGCCGTCGTCTCCACCATGTCGGGCCGCTCCACCGGCAGGCCGAGCACGTCGGCCTGGAACTGCATCATCCAGTCGTTCGCCGCGCCCCCGCCGTCCACCCTCAGGACCGCGACGTCGACCTTGCCCGCGCCCGTCATGGCGTGCAGCAGCTCGGCACTGCTGAATGCGATCGCCTCCAGCGCCGCCCGCACGAGATGCGCGCGCTCGGTGCCGCGGGTCAGTCCGACGATGGTTCCACGCGCCTCCGCCTCCCAGTGCGGCGTGCCCAGCCCCACGAACGCCGGCACGAACGTCACGCCATCCGTGCCCTCGACGCTGCGAGCCAGCCGCTCGCTCTCGGGCGCGGTCGCGATGATGCCCAGCCCGTCGCGCAGCCACTGGACCGCGGCGCCCGCGATGAACACGCTCCCTTCGAGCGCGTAGGCCGGCTCCCCACGGGGACCGCAGGCTGCGGTCGCGAGCACGCCGTGGGGCGGCTCGGGCACTCGAGTGCCACGATACACCAGCAGGAACGCACCGGTCCCATAGGTGTTCTTCGCCAGCCCGTCGGTGCAGCACCCCTGGCCGAACAGGGCCGATTGCTGATCGCCCGCGAGCCCGGCGATGGGCAGCGCAAAGCCGAGGTGCGAAGGTTCGGTCTCTCCAACGATTCCGGACGAGGGGGTGATGGTCGGGAGCACCTCCCGCGGCACCCCGAAGATCCCGAGCAGCTCGGGGTGCCAATCGCGGGCCGCGAGATCGTACAGCAGCGTGCGGCTCGCGTTGGTGTGGTCGCTCGCGTGGACTCGCCCACCGGTGAGCTTCGCCACCAGCCAGCTTTCCACCGTCCCGGCGGCGAGCTCGCCTCTGCCCGCCCGGCGGCGCAGCTCGGGATCGCGCAGCAGCCACTCCAGCTTGGTGGCCGAGAAGTAGGGATCGGCCACCAGCCCGGTGCGCCGGCGGAGCAGCGCCTCGACACCGGTCTCCTTCAGCTCGCGGCAGCGCTCGCTGGTGCGACGGTCCTGCCACACGATCGCTGGCGCCACCGGCCGCAGGCTGCGGCGATCCCACAGCACGACCGTCTCGCGCTGGTTGGTGATCCCCAGACCCATCGGCCGCTCGCCGGCTCCGGCCAGCGCATCCGCGATCGCCTCGAGTGAAACCTTGAGGATCTCCTCCGGGTCGTGCTCGACCCAGCCCGGCTGCGGGAAGTACTGGGTGAACTCGCGATAGCCTCGTCCCAGCACCGTGCCGTCCTGCTGGATGACCAGCGCGGTGGATCCCGTCGTGCCCTGGTCGAGCGCGAGGATCGAGGGCATCAGTCCATGAGCCGGGAGAGCTGTCCGGGCGGCACGACCCCGCGGTCGCTCACGATCGCGCTCACCAGCTCCGCGGGGGTGACGTCGAACGCAGGATTCCAGGCGGGAACGCCCTCGGCCGCGGCGCGGACCCCGCGCCAGGCGGTGACCTCGTCGGCAGCGCGGAGCTCGATCGGGATCGCGCTGCCGTCGGGCGTCGCGGGGTCGATCGTCGAGCTGGGGGCGAGCACGTAGAGCGGAACGCCGTGCGCCCGCGCGGCCAGCGCCAGCGCGTAGGTGCCGAGCTTGTTGGCGACGTCCCCGTTGGCGGCGATCCGGTCGGCGCCGACCAGCGCGCAAGCCACGTCGCCGCGGCGGAAGCGAGTGGCGATCGCGCCATCGGCGATCACGGTGCACTCGACGCCGGCGCGACTCAGCTCCCAGGCCGTGAGCCGGCTTCCCTGGAGCAGCGGCCGGGTCTCGGGCACGATCACCCGGGGTGCGCGGCCCAGCCGGTGCAGATGGTAGACGGGGGCGAGCGCGCTGCCGATGCCGCCGGTGGCAAGCACGCCGGCGTTGCAGATCGTCGCCACGGTGGCATCGGCCGGGATCAGCGCCGCGCCGAGCGCGCCGAGGCGATCGCACATGGCACGGTCTTCATCCCAGATGGCCTGGGCTTCCGCTCGGAGCGCCGCTCCCAGCGGCTCACCTGTCTCGACGGCGCGCTCAGCCCGGCGCACCACGCGGGCGAGGGCCCAGTGCAGGTTCACGGCCGTGGGACGAGTGGCGCCCAGGCTCGAGGCGGCGCGGCGCACCGCGTCCAGCGGCTCGGGCGCAGGCGCGGCGTCTTCTCTGAGCGCGAGCGTCACGCCCATGGCCGCCGCGATCCCGATGAGGGGTGCGCCGCGCACCCGGAGCGAAGCGATTGCCTCGGCAACCGCTTCCACCGTCTCCAACTCGAGGTACCGCTCCTCACCCGGCAGCCGCGTCTGGTCGAGCAGACGGATTCCGCCGGACGGAGACCACGCGATGGGGTTGGGAAGTCGCATGGGGACAAGATACTCTTATCCCACCTTTCCAGCCCGAGCATCGACATGGCCTACAGCACGCTGCTGTTCGAGGTCCGCGACGCGGTCGCGACCGTCACCGTCAACCGCCCCGAGAAGCTCAACGCCCTGAACGGCACCGTCATCGCCGAGCTGGGCGACGCGGCTGCCCGGCTCCGGAACGACCGCGACATCAAGGGCGCAATCCTCACCGGAGCGGGACCGAAGGCCTTCGTCGCCGGCGCGGACATCGGCGAGATCGCGGCGCAGGGCCCGGTGGACGGGAAGACGCGCTCGCTCGAAGGCCAGCGCGTCTTCCGCGCGCTGGAGCGCTGCGGGAAGCCGGTGATCGCCGCGGTCAACGGCTTTGCCCTGGGCGGCGGCTGTGAGCTGGCCATGGCCTGCCACCTTCGCATCGCCAGTGAGGGCGCCCGTTTCGGGCAGCCGGAGGTCAAGCTCGGCATCGGCCCCGGGTACGGAGGCACCGTGCGGCTGCCGCGTCTCGTGGGCCGCGGCCGGGCGCTGGAGCTCCTCCTGACGGGCCAGATGATCGACGCGCAGGAGGCCCATCGAATCGGCCTGGTCAACCGCGTGGTCCCGGCCGACCGTCTGCTGATCGAGAGTGAAGCCATCCTTCGAACGATCCTGGAGAACGGACCGCTGGCCGTGCGGGCCTGCCTGGAGGCGGTGGACACGGGGCTCGATACCGGAGTGGACGAGGCGCTGCTGCTGGAGGCCAATCTCTTCGGGCTGCTGTCCGGAACGGCCGACATGCGGGAGGGCACGGCGGCGTTCGGGGAGAAGCGGAAGGCGGTGTTTCGGGGGGAGTGATGGCGGTCGGGCGGTCGGACGGACCGCCGGTCCGCCGGTCCGTCCGACCGCCGTAAGTCCAAACGCTGGACTGCATTTCGCCCTCTCGGTTGACTATCTTTGTGCGATGCCCGGAAAGGTCGTGCGGGGGGTCCTGCTGGCGCTGCTCATGGGGTGCGAAGAGCGCGAGCGGCTGGTGTTCGAGCCCGAGCCGGTGGACCAGGAAGGTCCGATCAGCCACATCGACCCGCCATCGCGGGACACGACTCTGTTGGAGGGAGACCCCTTCGTGATCGGGGGCCGGACGGTGGACCCCAGCGGGGTGGACACGCTCTACATCGAGGTCGGTGGGGCGAACCTGAGCTACCTGCCGCTCGACGGCGAAGGCAGGGATACCCTCAACTTCTCGATCAGCCTGCCGACCCGCGGCCTCTTCGGTCGAACGATCACGATCGGTGTGCACGGCGTCGACGTGATCGGCAACGTCGGACCCACGATCACCCGCCGCTTCACGATCCAGTAGTGCGGCTCCAGCGGCTGGCGGCTCGAGGGTTCAGGAATCTGGCGGACCTCGACTGCGACGTGCCGGCGCGCGGCGTCGCCCTTCTCGGCGCCAACGCGCAAGGCAAGACGAACTTTCTGGAGGCAGTGTACTACCCGGTGCTCTTCCGATCCTTCCGGGGGGCGCCGGACCAGGAAGTCGCCGCCTTCGGCGCCGCCGCCTTCCAGGTGGAGGCCGCAGTCGTGGACGCCGGCGTGGGCACGCTCTCCGCCGGGTACGTTCCCGCGGGCCGGCGCAAGCGGATCCTGCTCGACGGGGCGGAGTCGGAGCGGCTCACCGAGGCGGTCGGCCGCTGGCTCGCGGTGGTCTTCCTTCCGGGCGACGTGGAGCTCGCCTCGGGACCGGCCGCGCTCCGCCGGCAGTACCTGGACCGGCTGCTCTCGCTGGCCGACCGCGGCTACCTCCGGGCATTGGCCCGCTACCGCGCCGCGCTGGCCCAGCGAAACAGCGCGTTGCGGCAGGGGCGGCCCGAGCTGGCCTGGGCGTTCGACCGGCCGCTCGCCGCATCGGGCGCGGAGATTGTGGCGGCACGGGAGCGTTGGACGCGCCATGCGGCTGCCCGGTTTGCCGCCGAGTTCGACTGCATAGGCGAGCGCGGCCTTGCAACACTGGCCTATCGGGGGGCGCCGGAGCTGGCCGACCCAGGTGCCTGGGCGCAGGCCTTGGCGGCGGCCCAGGCGGCGGACTGTGCGAGGGGGGCTTCCACCGTGGGGCCGCACCGGGACGACCTTCGGCTGGAAATCGGTGGCCGTCCAATCCGGGAGTTCGGCAGCACCGGGCAGCAGCGGAGCGCGGCGGTGGCGCTCAAGCTCCTGGAGCTCGCGACGCTGCGCGAAGCGCGGGAGACGGAGCCCGCCCTCCTCCTGGACGACGTCTTCGCCGAGCTGGACGACGAGCGACGGCAGCGGCTCGCTTCCCGGCTGGTCGGTCCGCAGGATCGGCAGGTGTTTCTCACCGCCCCGCGGGTCGAGGAGTTGCCGCGGGGGCTGGAGCTGGAGGTGTGGAGCGTGACGGAGGGACGAGTGCGGGGCCCCGAAGCGTGAGCGAGCCGCGCCGACCCTCGTCCCTGGCCGACGCACTGGCGAGCTACCTGCGCCGGTCCGGCTACGCCAAGCGGATCCAGCAGGCGGGGGTAATCGAGGCCTGGCCCGAACTGGTGGGCCCGCAGATCGCTGCGGTGACGGCACCCGAATCGGTGACCCAGGACGGCGTCCTGCGGGTCCGGGTCGCCACCGCGGCCTGGGCGAATGAGCTCAGCCTCATGACGCCGCGGATCCTCGCTCGTGTGAACGACGGGCGACAGGGGAGAGTGAAGGAGATCCGGTGGGTTCCGGGGCCGCTCGACCGGCCTCGTAGTTAGAGAGAGCGCCGGTGCCTTTTCACCACAGAGGCACGAAGGGCTGGAGGATCTCCCTGGAGCCTTTGGGATCGTCTCATTCCGCTCCAGGAGAACCGAGGAAAGAGATGACAGGGAACGCACACAAGAGAAAAAAGAGTGACCGGACTTGTGTCGCGCGGAATGGGACGAATGCCGGGACACGCACGGAGCCGCTCCAGCCCTCCGTGCCTCTGTGGTGAACGAGCCACCGGAGCCCGGCCCAGGCAGTGAATCTCTAAGATCGACGGAGCCATATGGCCAAGCGTGAACCCGCCCTCCTCGAGGGCACGCCCGAGTACAAAGCCGACGCGATCCAGGTCCTCAAGGGTCTGGAGGCGGTGCGGAAGCGGCCCGGGATGTACATCGGATCCACCAGCGAGAACGGGTTGCACCACCTGGTGTACGAGGTGGTGGACAACTCCATCGACGAGGCGCTGGCGGGCCACTGCGACACCATCAACGTCACCATCCACGCGGACAACTCGATCACCGTCCAGGACAACGGGCGGGGCATCCCGGTGGACATGCATCCGACGGAGAAGATGCCGGCGGTCGAGGTGGCGCTGACGGTGCTGCACGCGGGCGGCAAGTTCGACAAGAACACCTACAAGGTGTCGGGCGGCCTCCACGGGGTGGGCGTGTCGGTGGTCAATGCGCTCTCGGAGCGGCTGGAGGTGGTGGTGGATCGGGACGGCAACCGCCACCGCATGGCCTTCGTCCGCGGCAAAACCGTGAAGAAGCTCGAGGTGCTCGGTAAGGCGCGAGGCACGGGCACGACGATCCGATTCAAGCCCGACCCCGAAATCTTCACCGTCCTGGAGTTCCACTACACCACCCTGGCCGACCGGCTCCGGCAGCTCGCGTTCCTGAACAAGGGCATCAGCATCACCATCAAGGACGAGCGCGAGGACCAGAAGAAGCAGGAGACCTTCTACGCCAAGGGCGGACTGGTGGAGTTCGTCCAGTGGCTCAACCGGAACAAGAAGTCCCTGCACTCCAAGCCGATCTCGTTCAGCGCGCTGAAGGACGACGTCGAAGTTGACCTCGCCCTCCAGTACGAGGACGGGTACAACGAGAACACCTTCACCTTCGTGAACAACATCAACACCCACGAGGGAGGTACCCACCTCACCGGCTTCAAGTCGGCCCTGACCCGGACCATCAACGACGTCGCCAGGAAGCGCGACTTCCTCAAGAAGGAAGGCTTCACGCTCTCAGGCGAGGATATCCGCGAGGTGCTCACCTGCGTGCTCCACGTCAAGGTCAAGGAGCCGCAGTTCGAGGGACAGACCAAGACCAAGCTGGGCAACTCCGAGGTCGAGAGCATCGTCAAGACCGTAGTCAACGAGCACCTCGGCAGCTACCTGGAGGAGCATCCGCCGGTTGCGCGAAACATCATCGAGAAGGCGGTGAGCGCGGCCCGTGCACGCGAAGCGGCGCGCAAGGCGCGCGACCTGGTCCGCAAGAAGTCGGGCCTGGAGAACGCCGTGCTGCCCGGCAAGCTGGCCGACTGCTCCTACGACGACCCGGCACTGTGCGAGCTCTACCTGGTCGAGGGCGATTCCGCCGGGGGCAGCGCGAAGCAGGCGCGCAAGCGGGAGTTCCAGGCCATCCTCCCGCTCCGAGGCAAGATCCTGAACGTGGAGAAGGCCCGGATCGACAAGATCCTCAGCAACGAGGAGATCCGCGCGATGATCACGGCCATCGGCACCGGCGTGCGCGAGGACTTCAAGCTGGACGACGCGCGCTACCACAAGATCGTGCTGATGACCGACGCCGACGTGGACGGCGCCCACATCCGGACTCTGCTGCTGACGTTCTTCTTCCGGCAGATGCAGGAGCTGATCGAGGCGGGCTATGTCTACATCGCGCAGCCGCCGCTCTACCGGGTCGCCAAGGGCAAGGAGGTCTTCTACGCCTACAGCGATGCGGAGCGCGACGAGTACACCAAGCGTCTCAGCGGAGGCGACGGCAAGGGGACCATCAACATCCAGCGCTACAAGGGCCTGGGCGAGATGAACCCGGAGCAGCTCTGGGACACCACCATGGACCCGGAGAAGCGCACGGTCCTCCGGGTGACGATGGAAGACGCCGTGGAGGCCTCGAAGCTGTTCGACGAGCTGATGGGCGACGAGGTCGAGCCGCGGCGGATGTTCATCGAGCGCAACGCAAAATACGTAACGAATTTGGACGTCTAGAACCCGAGATGAGTGAAAGGTAAAAGTGAAAAGGATCCGTTCATCGTGGATCCCTTTCACTTTTTACCCTTCACGTTTTACGCCTCCCGGTCTACCCGCCCTTCCCTCCCAACTGCTCCAGCCTCTGCCTGGCTTCCGCCACCTGCGGCCGCAGATCGGCGTCGGCGCGGGCCCATAGATCCACGAACTTGCGGTATTGCTCGGCAGCCTCCCGCTTCGCCCCCTTGGCTTCGTAAAGCTCGCCCAGCCGGCGGTGGACCTCCGCCCGCCAGCGGGAATCCTGCTCTGGCTGGGGATCGGGCGTCGTGAGGAATCGCTCGAAGTAGACGATCGCCGAGTCGCCCCGGCCGGCCAGGTCGTGGGCCTGCCCGATCCTGACCATGGCGTACCGGGGGTGCACGGCGGTTCGCGCATCGGCCTCGTGGAACAGCCTGATCGCCTGGTCCCATCGCCGCTCGGCCAGCGCCACTTGCGCCCCGTAGAATGCCTGGCGTCCGGCCGGATCGCGGGCGCTTGCCATCTGGTCGCGCTCGAACCCCGCGAGCGCCCGCCTGGCGAGGTCCGGAGCCTCGAGGTCGACAGCGAGGTGGGACAACTCCTCCCAGGGCCGGTCACCCGGTGGCATCGAGTCCAGCGGGTGGCGGTCGAGTCCGCGACTGACGGCGGCGAGGCCTGCGGAGCGGTTCCCGCGGATCGCGGCGTCGTAAGCGGTGTCCAGCGCGAAGGTGATCCGACTCTCCGGCGTGGGGGCGGCGCGCACCGTCGCCTCGGACCACTGAGTCATCCAGCGGAGACCCTCGTCGCGGCGGCCGTGCAGATAGGCCAGGAAGCCCGGTGGCGAAGGCTGCCCGCAGTGCCTGTCTCGTCGTCCGCGCACGCGCGAAGACCGCGCGGCTGATGCTGTCCGCCACGTCGGCGCTGCCCTTGCCCCATGCGGCATACCACTCCGCCTCCCAGAGGTCGTTGCTCTCCGGAAACCGGGCCCGAAACGCGGCGACGGTGGAGTCGAGTGCCTCCACCCTGCCGTTGCGGATCTGCTCCTGGATCAGGTTGGTGAAGGCGCCGCCGAAGGTGCGCGGCAGCCGGACCACGCGGCGGTAGAACTGCTCCGCCCGCTCGTAGTCCCGCTTGTCGCCGTAGATGACCGCCGCGTTGTTGAGCCCGCTGGTGCTGTTCGAGTCGAGGCGGATCACCTCCTCGTAGGCGGCGAGCGCGCGGTCGGGATCGGGCCGTGGACCGCGCGTGTAGTAGTAGCCCTCGGTGAGGAGCCGCTCCAGCTCGGTGAGCCGCTCGCGGTGGCGGTAGGCCGTCGAGATCGCGGCGAGACTGCGCTCCCGATTCCGGTCGTCGTTCCCCAGCAGCACCGCGATCTTGCGCCAGGCCATCGCGAATCCGGTGTCGAGCGCGACGGCCTCCTCGAGCAAGGCGAGGCCGCGGTCACCCTCGCCGGCCTCGTCCGCGAGCGCGGAGCCTTCGACGTACTTCCGGAGGGCCGCGAGGGAAGGCGTGGTGACCCGCTCCAGCTCGGAGC
This sequence comes from Gemmatimonadota bacterium, assembly GCA_046729675.1. Lineage (GTDB taxonomy): Bacteria > Gemmatimonadota > Gemmatimonadetes > Gemmatimonadales > GWC2-71-9 > CAVVWJ01. The sequence continues at coordinate 6,123 of JBKPGZ010000223.1, read as the reverse complement.
TGGCGCGGATGGTCCGCAGCGATTCCCCGGCCTTCGCCCGCACCGCCCGCGAGAGCTTGCCGATGGCGCCAATGAGCTCGTTCTCGCTCCCGGCCGTCTCGCGGAAGGTTGCGAGCTCGGCGCCGTCCAGGGCGGAGACCAGCCGGGCGGACACGACGTAGCTCTGCCCCAGACGCACGATCTCGCCGTCGAGCACCGCCTTGGCGCCCTCCCGCGTCGCGATCTCCCGCGCCAGCTCGAAGGGCACGATGCTCTCCGACGGCCGCTGCATCAGGCCCAGGATTTCGCGTACCGATGCGCGGGTGAGCACGTTGAGCGAGCTGGACTGGGCCAGGTCGGTTCGCAACGCTTCCGCCACCGTGGGACCGAGGGCGGAGTCGCCTGCCGGTGCCCGGAAGTCGGCGACCACTACCGTCTCTCTGGCGCCGAACTCGCCCTTGCCCCGAAGTGATGCGGCCGGCCCGATGCCGAACGCCCGCGTCACCATGAAGCCGACGACGAGAGCGGCGAAAGCACCCAGCGCCACCCATCCGCCGAGCATGGTGCGGCGCCAGGAGACGTGCGGACTCGCCTTGAGCGCGAGCGTCACGAGAGTCCCCGCGGCGGGAACGCCGCCGCCCGGGGTCCGTTGCGGCGTGACGGCATACGCCCGGTAGGCGGCCCTCTGCACGAAGGCGGTGATGCCGATGACCGGCAGCCCCGCGAGCATCACCCCCAGTGAGCCCGGCAGGACCCAGTCCGGCAGCCCGATGACGTCCAGGGCTGCCCACGCCGTGACCCCGACGATCGCGGTCGCGAGGGCCCAGAGTCCCAGCGCCTTGGCGATCGGGATCCGGCCTCCCCGCAGCGCCGCCGGCGCAGCGGCGGCGCTCCCGCTGGTGGTGACAGTCTCCAGGACCCGGACCAGGTCGGCGGCCTGTTGCGGACGATTGTCGGGATCCTTGGCGAGACACGCCATGACCAGGTCGGCGAGGGGAGCCGGGAGATCGGCGCGGACAACCCGGAGGTCGCGAGGGGGCTCGCTCAGGTGGGCCGCCAGCAGCCGCGCCGGCGAGGCCCCCTGAAACGGCGGCTGCCCCGCGATGAGCTCGTAGGCCATGACCCCGAACGCGTAGATGTCCACCCGGTGGTCCGCATTGGGATCCGCCGCCGCCTGTTCGGGGGCCATGTAGGTCGGCGTACCGATGGAAGTCCCGACCTGGGTGAGGGTCGCTGGCCGCCCGCCGCCGTCGGTCCGCGCCGCCGTGATCGCCTTGGCGATGCCGAAGTCCGTGACCGTGGCGCTGCCCGCGGAGAGGAGGACGTTGTCGGGCTTGATGTCGCGGTGCACGATGCCATGGCTGTGAGCGTACATCAGCGCGCGGGCCACGTCCCGGAGGATGCTGATCACCTCGCCGGTGCCCAGTGGGCCCCGCTCGAGACGCTGGCGCAGGCTGTCGCCGTCCACATACGGCATGCTGAACCAGGGGAGCCCGCCGGCGTCGCCGGCGGTGAGCACAGGCACCACGTGCGGATGCTGCAGCTGGGCGGCCAGCAGGACCTCGCGCCGGAACCGCTCGACCGAGATACCCGCCAGCAGCTCGGGCGCGAGCACCTTCACGACGACGCGACGATTGAGTGCCGTCTCGACCGCAAGGTAGGTGCGGGACATGCCCCCGCCTCCCAGCTCACGCTGGAACGCGTAGAGACCCGCGAGCGCCTGCTCCAGCCGGCCGCGCAGCTCGTCCATCAGAGCCTTTGATCGGGATGGCGGGAATATGCCGCGGGGTGACTCGTAAGGCCAGCGTACATCCCGGACCGGACTAGCTTTCTCCTGACCTCAACCAGAGCCGCCATGTCGCTCCTGCTCCTCGTCCTGACCCTCACGACTCCGGCATCGGTCGACACGGTGCGCTACGCGGTCACTTTCCCCAATCCGGTGCACCACGAGGCCCGGGTCGCGGTGGACTTCCCAGCGGCGGGCGACACGCTCGAGGTATGGATGAGCCGCTCGTCGCCCGGGCGGTACGCCCTGCACGAGTTCGCCAAGAACGTGTACGACGTTCAGGCAACCGACCGTGCGGGCCGAGCGGTTCCGATCGTGCGAAGGGATCCCTATCGCTGGCTCGTGGTGGCGGGACGCCGGCCGGTGCGCTTCACCTACACCCTGTACGCCGACCGGGCCGACGGCACCTACGCCCAGATCGATCCCACCCACGCGCATCTCAACATGCCGGCCACCTTTGCCTGGGCGCGGGGCCTGGAGACGCGGCCGGTACTGGTGCGATTCACCCCTCCGACCGGCAGCGGCTGGCGAGTGGCGACCCAGCTCGTCGCCGGGGCCGACTCGCTCGCCTGGGCGGCGCCGGATCTGGCCTACTTCATGGACAGCCCCACCGAGCTGAGCCGGTTCGCGTTGCGGAGCTGGACCGTGTCGGGACCCGGCGGTCGAACGGACACCGTGCGAATCGCGCTCCACCACGAGGGCACCGACGCCGAGCTCGACCGTTACGCCGAGGCGGTGCGGAAGATCGTCGCGGAGCAGGTGGGGATCTTCGGCGAGGCCGCCCGCTTCGACCACGGGACCTACACCTTCCTGGCCGACTACCTGCCCTGGGCGTCGGGTGACGGAATGGAGCACCGCAACTCGACCGTCCTCAGCTCGAGCGCCTCCCTGGCGACCACGTTCGATCGGTTGGTGCTCACCGCGTCACACGAGTTCTTCCACTCCTGGAACATGGAACGGATCCGCGCGGCCGAGCTGGAGCCGTTCGACTTCACCCGGGCCGACCCGTCTCCCGAGCTGTGGTTCGGCGAGGGATTCACCAACTACTTCGACCGCCTCGCGGTCCGTCGTGCCGGCCTCATGTCCGATTCGGCCTATGCCGAGACGGTCGCCGAAGCCGTGAACGCGGTGCTGGCCGCGCCGGGCCGCCGCTTCCATAGCCCGGTGGACATGAGTTTGCTCGCCCCGTTCGTGGACGCGGCGGCGGCCATCGATCCGGTGAACTTCCCCAACACCTTTCTCTCCTACTACACCTGGGGGGCCGGCATCGGCCTCGGCCTCGATCTGACACTGCGCGGGCGCGGCGACGGCAGGACCCTGGATGGCTACATGCGCCTCATGTGGGAGCGGTTCGGCCGACCGGAGAAGCCCTACGCACTCCGTCGCCTCTACCGCCTTGGCGATCTGGAGCGCACCCTGGGCGAGTACGCGGGCGACGCGACCTTTGCGCGGGACTTCTTCTCGCGCTATGTGCGCGGCCGCAACGTGCCGGACTACGCGCCACTCCTGGCGCGGGCCGGCTTCCTGGTTCGTCCGGCCCAGCCGCGGGCTGCGTGGGCGGGGCCGCTCTCGCTCGCCGCGGATTCGGCCGGTACCATGGTGACCGCTGCGACGCTGGCGGCAACTCCCGTGTACGAGGCCGGCCTGGATCGGGGCGACCGTCTCGTCTCGGCGGACGGTCGGCCAATCGCCGGGCAGGAGGAATGGACCGCCTTGCTGGCCAAGCGGGCGCCGGGCGACTCGCTTCCGCTGGTCTTTCTGCAGCGGGGGCGCGAGGTCCGGGCGGTGCTGCGGCTCAAGCCCGATCCGCGGCTGGAAGTGCGTCCGGCGGAACTCACCGGGGCATCTTTGACACAGGCTCAGCGGGCCTTCCGAGCTGCCTGGCTGGGGAGTCGCGCGGGCCGCACTGAGACCGAACACACGGGTTCGAGGAAGGAATAGAGCGATGGAAACGCGACAACTCGGCAGCCGCGGACCACAGGTGTCCGCCATCGGCTTTGGTGCGATGAGCATCGGCATCGCCGACGTCTATACCAGCAGCGTACGCGACGACGACCAGGGCGTGGCCCTCATCCACCGCGCCCTCGATCTGGGCGTCACCTTGATCGACCCCGCCGACGTCTACGGAAACTCGGAGGTCCAGGTGGGCAAGGCGCTGAAAGGGCGCCGCGACGGGGTCGTGCTCGCCACCAAGTTCGGGTTCGTCAACGAGCGACCGGGGCAGGAGGAGCGGATCGACGGCAGCCCCGCCTACGTCCGGCGGGCCTGTGACGCCTCATTGAAGCGGCTCGGCGTGGAACGCATCGACCTGTACTACCTGCATCGGGTGGACCCGCGGGTGCCGATCGAGGAGACCGTCGGCGCGATGGGTGATCTGGTGCGCCGGGGCAAGGTGCGGCACCTGGGACTCTCCGAGCCAAGCCCGGCGACCGTGCGGCGCGCCCATGCCATCCACCCGATCGCGGCGGTCCAGAACGAGTACTCGCTCTGGACCCGCGATCCCGAGGAGGCCCTGCTGCCCACCCTGCGCGAGCTGGGCATCGCCCTGGTGGCCTACAGCCCCCTGGGGCGCGGATTTCTGGCCGGGCGTTTCCGGAGCCCGGACGACCTCGCTCCCGACGACTGGCGCCGCAACAACCCGCGCTTCACCGGCGAGAACTTCCGGAGAAACCTCGCCCTCGCCGATCGCGTCCGGGAACTGGCGGCCGAGAAAGGGTGCACGCCGGCCCAGCTCGCCCTCGCGTGGCTCATCCGCCGGCACGGGAACGTCGTTCCGATCCCCGGCACGAGCAACATCACCAGACTGGAGGAGAACGTGGCCGCGGCCGGTGTCGAGCTCACAGCGGAGGACCTGGACGGGATCGAGCGGGTCGCGCCCCGAGGCGCGGCCGCCGGCGAGCGCTACAGTCCCGAGATGCTCGAGCTGACCGGCAGGTGACCCGGACCGGGAGCTACGATCGCTCCATCGTTCAGGGGCCGCTCGGCCGGGCGGTCTGGAAGCTCGCCTGGCCGTCTATGCTCACCAACATCGTGGGTGGCCTCCAGGGCATCGTGGATCACGTCCTGGTGGGCCACCTCGTGGGCTACACCGGCAACGCCGCGATCGGCGTGGCGTGGCAGCTCATCATCGTCGTCATCATATTCATCAACTCGCTGTTCGTGGGGATGAGCGTGCTGGTCGCCCGCTTCGCCGGTGCGGGCGATCCGGACAAGGTGGACCGCACCGTCTACCAGGCGTTCCTCACCGCCATCGGCCTGGCGGTGCTGGTCATCGCGCCGCTCGGGTACGTCCTGTCCCCCACCCTGCTCGACCTGGTCAACGCCGAGGCCACCGTGAAGGCGGAGGCGCTCCCCTTCCTCCGCATCATGTTCCTGTTCAGCAGCGGTATGCTGGTGTTCTACATGCTGAGCGGGGCGCTCCGGTCGGCCGGGGACGCCCGCACTCCCATGATCCTAGGTGTGGCGACGACGGTGCTGAACCTGGTGCTCAACCTGGTTCTCATCCCGGGCCTGGGCCCGATCCCTGCCTTCGGCACCGCCGGCTCGGCCATGGGAACGGTGACCGCCTCGTGGCTGGTGGCGCTTTACTCGATGGTGAAGCTGTGGCGTGGCGGGTGGGTGGTCTCCTTCCCCAGGGGCCGTGCCTACGCGCCGGACTGGGGCATCATCCGCGAGCTGTTCCGTTTCGGCCTGCCGACCGGGATTCAGGGCATCGCGATGAACGTCGGGGGCGTGCTCATGCTGGGCTTCATCGGCTCGCTGGCGCAGAGTGCCGCGGCCCAGGCGGCCTACGCGGTAGTGTACACCCAGCTCTTCTCGCTGGTGACCTGGACGTCGCTCGGGCTGATGGGCGCCGCGGGCGCGGTGGCGGGCCAGAATCTGGGCGCGAATCATCCTGATCGGACGGAGCAGGCGGTCCACATCGCCGCCCGGTTCGCGCTCGCCGGCGCGGCGTTCATCGGCTTTTTCTACCTGTTCCTGCCGCAGCAGCTGCTGGCGATCTTCGGCATGAACGAGCCCGCGGCGGTGGAGATCGGTGAGCAACTGCTCAGAGTGCTCAGCCTCTCGGGGCTCCTGATCGCGGTGGCGCTCACCTACACCGGGGGTCTGCAGGGGACCGGGGACACGAAAAGCCCGCTCTATATCTCGATCATCTCGCAGGTGATCGTGCCGCTCGGCATCTGCTTCGTGGTGCAGCGGACGGAGCGGCTGGATCCGATCGACATCTGGATCGCGATTCTGGTGGGCCACGCGACGCGGTGCGCGCTCAGCATTCTACGGTTCAACCAGGGGAAGTGGCGGGAGATCGCGGTGGACATCGGGCCGGCCTAGCTGTCATCCCGAGCGGAGCGAGGGAT
>JBKPGZ010000222.1:0-3264 GCA_046729675.1 Gemmatimonadota bacterium | reverse complement strand
GGCCTGGTGGACGCGATCGCCGGCGACCAGGGCGACTGACGTGACCACCTGGTGGGTTCGACCCTGAAGCTTGCCCAGCATGCGGAGCGCGTCCGCTTCGTCCGCCGGCTTCTCCAGCACCTCGTCCCGCACGATCACGGTCGTGTCCGCGCCCAGCACCAGGCGTCCCTGCACGCCGAGGGCCTTCTCCCGCGCGAGACGCTCCACGTAGTCGAGCGGGGTCTCGGTGTGTTCCCGCACCTCGGGCACGTTCGACGGCACCACGCGCACCGGGATGCCGAGCATCTCCAGCAGCTGCCGGCGCCGCGGCGAGGAGGAGGCGAGCGTGAGAGGCTCCCGGGTCATGCGATGCGCTCCAGGATCAGGGTGACCGGCCCGTCGTTGTGGATCTCTACCATCATGTTCGCCCCGAACTCGCCAGTCGCCACCTCGAGGCCGCGACCTTGCAGGGTGGCGACGAACCGCTCGTACAGCGGGATCGCCTGCTCCGGCCTAGCCGCGTCCACGAACGAGGGCCGGCGGCCCTTCGCCGCGTCGCCGTAGAGGGTGAACTGGGAGACCACCAGGACAGCGCCGCCGACCTCCTCGAGGCCGAGGTTCATCTTGCCGTCAGCGTCGGAGAAGAGCCGCAGCCCGGCGACCTTCTCGGCCATCCAATCTACCGTCGCCTCCGTGTCGCCGTGGGTGAAGCCGACGAGCAGGCAGAAGCCCCGCTCGACGGCTCCGGCGGTCCGGCCATCGATCGTCACCGACGCTCGCGAGACCCGCTGAAGCACGACGCGCATGACGGGGGATAGATTTCGTTCGTCTCCTGGAGGCTTCGAAAACTCGGATGGTGAAGATAAGCGCGATTCCCCCGGCACCGCATCGGCCGGAGCCGCTCGGCTGGCCCGACGACCGTCTCACCGCCGCATGGCTCGGCCACGCGACGGTGCTGTTCAACTTCTACGGCATCAGGATCATCACCGATCCGGTGCTGGAGAGTCGCGTCGGCATCGGCCGCGGACTCGCGAAGCTCGGCCCACGCAGGCTGGTGCGGCCCGCGCTGCGTGTGCGCGAGCTGCCCCGTCTCGACCTGGTCCTCCTCTCGCACGCTCACATGGACCATACCGATCTGGGCACACTCTGCTCGCTGCGCCGCGACGTACCGATGGTGGTGCAGCGCGGCAATCGCGATCTCGTGCGTCGATTCCGGCGGGTCGAGGAACTGGACTGGGGAGATTCGGTCGAGGTCGCGGAGACCAGGGTGCAGTCGGTGGAGGTGCGGCACTGGGGCGCGCGGATGGTCACCGATCGCCACCGCGGGTACGGCGGGTACCTGCTGACCCGGAACGGCACCACGGTGCTCTTTGCGGGGGATACCGCCTACACCGACGCGTTCGACAGGCTCGGCCGGAACGTGCAGGTGGAACTCGCCATCCTGCCGATCGGCGCCTACGACCCGTGGATCGCGAACCACGCCTCGCCGGAACAGGCGTGGCGGATGTTCCAGGGACTTGGGGCCCGGTATCTACTACCGGTGCACCACTCGACGTTCCGACTCAGCCGCGAGCCGGTGGAGGAGCCGATGGAGCGTCTGCGGGCCGCGGCCGGCACCGAGAGCTGGCGGATCGTCGCACCGGAGGTCGGCTCGACCTGGAGCCTGCCAGCGCCGTGACCGGATCGGGGGTGGAACCCGCGGTCGTGCGCCTGCTCGATGCCCGTGAAGCGGGCGAGCGCATCGCCGAGTTGTCGGCGGTTCTGATCGACTGTGTGGAGGGTGGCGCCTCGGTCAGCTTCATGGCCCCGCTCACACGCGAGCGGGCGGACGCGTTCTGGCGCCGGGTTGCTGAAGGGGTGGCCGCCAACGACCGTCTGCTCCTCATCGCGGAGGACCACTCGACCGGCGAGATCGTCGGCACGGTACAGGTGCTGTTCGCTGTGCCGGAGAACCAGCCCCACCGCGGCGACGTCGCCAAGATGCTGGTCCGCCGCTCAGCCCGACGCCAGGGAGTCGGCGCCCGGCTCATGCGCGCCGCCGAGGAGGCTGCGCTCGCGGCCGGGAAGACGCTGCTGGTGCTCGACACGGTGACCGGCGGAGACGCCGAGCGGCTGTATGAGGGGCTGGGATGGACGCGGGTGGGCGTCGTGCCCGACTACGCGCTCTGGCCCGAAGGTGGGCTCTGCGCGACGACGTTCTTCTACAAGCGGCTGAGCGCCGGCTAGTCGACGCCGGAAACGCGAATGCCAAGTCCGGCGCGGGAAGGCGGCGTTATCGTTTCGCCGGCTGCTCCTCCGCTACCGTCTTGGCGAGGCAGATCCGTCATTGGTTATATGGCTGGGGAAAGTCCGCTTCGCATGACGGCCTTGTAACAGCCTGCCTTCAGAGCGGGTGCCCAGCAAACCGGGGACCCGGTCCACAATTGGTTGCCAAGCGCGGTGCGGTGAGGCGGCGTTATCGTTTCGCCGGCTACTCGACCGTCACCGACTTGGCAAGATTGCGCGGCTGGTCCACGTTGCACCCGCGGGCCACCGCCACGTAGTACGAAAGCAGCTGCAGTGGAATGCTGGTCAGGATCGGCGTCAGCAGGTCCAGCGTCACCGGAATCGTGAACGTGGCGTCCGCCAGCCGCCCGATCTCGTTGTCGCCCTCGTTGATCAGCGCGATCACCTTCCCGCCTCGCGCCTTCACCTCTTCGATGTTGCTCACGATCTTCGAGTGCACCGCGTCCTTCGGCGCGATGAACACCACCGGCATGTTCTCGTCGATCAGCGCGATCGGCCCGTGCTTCATCTCCGCCGCCGGATACCCCTCGGCGTGGATGTAGGAGATCTCCTTCAGCTTGAGCGCGCCCTCCAGGGCCACCGGGAAGTTCACCCCGCGGCCCAGATAGAGCGCGTTGGTGGCGGTGCCGAGGAAGCGGTCGGCCAGCTGCTCGATCTCCGACGTGCGTGCCAGGATGTCCGCGATCTGGTCCGGCAGCTTCCGCATCGCCTGGATGAACTCCCGGCCCTGGAGGATGCTCAGATTCCGGAGCCTGGCGATGCGCAGCGTGACCAGCGCGAGCGCCGCCACCTGGCTGGTGAACGCCTTGGTGCTGGCGACGCCCACCTCTGGACCGGCGTGCAGGTAGATGCCGCCGTCCACCTCGCGGGCGATCGTCGAGCCGACCACGTTGACCAGGCCGATCGTCCGGGCGCCGCGTCGCTTGGCCTCGCGGATCGCCGCCAGCGTATCGGCCGTCTCGCCCGACTGGGAGATGCCGATCACCAGCGTCCGGTGGT
>JBKPGZ010000221.1:0-21555 GCA_046729675.1 Gemmatimonadota bacterium | reverse complement strand
GAGCTGCGCTCCGTCAGGGAGAGCTGCCACCACAGGCCCTCGATGCGGGCTGCGCGCCCCTCGCTCTCGATCGCCTTGCGAAGCTTCTCATTGACGACCTTCATCTCGGCCGCCGTGGTCGCCTCGCCGTAGCGTACGCAGGTAAGACCGAGGAGATCGCTTGGAAGCTTGGCGCCACTCGCATGGAGGATGAACGTCCGGCGCATTCCGAGGACTCCACCGAAGAGACCGGCTTCGAAAACCACGTTGTCTCGCGGAGACGCCTGGCCGGAACCCGAGGGATCGGATACGGATGGGTTATTGGACGTCCAGTCGTCGCGCGCGAACACGAACGCCGCGAAGTCGACCTCACGCGTCAGCTCGAGGAGCCGCTCCAGGGTGGTGGTTCCGGGATTGAAGGACGTCGTCCAGGGTTCTACCTGCGCGACGTCTTCGAGACCACGCGTCAGCGCCTCCAGCAGCTTCTTCTGCTTCCCCGACGAGCCCAGGAAGATATGAGGCTTGTCCATCCATTCCTCCAACATCACAGGCCTTCAATAGACAATGCATGCCGAAACACGTTCCCCGGATCCCACCTCGCCTTGACCTGCTGTAACCGGGCATAGTTCGACTGATAATACAGCGTGTGCCACGCCACGCCGGAGGTATTCCATGTCGGATCAGCAAGGTCGACATCGGGATGATTGATGAGCGCGCCATCGTAGGCTTTCCCCGGTACCGGCACGCCTCCGGCCTCCGCGAACATCTCGCGGTAGAACGCCCGTACCCAGGCCACGTTCTTCTCTTCATCCAGAGGGTCGACCCAGCCCGTATTACAGGACATGTCGAAGATGGCGTTACGTCCGACAGCAGCCGTCGCGTCCGGGGCCACCGCATTGACCCGCCCACCGTAGCTGGCAAGGCCCAGCATTCCGCCCATGATGCCGTGGTCGACGTCAGTCAGGTACCTGTTTGCCACCGCGATCTGGCGCTCGGTGAGCCTTTGCCTGAGCAGCGCGTCCTTCACCTTGACGGATACGCCGCCAGGCGGCATGCCGAAGAGGTCGGGGAAAGGGTTCAAGGCAAACTCAAGCCACGACATCCTCGCCAGCTCTCGCGCTCGGGGCGCAATGAGACCGTCACTGATGGCTGCCAGATATTCGCTGACCTGCCGCTCCGCGACCGCATCGGCGGTGGTTACCCCGCGAACCACGATCTTGCCTAGTTCCTTCCGATGAACGGCCAGGAGGGTCCAAAGCGAGATACTCGGAGATGTGACGCCGCTGTTTGCTTCGCCCCAGGCGCCGTGGTTCGCGAGGAGTCGCACGAAAGCCGACTCATCGACCTCATTCCAGTCCCACTCGGCATGGAAGGTAGCGATCGACGCAGGTGCGCGAGGGAGGAACCCGCGTGGATCGCGGCTCGATGCGCCGGGCGACCGAAACCAATATCGGGTGACGATGCCGAAGTTGCCCCCGCCGCCGCCGGTGTGTGCCCACCAGAGATCGCGGCAGGGGTCGGCGGGCTCGGATGTCGCCACGACCCGAACGACGCGGCCGCCTCGATCGACCGTGATCACTTCCACCGCATACAGATAGTCCGACGCGAGACCGAGCTGGCGGCAAAGAAAGCCGAACGCACCACCGACGACGTGGCCGCCCATGCCGATGCCTGGATATTCGCCAAGAGGCACAACGACGCCCCACTGCTCGAACAATGCCTTGAACGTCTCGCCGACCGTAGCGCCGGGCTCGACCGCAACAGCATTCATCTCCGCATCGTAGTACACCCGCTTCATGGGGGAGACATCGATGATCGCCCGCACGTCAGAGGCGGAGACGAAGCCTTCAAGGCAGTGGCCGCCGGCCGTCGCAACGACCCGGCTACCTTCGCTCACCGCTTCCGCGAGGGCGGAGACGGCCTGCTCGGCTGTGCTTACTAACTGAACGTACGCGGGGTTGGCGATAAAGCGCTTGTTAAACCGTTTCTCGACCACGGCGCGGTAACGCGCATCATGGGGGCCGATTCTCATGGCTCAGTGCGACTGGCCTCGCCGGACGTTGGGAACCAGGATCTCGTAGCGGTGGGGCGGAATCTTCCCCTTCAAAGAGTTGAGGTACGTCCGCATGGCGCCGATCCCGTCGACCCGAGAGTGCGTCCCGATGTCGTCAAAGTAGGTCACGTCCTCGGCGTCAACGTCGAGATAGCCGAGCGGATTCCCTTTCGCCCACTGCTCCAACGCGCGGCGTTCCTGGGCGACGATGGCTTGCTCGGCCTCCTTCAGCCCGGGTGAGCCGGGCTGACACGCCGAAAGGAGTCCGGCCAGCAATCCAACCATGCCAAGTGCCGGGCGGATCAGCATAGCAGTATCCACAATCTCATGCTGTAACGCTGTTCGAATTGCCAGCCGGAGGACTCCGCCACCTCCTGGTACAGCCTGAGCCGCTGCTGCAGGACGACGCTGTCGTTCGCCAGCTCGGCTCGCGGAAAGAAAGCCACTAGAGTCGGGCGTTCGACGACGAGCTCAGCCAGGAGTGGACGATCTCGTCGCGCAGCGCGTAGGGCAGAGTCCATCTCTGCCTGCTCGGCCAGGAACCCCCTGAGCCGCGCCTCGCGTGCCGCCAGCTCCGCCGAATCGACTCGGTCCGGGCCCGCGCGACGGAACCACTCATACAGCCGGGCGTCTGCAGCAGGATTATCGGGATGGCCACGAGAATCGGGTAGTACCGCATGCATCTCTTCGCCAAGGTTACTGGACCGCGCTGTCAGTCGAGTCTGCGGCCTATGGGCGCTCTCCCATGCCAGACGGCCTCACTGAGGTGCGAAGCCCAGTTGCTGCAACCAGCGCTCGGTATCCTGCGATGCGCCGGTGCCGCTGACCGCAGCCACTCGTTGACCATCGGCGTCTATGACCACTGTCGAGGGCGTGCCGCTCTTGGGGGGTACCCGGATGCCCTCTGCCTCGAAGGCCCGTCGGAGGGAGCCGGGTCCTTCTCCGACGATCAGCTGGCGATCAAACGGGAGCAACGCCGGGCCGAGATACGCGTCGAGAATCTCGGGATCGTCATCGAGCGAGAAGGCGAGAAAGGTGACCCCGGCCGGCGCATACCGTTGCGCCAGCGACACGAAGGGCGGGAATTCCTCCCGCGAGTAGGGGCAGGTATAGCTGTAGAAGAACACCACGCGTGGCCCCTTCTCGTAACGGACCCGCAAGGCGGCCTGCTCCGGCGTGATCTGCACGACCTGGGCGGACACCGGATGAGCCAGAAACCACAGACCGGCGACGGCGGCCGCAAGGGCGGTCGAGCAAGCACGCATGGATCCTCCGGGTGAGGAGTCTCGAGGTGGAGAAGGCACGGCAGCGTGAGCCATCCGAGCTGGACGGGGCACCAGCGTGCCTCTAAAGGTGCGCACGGAAAGATCGGGCCGATAGGGGAAATGCCCCTCGAGGAGCAGCGATTTTGCGTCACCGGACCAGACAAAACTGTCGCAAACTGGAGCTGCGCCGGCTGCCTAGAGCCAGCGACGCACGCGACCGCGAAACCGCCGATACTCCTCGCCAAACCGCTGCTCGAGATAGCGCTCCTCTCTTGCGATGACGCCATAGCGCACGAGCAGCAGCGCCGGGACGAGGGCGACAAGCACCCAAGCAAGTGCCAAGAAGACCCCCACTCCTGCCACGACCAAGGCCTGGCCGACGTAGTCCGGATTACGGCTGAACCGATAAGGACCGGAGAGCACGAGGCGGCGGCTCTCCCGCCAGGGAGTGACCGGCGTTTCCGCTCGCCCAAAGTAGTGTACCACGGCTCCACTAAGGGCCAGGCCAGCGACTATCAGGCAGCCGCCCGCGATACGTGCCGCTGGGCTGTCGGGGAGGAAACGAAGAGGCCAGAGAGAGTGGAGGAGCAGTCCTACCCCCAGCGCCCCCATGAATATCAGCGGTGGCGGCGCGATCACTTGCGGAGTGTCCGGATGATCGGTTGCGTGGGAGCGGCGCATGCGGCGCGTCAGCCCTAACGCCGCTTCCGCTTGGCCGCCTTGGCGCCCTCCTTGCCCAGCGCCGTTCGCGTCTTCTTCGGTAGTCGGGAGATGGTTCGCTTCTGTCTGGCAGCCTTCGCGGCCTTCTTGATATTCTTTCGCGCTGCTGCTCTCTGCTTGGCCGTAGCCATCTATCCTCCACGTGGCGCCCAGAGCTAGTCGCTCGGCACGGTCATGGTGAAACTGGTCTCCATCGCCTGCGGGCGCTCCCCTACCGGCGCCAGCTCGCCATCGATGATCACGCTATCCCGCACGAGAAAGCTTGTCGTGACCGGGAAAGCCGCAAGGATCACAAATGCCATTGTGTCGCGCTCGCCTGCGGCTAGATCATTCCCTTCGAAGTCGTGTACCTCAAGAGCAAACCGCCCGTCAGAACCGGTTTCCATGGTTCCCACGTCAAAGCCGCTCTCTTCGTGAGGTCGCAGCGAGAGAAACACGCCGGCCAGAGGTTCACCCACCTGATCCAGAACGACACCGCTTGCCCGAGCGCATCCAAAATTCCCGAACTCCCCGGTTTGTGGACAGCCCTGGGGGTCAACGTCAGGCTCCGTGCTGCTGCATGCGAGCCCTAGGAGTGCCAGAGCGGCGCACGCAATCAGGACGGCTGGGCGCATCTACTAGCTCCTTGTGTGCCAAACGAATATGCGAATCACCTGCCGGCGATCATTCGTGGGTCAGGCGGGCACCGCGAGCTAATAGCGGCTTTCGATACACGTGCTGAGTCTTTGCCCGCTGATAGCCGAGCCGCTCGTAGAAGGGATGTGACTCGGCCCGCAGGACGTTGCTCCGGACCGAGATCTCACCCAACCCGCGGCTCCGGGCCCATTGCTCCACGGCTGCGACGAGCCGCTGGCCTATGCCCTGGCGCCGATGGCCGGCGTCTACCACCAGGCCAAGGAGTTCACACCTCAGGCTGGCTTCCAAGAACCGCTGCTCTGCCCCGTGTACCCAGCCAACTACTGCTCCATCTGGCCCCGAGGCGACCAGAACGAGCTCATCTGCCCGCTCGAGGACGCGGGCGAGACGCTCCGCCAGAGTGGCCGATGTTACCGGATACCCCAACTGGGAGCTCAGCGCCGCCATCGCGTGCGCGTGCTCGAGGTTGGCGTGGCGCACCTCGACGATCCCGTGCTCCGTGAGTCCTCCTGGTTTCGCAGCGCGAGGTGAGCTACCGCCCGCGCTCGGCTTGGTATGTCGGCTCCGCGCCGCAATCCTCAACGCTGCAGGCGATGGCACCGACCGCGACCAGGGCTGCGGCTGGTGCAACCACCACGCCGAGTGTGCGCCAGACGCTCAGGCGCTCTCGCTCGAGCCCCTGGATCGTGGGGACTGCGAGGGCGACCGTGTCTCGGTGAGGCCCCGACCTGCCGTACAGCGTGTCCGCCTTCACGAACGGCGAGGTCAGCTCCACGCGACTGCTATCGGCCAGGGTAGCCCGCAGCCGGTACGGCAGCCCGGTGTCATTGGAAAGTGGGGCGGCAGGTTCGTAGGGCCCCCACCCGGCGCAGCCCGCGATGCCAAGTACAACAGGGATGGACCACCAAGGTCTGAGCTGTGCCCTCACGAATCCCTCCTGGTCTGGCCTCTGGGAGGGTGACGCCGGAGCGGAGCTTCGGCCCACTTTGGCCCACGCCATCAGAGCCTCTTGAAGTGGAAGATGATGTCTCACACCCCGGGTCCCGCCCTCCGGCACTCCTCGGCCCGCCGCGCCGTCGCCAGCTTAGCCAGCCCCTCCCACGCCTCGCGCACCCCCACCTGCACCCACGTCCCCTCGTCGTACCGCCAGCTCACGAACGCGCAGCTCGCCGGGTGCCGCACCGCCATCTCCCCGAACCGCACCAGGTCCTCCGCCGAGCATGCAGTCGAGTCGCCGGCATAACAGTTCTCCACGTTCACGCCCATCACCACCCTGAGCCCGAGCCGCCCCGCGATCGTCGCCGCGCGATCGTAGTACGCCTGCGCCTCGCCCTTCCGGGTCGCGTACTGGGCCCACGCGTAATCGAGGTACGGCACCAGCGGCGGATGCGCCGCCACCCAGTCCGGCGTCACCCGCACGCCGAGCGGGAGGCCGGGCAGCCGTGCGCGAGCGTACGCCGCCCACTCGGTGATCTGTGCCTGGGTAATCGCCGTGCCGCCCCAGCACGTGAGGCAGCCGTAGTCGTCCGCCAGGTTGAGGCCGATGATGGTGTTCCGGTACTTGAGGATGGTGTCGGCCGGGAGCACGGCCGCGTAGCGATCGGTGAAGCGCTTGGCGCTGTCCACCGAGAACCGGCCCGACGGCAGACCGTTCGCCGTGAGCAGACGCCGGGGCGGCACCAGCACCATGCGAACGTTGCACCGATGCGCGAGCTGGAGCCGCTCGAGCAGCGCCCGCGGGTCTACCTGCTGCATCGCGGCGGACATGAGGCCGTCGCAGTAGCTCTCGACCGGCCAGCCGCTCAGGCCGATCGCGAAGCCGGCGTTCGGTTTCGCGGCCGCGCGGACGCTGTCCACCACTCGAGTGCTGTCGTAGCCGCGCAGGGTGTCGAACACGATGCGGGGCCGTAAGGTGATCGTCGGGTTGTAGGTCGTGCGGCCGTAGATAGTGTAGTCGCCGACCGCGAGGGTCCAGGCGATCGGACCCGGCGCCTGGGCGGCGCCCGGGCTCGCGAGCGCGAGCAGCACGAGCAGCGCCGAGCATGGGCGAGACATGGTCCTGCCTCCGCGTGAGGTGACGAGGTGTCCGCGTGATCGGTTGTGCTCGCGAGCGGAGCGCTCATTTGCATCGAGTGTGCCAGACGTGGGGAGATGGCTCCCTTCCCCCTCGCTGCGCTCGGGGTCAGGGTGACAAAGAGAGGGGGATAAAAAGTGTGGCGGAGTGTGAGTACACATGTCACCGAACGTGGCCAGCAATTTTGTCCGGTGTGGGGACGAGAGAGCGAATGAGTCGACCGCGACAGAAGGCACGTCACGGCAGAAAATCTTCGGGATTCACGGGAAGGGGACCGAGTCAAGGGGGCCATCCCGGGAATGGTCCTCTTCGCGGAGTTTACCCTGAGCGCAGCGAATGGGCTCAGGGTGACACGAGCCGCCGCGCGCGGTTGGCCAGGGCCTCGGGCGTGAACGGTTTCCGCAGGACTTCCTGGCCCTTCCCGAGCAGCCCCAGCCGCTCGATGTCCTCCTCGGTGTACCCCGTGATGAAGAGCAGCGGCACGCGATAGCCGCGATCCAGGAGCTGCTCGGCCAGCTCCCGGCCCCCCATCCTCGGCATCACCAGGTCGGTCACGACCAGCAGCAACCGACCATCGGTGTGAGCTCCGGTGACGAGCTCGAGTGCTTCGGCACCGTCGGCCGCCTCCAGCACCTCGAATCCCTGCTCCACCAGGACCCGCGCCACGAGCCCCCTCACCGCGGCCTCGTCCTCCGCGACGACTGCGAGTGGAGGCCCCGAGTCGGGCCGAGGGATCTTTCCGCGCTCGGCAGCCTGCGCCGTCGGCTCGGCGGCGACCTCACTCGTGTGACGCGGCAGATAGACGGTGAACGTGGTGCCACGACCATGGGAGCTGGTGACGGTGACGTAACCGTCGCTTTGGCGCACCATGCCATAGACCATCGCAAGCCCCAGCCCGGTTCCCTGGCCGAACGGCTTCGTCGTGAAGAAGGGCTCGAAGATCCGGCCCACCACCGCGGGATCGATCCCGAGCCCCGAGTCGCTCACCCGCAGCAGCACGTACGGGCCGGGGACCGCCTCGGCACCGCCATCCACGTCGTTGCCCGGCTTCAGCTCGACTTCCTCTGTGCCGATCCGGAGCACGCCGCCGTCAGGCATCGCATCGCGCGCGTTGAGGACCAGGTTCAGCAGCGCCTGGGTGATCTGCCCGTGGTCCACCATGGCGCGGGCGAGGCCCGGCTCGAGATCCAGCTCGAGGCGGACGGAAGAGCCGACCGTCCGCCGGAGCAGTGTCTCCATCCCGCCGACCACGTCGTTCAGGTCCACCGGCTCGGGCCGGAGCAGCTGGCGGCGTCCGAAGGCGAGGAGCTGACCGGTGATGTCACCGCTCCGCTGCGCCGCCTGGCGGATGTGCTCCAGGTCTGCGCGCGCCCAGTCGGGCAAATCCGACCGTCGCAGCAGGAACGATGCGGCGCCGAGTACCACGGTCATCTGGTTGTTGACCTCGTGGGCGACGCCGCCGGCGAGACGCCCCACCGCGTCCATCCGCTGGGCCTGCTGGAGCCGCTCCTCGAATCGCCGGCGCTCGGTGATGTCGCGGAAGAAGATGCCGATGCCGCCGTCGGGCGTGGGGAAGTCGTGCATCTCGTACCAGCGCTGGGAGGCAGAATACCAGATCTCGAAGGTGCTGTGGACCCGCTCGACCATGGCCCGGCGATGCTGGCGCTCGAGCTCGGTGCCGATCAGGTCGGGCCACACCTCCCAAATGGATCGCCCGACGATGGCCTCGGGGACGAGGCCCTGCGCCGACAACAGGTCGGCGCCGCGGCGGTTGAGGTAGCGGACGCGCCAGTCGGTATCCACGCCGAGATAGCCGTCGGTCGTGCTCTCGAGCACCGCGTGGGTGCGCTCGTGGGCCGACCGCGCCGCCTCCAGCGCATCCCGGGCCCGCGCGGCCTCGTTCTCCGCGCGCAGGGTCTCCTCTTCCGCCTGGGCCGCCGACTCCTCCGCCTCGACCGCGGCCGCCTCGGCATTCGCCTCCTGCCGCTGCGCCTCCTCAGCGTCGCGCCGTGCCTGGGCCAGGGCGCGCAGGCGGGCCTCACCCAGCCAGGCGATGCCGGTGCCGATGATGAGGAAGAGGGCGACCCCCGCGACATCGGAAGGGTTGCTGAGATCCAGGTCGCCGCTGTGGGCGAACAGCGACTGGGCGAGCGCCGCGCCCACGATCGTGACCAGCACGGCCGGGTAGAAGCCGGCGAGCGCGGCAGTGACGAAGACCGCCGGGAAATAGGTGAGGAACTGCAGGCCCGGGCCGAGGATGGGCTCGATCGCCATCCGGAACAGGGTGGCGCCCGCCAGCGCCGCGACGGCGATGGCGTAGGACTGCCAGGTCTGGTCCGGCCGGGATGGGCCCGCCGGAAGGGATGGATGGCTCATGCGCCGCCAGGCTAAGTGTACACGGCCCACGTAATAATATCGGGCCGGGCAATGCCCCTTGACGGTCATGATTCTTACGAAATCCGCTAAGTCGAGCCGCAGATGAACGCAGATAAACGCAGATAAGTGTCGTGATGAGTACCCACCTGCGTTCTCTGCGTTTATCTGCGGCTAACAACCGGCATTGCCCCCTTCGCTGCGCTCAGCGTGACACTGACACCGGTGCCTCAAGCCCCATGCCGTCGAGCACCTCCGGGTACCGCGGATCGCTTCGGAGGGGATCGAGCAGCGGGTCGAAGAAGTTCTCGGTCAGGAGGTTGTCCCGGGTCCGGATGCCGCGGAGCAGCCAGTCGATCGCCTGGCCGCGCTCTCCCAGCGCCGTGTGAATCACGGCGATGCTGAACGACGAGACGTACTCCCGCGACGCACGGCGCTCGAAATCCTCGAGAGTGCGCCGCGCCGCCGTCGAGTCGCCCGCGGCCGCGTAGGCTGCGCCCATCGCCGCGGAGACGTGGTTGGCGAACCCGCCCAGCGCCACGGCCTTCTCCAGCGAAGCCACCGCCTCGCGGGGGCGACGCTGCTGGATCAGGATCATCCCCTGGATGAAGTATGCATGGGAGAAGTTGGGATCGAGCTGCATGGCCTGGCGAATCTGCGTCTCGGCTTCCGCGGGCCGCTGCATCACGTAATACACCCACGCCAGCTCGGCGTTGATGATCAGGCTCAGCGGCTCCAGGCGGCGGGCCTCCTGCATCTGTACCAGGGCCTCGTCCAATCGACCGCGGCCGGCCAGGAAGTCGGCGTACCAGTGGTGGGCAGTGGGGTAGTTCGGGTTCGCGGCGATCGCCCGGCGGAAGCTGGCCTCCGCGCCGGCCCAGTCCCACTCGTAGAGCATGGTGCCGTAGGCCATCGAGGTGTGGGCATCCGCGAGGCCGGGATCGGCGGCGAGCGCGCGGTGCGCGGCGCCCCGGGCCTGCGCCCACGCCTCCTCCTGGGGCTCGCCGGTGTACGCGGGCAGGAGGAGATAGCTATCAGCAAGGCCCGCCCAGGCCCGGGTGAACCCGGAGTCTCGCGCGACCGCCTGCCCGAACCAGCTCGCGGCCTGCTGGAGTGCAGTCCCGGTGCGCTGGTTCCAGGCGTAGCGCCCCTTGAGGTAGAGGTCGTAGGCATCGAGGTCCTGGGTGGGCCGGGCGGCGAGCGCCGAATCGGTGGCCGCGCCGAGCCTGACACGGAGCGCCGCCACGATCGCGCGGGCGATATCCTCCTGGACCGCGAACACGTCCTGGGGATCGCGGTCGTAGGACTCGGACCAGAGCTGGTAGCCGTCGTGCGCGCTCACCAGCTGGGCGTTGACGCGGAGCCGGTTGCCGGCCCGCCGAACGCTGCCTTCCAGCACTGCACCCACGCCGAGCTGGCGGCCCACATCGCGGACGTCGGGGTTCCGGCCCTTGAACTGGAACGAAGACGTCCGCCCTGCCACCCGGAGCCCCTCGATCTGACTGAGTGAAGTGATCAGCTCGTCGGTGAGCCCATCGCTGAAATACTCCTGGTCCTTCGAGGGACTGAGGTCCACGAACGGCAGCACCGCCGCGCTCGCGGGACCTTCGGCCGCGGGGGGCGGACGCATAGTTCTTCCGCTCAGCGCAACGCCCGCGCCAACGAGCGTCGCCACCAGGCCACCGGCCAGCAGCGCGCGGCGTCTCCCGGCGACCTGAGCGGGCCGGCCCGGCGCCGGCGCCTCGAGCGCGGCGGCCAGTTCGGCGGCGGTCGCGAACCGATCCGCCGGCGCCCGCGCGAGCGCCCGGGTGATGGCCTGGTCCACCTGCGGAGGGACATCCCGCACCGTCGTGACGCGGGGCGTGGGAGCGCTGAGGCGCTTGGCGATGATCGCCTGGTGGTTGGGCCCGGTGAAGGGCGGCTCGCCTGCGAGCATCTCGTAGATGACGCACCCGAGGGAGTACACGTCGGTGCGGCGGTCGAGGGCTCGCTCGCCGGCCGACTGCTCGGGGCTCATGTAGTACGGCGTCCCCAGCACGACACCGGTCTCGGTGAGCCGAGCGTCGTCACCGGGATGCTGGAGCGCGGCCGCGATGCCGAAGTCCGCCACCAGGGCGTGCCCCGGGCTGAGCAGGATGTTCTCCGGCTTGATGTCGCGGTGGATGATGTCCTGGGCGTGGGCGTAGTCCAGCGCCTCCGCGACGTCGAGCGCGATGCGGACGGCGTCGGCCAGCGGGAGTTGCCCCTCGCGCGTCAGGCGGGCGCGCAGCGTTTCGCCCTGGACGTATGGCATCGTGTACCAGAGCAGCTCCTGCCCGTCCCGCGGGCCGGGTGCCGCGCCGCTGTCGAGGACCGTCAGAATGTGGGGATGTTGGAGCCGGGCAGCGATCCGGATCTCACGAAGAAAGCGATCGGCGCCGAGCGAGGAGCCGAGCTCGGGGTGGAGCAGCTTCAGGGCCACCTTCCGGTCGTGCCGGAGGTCGTCGGCCAGCCAGACCGTCGCCATGCCACCTCGGCCCAGCTCGCGCACAAGGGTATAGCGATCGCGCAGGGCGTCGCGGAGCGTCTCGGCAGCGGACAGGGTCTTCGCCTTGGTGGGGTCGGATGGAATCTGCGGGACGCGCACGGGGGCGGCCAGTGGTACTTGAGTCATGCCCCTTCGCGTCGCTCAGGGTGACAGGCGACCTCAGCGAGGGACCTTGCCGGCTGGTGCTCCGACCGCCGCCGGCAAGGTCTTTCTGTCGCGCCGGATGTACCTTGCAGGCATGGACCCATCCTTCCTCGCCCCGCTCATCCCCATCACCGCGATCGTCGCCTTCGCAGCGGTGAAGATCGCCAAGCTGCGCGCCACGTCTGCCACATCACTCCCTGCCGACGCCGTGGAGCGGCTCGAGGCACTGGAGCAGAAGGTCGAGGGCCTCCAGCAAGAACTGTCCGAGACCCACGAGCGCCTCGATTTCGCCGAGCGCCTGCTCAGCCAGGCGCGCGACACCCGTCGCCTCGGCGAGTAGCGAACCGCAGTCCGTGAAACGCTCAGGGTGAGACTGTTCCTCCCTTCATCTCATATACGACCCGGCCTCCGACGACCGTCGCCCTCACCGCCGCCTGCTCGATCTCCTCCGGCGGAATCCGGGTGAGATCGCGGTCGATGAGTACGAGATCCGCGAGGTAGCCCGGGGCGAGCTTGCCTCTCCGGTCCTCCGCGAACACGCCGTACGCGTTTCCCGCCGTGTAGGCCCGCAGCGCCTCCTCCACACTGATCTTCTCCTGCGGCACCCAGCCATCCGGATTCTTCCCGTCCAGCGTTCGCCGAGTGACGGCCGCGTAAATGCCGAGCAGCGGCTCGATCGGCGCGACGGTCCAGTCGGAGCCGAAGGCGAGCACGGCGCCGCGGTCGAGCAGCGACCGGAACGCATACGTCGTCTTGATCCGCTCGGGCCCGATCCGCTTCTCCGCCCAGCGGCCGTCGTCGATGGCGTGGTAGGGCTGCATGGAGGCGATCACGCCGAGCCGGGCGAAGCGCGGGATGTCCTCGCGGCGGAGGTGCTGCGCGTGCTCGACGCGGAAGCGGCGGTCCTTCGCCCCGTGCGCGCGGGCCACGCTGTCGTAGATCGAGAGCAGGAGCCCGTTGGCCCGCTCGCCGATCGCGTGGACCACCACCTGGAGCCCGGCGGAGTCCGCCGCGCCGATCCAGGCGCGCATGGAGTCCTCCGGCGTCGTGAGCACCCCGGACGTGGAGGGGTCGTCATTGTATGGCTGGTAGAACAGCGCCGTGGTGGAGCCGAGCGAGCCGTCCATGTAGCCCTTGACCCCGCCGATCCACACCCAGTCGTCGCCGCGGCCGATCTTCGCGACGGTGTCGGCGACCGCGTGCCATTGATCGAGCGGGAAGTAGAGCGCTGCACGAGCGGTCAGCGTGCCCGCCTTCTTTGCCCGCAGGTAGGCGCCGAGCTCGGCGAGCGGCACGCTCACGTGGGCGAAGGCGGTGACGCCGCGCTCCGCCGCGTGCTCCAGAGCGCGCTTGAGCGCGGCGTCGCGCTGAGCCTCTGTTGGCGCAGGGCGTACCGCTTCCACCAGGTTCATGGCCCCGTCCTTCAGGACACCGGTTGGCTCGCCCCGGTCCCGCACGATGACGCCGCCGGGCACATCCCGGGTGCTGCGGCTCACCTTTGCGAGCCGCAGCGCGGCCGAGTTGGCGACCGCCATGTGGCCGTCGAGCCGGTAGAGCCAGACCGGATTCTTCCGGGTGACGGAGTCGATCCACTCCTTGCGAGGGAGCGGGGTGCCGGGCCAGCGCTCATGGTCCCAGTTGCCGCCGACAATCCACTCGCCCGGCTGGCGCTCCGAGGCGTAGGCCGCAAGCCGTTCGACGAATTCCGCCGGCGTGTTTGCGCTGCGCAGGTCCACGCTGGCGAGCTGGAACCCGCCGTCGAGGAAGTGGAGGTGACCGTCCATGAAGCCCGGCGTCACCAGCGCGTCGCCGTTCGAGAGCACGCGGGTCTTCGGGCCCACCAGCTCCGCGATCTCGGCGCTGTCGCCTACGGCGGAGACGATGTCGCCCGAGACGGCGACCGCTCCGGCCCACGGCTGGCCGGAATCGCCGGTCCAGACCCGGCCATAGACCACGAGGTCGGCGGGACCCGCGGAGGACGCGGGACCGGATCGGCAGGAGACCAGGCCGGCGAGCGCGAGGGGCGCGAGCCGGCGGAGCGCGGCGGCGTGGGGCATGGGCGTTCTCAGCGAAGTCGGGTGAGTCGGCGGAGGGCTTCGAGCTTCTCCAGTGCCGTGTTGCCCGGCGATGGGGCGGCCGGCGTGACCGAGAAGAGGTCACGGATGTCCAGCAGAATCTCCAGCATGAGCTGGTCGCGCATGTAGGCGCTCTCGAGATCGATCATGCGACCCTGGTCGCCGAAGTTCTTGGCGCGGTCGTAGGCCTCGCGATAGATGGTCTCGAGGTTCGCGAGGATGCGCTCGCGGGGGCGGATGTCGGCCATGGGCTCCGGATCGTGAGTCGGGAAACGATACCGCTTACCTTACGGGGCATGACACTCAAGGGCAAGACGATCCTATTCTTCGCCGGGCCGCTGTACGAGGACCTGGAGCTGTGGTACCCCAAGATCCGGCTCGAGGAGGAGGGCGCCCGCACGGTCGTGGCCGGCACCGGCGAGAAGACCTATCAGGGGAAGCGGGGCTATCCCCTGACCGTGGACACCAGCGTGGACCAGCTCGACGCGAAGGACTTCGACGGCCTGGTCATCCCGGGCGGCTACGCGCCCGACATCATGCGCCGCTCGCCCAAGCTGCTCCAGCTCACCCGCGAGATCCACGACGCGGGCAAGCCGGTGGCCTTCATCTGCCACGCGGGCTGGGTGCCGATCTCGGCCGGCATCGTGAAAGGACGGCGCGGCACCAGCGTCGGCGCGATCAAGGACGACCTGGTGAACGCCGGGATGCTCTGGGAGGACAGCCCGGTGGTAGTGGACGGAAACCTCATCTCCTCCCGCACGCCGGCCGATCTGCCCGACTTCATGCGCGCGCTGATCCGCTGTCTTCAGGCCAGGCGATGAGCCTCACCGAGGCCCAGCGCCGGGTGGACGCGTGGATCAGCGGGTTCGAGGAGGGGTATTTCCATCCGCTGACCAACATGGCGCGGTTGACCGAGGAAGTCGGGGAGCTGGCGAGGGAGATCAACCACCGGTTCGGGGAGAAGACCAAGAAGCAGGACGAGCCGGAGGGCGACCTTGCCATGGAGATGGCGGACATCCTCTTCGTCCTCATCTGCATGGCGAACCGCGAGGGGCTCGATCTGCAGGCGGCCTTCGATCGGATGATGGATAAGGTGGAGACGCGGGATCGGGGGCGGTGGACGGCGAAGAAGTAGGAGTTTGGAAGGACCTGTCACCCTGAACGAAGTGAAGGGGAGCATGCTCGATATGGCCCCCTTCGCTGCGCTCAGGGTGACATTTCTTCCCTTGAATCATGGCCCCCGCAGCACCACCCCGTTCGCCCCGACCGCAAAGACATCGCCGGTCGAGGTCCCCGAGATATCGAAGAGATTGCCGGCGCGGAGCGTCAGCTCGACCCAGCTCGACCCGTCGTAGCGCCAGACGCTGCCGCCCTGCCCTCCATCGGCAATGACATAGACCGCGGACGACGACACCGCCGACACCGCGCCGAGGGGGGCGCTGGTGGGACTCTGCACCGTGGACCAGCTGCTGCCATCGAAGTGCCGGATGGCGCCGTGGCCCGGCTCCTCCTCCAGGTCGTCACCGGTCGGCAGCAGCGCGTGCCCCGTCACCCAGACGTCCGAGGGGCCGGTGCCTCCGACGCGGACGAATCCCACATGCGGCTCGTCCAGCACCACCGACCAGGAGTCCCCATTGAAGTGGAGCACCACGCCGCGACCGGAGGCGCTGCCGACCGCGTACACATCCAGATCGGAGCTCCCCCAGACGTCGCTCAGGCTGAGCCCGGCGACAGAGGGGAGGCTCACAGGCAGCCACGCACTCCCGTTCCAGCGCGCGGCGGAGGGGTGCCGGGTCGAGGCGGCGTCCACGGTGTCACCGACGGCGTAGCCGTCGGTCGCGGACGAGCCCCAGAGCCCGAAGAAGCCGCCGCCACCCGAGCCGGTCTCGATCTCGTCCGCGGACACAGAGAGCC
Source organism: Gemmatimonadota bacterium (assembly GCA_046729675.1). GTDB lineage: Bacteria > Gemmatimonadota > Gemmatimonadetes > Gemmatimonadales > GWC2-71-9 > CAVVWJ01. The sequence goes on along the minus strand of JBKPGZ010000221.1, from coordinate 5,795 downwards.
AGCTCACCCCGTTGTAGCGCAGGAACGGAGTCGGGAACGACGCGTCCACCAGGGCGAACGCGGCGCCGCTCGAGGCAGCCCAGATGTCTAGCGAGCGGCCGAAGTCGCTGAGCTGGGTGCTCAGCATGTCCCCGTCGAAGCGCAGGATGCTGAGCGCGCCCTGGCAGGTCGCGCACGGCGGCTGCGCATGGCCGATCGCGAAGACGTTGCTCGACGAGGTCCCGGAGACGTGGGTGAGGTCGTGCGGCCCGTTGCCAACGATGGGCCAGGGCGCCGGAAGCGGGGTATGACAGACGACCGTGAAGTCCACCGTAGCCGGCACGCCGCTCTCCAGCGTGAGGCGTACCGGGTGCTCGCCCTGAACGGCACAGTTCTGGGCCACGTTCACCAGTCCGACCGCCTGCTCGCCGGTCGGTACCCCGGTGATGGTGACGGAGCCGTTCGCGGGAACCGCGGGGCCGACCAGGTGAAAGAGGGCGACGTTGTAGCCGTCCCCGTCTACGCTGCTGCCGCCGGTCCGAACGGTGACTTCCAGCTCGCCATCCGTCGGGGGCTGGACAACGCCGCAGGCGATGGAGAAGGCGACCGCCGCCGCCTCCGACTCGGTGACCGTGACCGTGCGCGGTCGCTCGCCCTCGACCTGACAGTTCTCCGCCACGCCGCTCAGGTCCACCTGATGCTCGCCGGGAACCACGTCGGGGATCAGGGCAGAGCCCGTCACACCGAGGGGGGCGACTCCGCGGCCATCGAGCATGACGGTGTAGCCGTCGGGGTCGGAGCCGGTGCCGAAGGTGAGGCTGGTGACCTCGAGTGAGCCGCCGGGCTGGGAGACCTCATCGCCATCACAGGCGAGGACGGCGAAGGGAAGCAGGAAGGTGGCGAGCCGGAGTCTCGAGGTCGTCGTCACTCCCACTCCCGCGGCTGCTCTTCCAGTTCTTGCAGCAGTGTCAGGTATGACGCGTACCGGTCGGGCGCGATCGCCCCGCCCTCGAGCGCCTCGCGCACCCGGCAGCCGGGCTCCTTCCGGTGGCGGCAGTCGGCGTAACGACAGTCGCCGAGGAAGGGGCGGAAGTCGGGAAAGCAGTCCGCCAACTCGCGAGGGTCCACGCCCCACATCCCCACCTCACTGAACCCCGGCGTGTCCACCAGATACCCCCCGCCGTCCAAGGGAAGCATCACCGATGAGACCGTGGTGTTCCGCCCGCGCCGGATCCGGCGGCTGACATCGCCGGTGCGGAGCTGGAGGCCGGGCTGGATGCCGTTCAGGAGGCTGGACTTTCCGACGCCTGAGGGACCGGTCACCACCGATGCCTTGCCCGTCATCGCGACCTTCAGTGCCTCCACCCCTTCGCCGGTCTTCACGCTGGTGGGATGCACCGGGTATCCCGACTTCCGGCACCGCTCGGCGATCGCGGTGCCGGGGTCGAGGTCGATCTTGTTGAGCACGACCGCCGCCGCGATGCCGTCGGCTTCCGCCAGCACCAGGAGGCGGTCGATGAGCTGGGGGATGGGATCGGGCGAGCGGGTCGCAACGACGACGAAGACCTGGTCGATGTTGGCGGCGATGGGCCGGACACCGCGCCCCTCCGGCACCCGGCGCTCCAGCACCGTCCTACGGGGCTCGATGCCGACGATCGCGTGCAGCCCGCCTCCCGGCTCGGCCTCGAGCCGCACTACGTCGCCGACCACCACCTTCGGCGTGTCGAGCTTGATCTTCCCCCGGAGGACGGCGCGCACCTCGGTGTCGTCCATGCCGACTCGATACGCCGACCCGTCCCGCTCCAGCACCGTGCCCAGGATCGCCGTCACCACGCTCCCGGGGCGCGCGCGATCGCTTCGTCGAGCGCGGCCTTCACGTCGTAGAGGGAGAGCGCGCCGATCCGCTCGGTCGCTTCCTCGGGGCTGCGGCCCCAGGCGAGCGGCTCGGTCTCGACGTGCCCCTCGGGCCGCTCACCCCCCGGCGACCAGCGCACGAACAGGAGCGACGCGCCGAAGAGGCCGCGCAGGTCCGGCTGGTCCTCCACGTAGATCGCGACGGAATACGCCCGGCCGTCGCTGCCGCCGAACGCGGCCGCGCGGTCGTGCTTCCGCATGTATCCACCCAGGGTGAACTCGCTCACCGGCCCGGAACCGATTCCTTCAACATGTTGCCGAGGACGAACGCGATGTTGGCGGGACGCTCTGCCAGCCGCCGCATGAGGTAAGGATACCACTGGGTTCCGAAGGGGATGTAGACCCGCATGTTGTGCCCCGCGCGCCGGAGCCGGGTCTGGAGGTCGCGGCGGACCCCGTACAGCATCTGGAACTCGTAACGGTCGGTGCCGATCCGCTCCCGCCCAGCGAACTCACGCGCCCGGCCGATGATGGCCTCGTCGTGGGTGGCGAGCCCCGGATAGTTCCCCGCCGACAGGAGCCGCTGCATCAGCTTCACGTAGTTCCGATCCACGTCCGCCTTGTCGGGGAAGGCGACCGACGGCGGCTCCAGGTAGGCGCCCTTGCACAGTCGTACCCGCGCGCGGATCGCGATCAGGTTCTCGATGTCCTGCTCAGACCGGCGCAGCATGGACTGGATCACGACGCCGCAGTGGGCGCCGTACGGCTCGTAGAGACGATTCCGGAAGAAGTCGAGGGTGCGCTGGGTGTAGTCCGAGCCCTCCATGTCGAGCCGGACGAACCCGCCGAGGGCCTTCGCCTTGTCGAGGATGCGGAGCATGTTGGCGGCGCAGAGGTCTTCGCCGATGTCGAGCCCCATCTGGGTGAGCTTGACCGAGACGTTGACCTCGACACTGGCTGCCGCCATCCGGTCGAGCATCTGGAGGCACTGATCGCGCGCGGCGACCGCTTCCGACTCCGCCGTCACGCTCTCGCCCAGCAGGTCGAGACTCGAGGTGATGCCCTTGGCGGCGAGGTCCACCGCCGCCTGGACCCCGGTCTCGATCGTCTCACCCGCCACGAACCGGGAGGCGAACTTCCGCGCCACGCCGTTCCGGCGCACGAAATTGAAGATGCCCTGTCGCTCGGAGAGCCAGAGCAGGCCCTGACGCATGATCACGGTTGCGCCTCGCGGTGGAAAAAATCGCCCCCGAAGGTAGCGCGGCCGGCGGGAGGAGAGTAGGCCGGGCCGGCCGTGAAAGTTTATTCACGACAACGACTAAGAGCGGCGGGCCCCACGCGGGGCCGGTGACAGTCCTCACGTTGCGGGCCGGCAGGCCGCTGTATCGTCGCTCATGACCGCCCGACCACGGCAAGGACGCCGTCGCAGGTTCGCCCCGCAGCCGGTAGAGTCAGCGCAGGAAGCCGGCCTCCGCTACGTGAGCGACACCATGCCCGGCATCCTGCGCAAGCGCGCGGGGACCGGCTTCACCTACGTCGGGCCCGACGGCCGGAAGATCACCGACAGGAAGGAGATTGCCCGGATCAGGTCACTTGCGATCCCGCCGGCCTACACCGACGTCTGGATCTGTCCCTCTCCCAACGGGCACATCCAGGCGACCGGTCGGGACGCCAGGGGACGCAAACAGTATCGGTACCACCCCAAGTGGAGAGAGATCCGGGACGTCACCAAGTTCGAGCGGATGATCGAGTTCAGCCGGGTGCTGCCGGCGATCCGCGAACGGGTGTCGAAGGACATGGGAAGGCAGGGCCTGCCGCGGGAGAAGGTGCTCGCGACGGTGGTAAACCTGCTGGAGTGCACCGGCATCCGGGTGGGCAACGACGAATACGCCCGGGCGAACCGGTCGTTCGGGCTCACCACCCTGCGGGACCGCCACGTCGCGATCTCGGGCTCGAAGCTCAGATTCCAGTTCCGGGGGAAGAGCGGCAAGATCCACGACGTAGTCCTGACCGACCGGCGGCTGGCGCGCATCGTCGCCCGCTGCCAGGCGATCCCGGGGGAGACGCTCTTCCAGTACGAGGACGAGAACGGCGTCCGCCAGACCGTGGACTCGGCGGACGTGAACGGGTACCTGCGGGAGGTCACCGGGGAGGACTTCACGGCGAAGGACTTCCGCACCTGGGCCGGGACGCTGCTGGCGGTCGCGGCGCTCCGGGAGTTGGGGCCGGCCGCGACGCAGCGCGAGGGGAAGTCGCTCGTCCTCCGCGCCATTGACAAGGTGGCCGACCAGCTCAACAACACCAGGGCGGTGTGCCGGAAGTACTACGTGCACCCGGCGGTGTTCGACACCTACCTGGCGGGGACGATGCTGAAGGCGCTGGAGAACGGAACGGCGAAGGCCGCCGCCGAGGCGGCGGCCAGGTTGCGGGAGGACGAGCAGGCGGTCGTGCGGCTTCTCACCAAGCAGATGAAGGCGTCGGTTCAGTAGCCCGGGTAGCCGCCGCCACCGCCGTCGCCGCCGCCACCGCCGTCGCCGCCGTTGCCGCCGCCGCCACTGCCCTCTCCACCCGGGGCGGGCGCCGTAACGGTGACGGACCCGCGCATTCCGCTTGTGGCGCTGCCGTGGATGGTGCAATGGTACGGGTAGGCGCCGGCGGCCGCGAAGGTGCGCGTGTAGGTGCCTTCCGACCGATTGCCCGATTGCTCGCCGTCGTCGAAGGTCACGTTGTGGGTCACCCCGCCGGACGACCAGGCCCAGACGACGCTGGTCCCTTGGGCGACCTCGAGGCTGCTGGGATCGAACTCATTGTTCTCGACCAGGATGTCGCCCTCGGGCTCGGGGCCGGAACCCCCATCCCCGTCGTCGTCGGAACAGGCCGCCGCAGCGAGGAGGGCGGCCAGCAGGATCGAGGCTCGGACTGACATCGGGTGCCTCCAGATGGTGCAAACTGGAATGTCGTGGAACGTCTCATAGATAGATCTAGTCCAGCCATCGGTCTTGGATAGCGCCGGCAGATTTGTACCGGGTTAGTCGTGCAGCGAGCACTTTTCGGGGGGATTGGGATGGTTCGGAGACGACCCGCCCCGCCGGGTCCCATCAAGCTCAGGAGCATCCGCACCGCGGGTTTCACCCTCACCGAGGGCATCCACAGTGGCGGCAGCCGGCTGGCCTGGCATTACCACGAGGGGCCGACGCTCTGCTTCGTGCTGCGGGGGATATTCACGGAGACGTCGGGCGGCGAGCGACTCACCTGCACCCCCGAGACGCTCAAGGTCATGCCCGCCGGCGAGCGGCATTGCGACGACTTCGATCGCGGCGACGCACGCGGGCTGCTGGTGGAAGCGGACCAGGACCGGGCGCAGGCGATCCGCACCCATGCCCCGGTCCTGGACGAGCGAGTCTCCTTCCACGGCGGGCTCCCGGCTGCTTTGGCAAGGCGGGTGTATCAGGAGTTCCGGCAGGCGGATGACGCGGCGCCTCTCGCTGTCGAGGGGCTGATTCTGGAGCTGCTGGCGGCGCTTTCCCGAACCCGGGGGGAGAGTCTGCCGCCCGAGGTAGCGCCCTGGCTCAAGGAAGCGCGCGACCGCCTCCACGCCGACGTCGCCGCCCGCCCCTCCCTGGCCGAGCTGGCCGTCGGCGTCGGCGTGCACCCGGTCACCCTTGCCCGCGCCTTCCGGCGAGCCTTCGGCTGCACCATCGGCGAGTATCTCCGCCGGCTCCGGATCGGCCGGGCCGCGGAGCAGCTCGCGACCGGCACCCAGCCGTTGGCCGAGATCGCGCTGGCGGCGGGCTTCGCGGATCAGAGCCACTTCTCGAACGTGTTCCGGCGGCGGGTGGGCATGTCGCCTTCCGCATATCGGCGCGAAGTTCGGGGTCGGGTCTAGCCCGTTTCCCTTCCGCGCCGCCCCCTCACCACCGAGGCACGGAGACCACAGAGAGAGCCGGGGAGCCGCCCCGCAC
>JBKPGZ010000220.1:0-5148 GCA_046729675.1 Gemmatimonadota bacterium | reverse complement strand
GCCTGGTCCACCGCGATCGCCGGCTCGTTCTGCTTGTTCTGAGCGAAGGGGCTTGTCGGGCTGCCCACCGACACCGGTGTGTCACCACCGTGCGTCGCCGTTGCCGGCGGGGCCTGAGCAGCGACCAAGGCGCCCAGCAGGATCATCAACACCACGACGTACTGGCTCGTTCTGCGCATATGTCCTCCCCCCGACAAGGCTCAGGACGTTGGATCCGACCGCGCGCTGGTTCTGATCCGACCTGCGCCTCCTTCCCGTTCTTCACCGGGACGTAAGCCAACCGTAATAGCGCAATGGCCGCACAGGAAGAGCTGGAGAAGGTCGCTGCGGCCTCGGACGGACGCGTCCCTCCCATCACGTCGCCCGGAGCAATCCGATACCGAGGGTCAGCATGCCGATGGTGAGGGCGACGGCGCCGAGGTAGGCGAGGTTCACGAGACGGTTGGGTCGCTCGGCGTCCGGCCGCACGATCGACAGGAAGTAGGCGAGGGGCAGGAGCAGCGCGGCGGTCGGGAACGCCGTGCGCACCACGTGCTTCCAGCCGTCGCCGAGATTGGCGCGGTCCACAAGCGACAGTGCGACCAGCGAGAGGATGAGGAGAACACCGGCATGGGCGTGGCCGGCGCGCCAGAGGCTCCGGCGCAGCGGATGGTCGTAGTAGGTGGTGCGCGCCGTGATCCAGTGCCACAGCAGGCTGGCGCCGCCGAACACGACGGTAGGAAACACGATGAGCAGTACGCCGGCGGTGCGGAGGCTTTCGCTGGACATGTCCGCTTACCGAGGGATGCGGGCACCGACGGGTCGGTGCATCCGGATAAGGGCCGGACCGTCGCGCAGGACACGAAGCGGCGGCTCCAGCACGGTGAACCCGAAGCGCTGGTAGTAGGCGACGTTGGCGGGATCGGCGGTTTCGAGCCGGCAAGGGACTCCCTCGCGGTCGGCGTGTCCGAGGATGGGTTCGAGGAGTTGGGTGCCGAGGCCGCGACGCTGAGCCTCGGGACGCACGGACAGCACGACCAGGTACCAGCTCTCGTCGTGGCGGTGGTCGCGCTCGACGATGCCGCCGTAATGGGCGAAGGCGGGGAACGCACGAGGCTCGGCCAGCAGCACCCGGGTGAAGGCTGGGGTGGCCCGCAACTTGCGCGCCGCCGTCCACGGAAAGGCGCCTGGTGGCAGCCACACCGCGGTGGCGTCAATTCGGCTGCCGGCGCCAACGGCGAGCACCGACCCGTATCCGATGGCGTCCTGCACCGTCACCTCGAAGAACGCCCGCAGCGCTTTGGCTCGTCGCGACGGGTCGGGAAACAGGTGCCGGAACGAGGGATACTCGGCGTGACCGGCAAGGATCGCGTCGGCGGCCTCACGGTGGTGGCCGCGGCGCACGACGGAGACGACCTGGTTGTCGGGGACGTACGGCACGGCTCTCACTTCTTCTGGCGGTCGAATGTCGGTGGGGTGCATGTGTCAGACCTTGAAGATGCTGAGGTAGGTCGACGCCGTCTCGGCCACGAAGTCGCTGTGGGTCGAGCCGATCGAGGCGACGTAGGCGTCGCCGGCCCGCATGGACTGCCCCTGGTTGCGGAGCCGGCCGGTGATCACGTACAGGAACTCGGTGTGGGTGTGCTCATGGGGTGTGCCCGTGTAGCCCTCGTCGGCCTCGACGACGGTGAGCACGTAGCCGTCGCCGGTGCCGAGGATCTTCGCCCGGGCGTTGCCGCCTTCGCCCCACGGGACCCACGGCGCGTCCTTGGCGGCATGGATGTCCCAGCCCTCGAGCAGCCCAGTCGCCATTGCCGTCCCCTTTCACCCTCGACGATCTTTCCAATGGTAAGATTGATTGTACTTACCAGTGGCAAGATTGCAAGGGGAAGCGACCGATGTCACCCAAACGACGCCCGTACCACCACGGCGATCTCCGCCCCGCGCTGCTGGCCGCGGCTGTCGAAACGATCGAAGAAACGGGCGCGGCGGCGATGAGCATGCGGGAGGTGGCGCGGCGTGCGGGCGTGACCCACACCGCCGCCACCTACCACTTCGGCGACAAGGCGGGGTTGCTCGCCGCGGTTGCGGCCGATGGCTACCGGCTCCTCGCCGAGGCCCTGCGCGCTGCCAGCCAGCAGCAGCAGGGCTTCCTCGAGATGGGGGTCGCGTACGTACGCTTTGCGCTCGCCCACCCGGCGCATTTCGAGGTGATGTACCAGCCCGCCCTCTACGACCCCGCCGACCCGGACGTACAGGCAGCCAAACAGAAGACTGCCGCCCTCCTCTACGGCAGCCGCAACGCGACTGGCGAGCAACTCGCCGCGGGCGTCGCCGCATGGTCCATCGTGCACGGGTTCGTCACCCTGTGGCTCAACGGCAATCTCCCGCGGCGACTCGGCAGCGATCCCGAGCGCGTCGCCCGCGCGGTCGTACTGCACCTACGCGTGCCACCGCACCGACGAGCGTGACGACGCCCGTTCAGGAGCGAGGCCCGGTAGATCGGGGGTACGACGAGGTGAGATGGGAGTCGCGCTCAGTCCTGGCGCGTCAGCAGGAACACCGGGAACTGTCGGGCGGTCTTGGTCGCGTGCTTGGCGAGGTCGGGAGCGTCGGCGATCAGCTTCGGCCACAGCTCGGTGCGGGCGCGGTCGTCGAGCTCCTCCGCCAGCACCGTGAAGGTCCGGGTGCCCACCTCGACGTCGATTCGGGGATGGGCCTTGAGGTTGTGGTACCAGTCCGGGTTGGTCGGTGCTCCTCCGCTGGAGGCGACGATCAAGTAGCGATCGTCGCCGAGCGGGAAGCAGCCGAGTGGTGTGAGGCGCTCGATCCCCGACTCGGCGCCGATGTGGTGGATGAGGATGATCGGGGTCCTTGCCGAGAACCCGCTGACACGGCCCTCGTTCGCGCGGAACTCTTCGATGATCCTCTTGTTGAAGGCGTTCGCCTCATCCGTGGTCGAGCCCGCCATGATCCGGCTACCCGTCGCTCGCGCTGACGGTTCCGGGTCGGTAGGTGAGGACCACGCGGCCCGCTGCCAGGGGCTCGGTGGCCACGAGCTCGAGCTCCTGGCGCTCGGTGATGCCACCGAAGAGGGCCGTTCCGCTTCCCACGGCGACGGGGTGCACGATCAGGCGCAGCTCGTCGAGCACGCCCGTCCGCAGAAGGCTGGTCATCAATTTCGGGCCTCCCACCACGTAGACGGCCTCGCCCGGCTGCTCCTTCAGCGCGCTGACCTCGTCGATGCCCACGATCCTCGTTGTCGGCCAACTGGTATCGGATTGGGTGAGCGTCGAGGAGACCACCAGATGCGGCGTCTCAGCGGCCAGCTTGGCGTAGCTGATCTCGCGGGGGTACGGCTCCCGGCCGAGCATCTCTGTGGCAGCGTTGGGGTCGTCGAGGACGGTGGTCCAGAACTGCCCGTATTGCGGGAACATCCCGCCGCCCAGGACGAAGGTGTCGACAGATGGGAGCAGTCCGAGGGCGTCGGACCAGGAATCGACCCAATCGGACTCCTCTTCGGGGCCGAGGACGTAGCCGTCCAGGGTCACCTGCATCGCCGAGATCAGGGGTCTGGTGGATGTCATGTCTGCCTCCGTGTCGTGATGTCGGTCGTCAGCGGTCGTCGTGGACCGCCAGATCTCGATGTCGCCCCCGCCGGGGCGGGCCAAGTCGTGATCCGGGGGCGTCGGCGCCGGCTTCGTCGGGCCGAGACGCTCGGGCGACGATAAGAAGAGTTTGGATAGGCCGCCAGATCCAAGATCGGCACTACCGACCAGACCAAGTGTCCGGTAAGCAGTGCATGTGGAGCTGTTCATCGACCCCACCGACAGCCGGAGCATCGCCAGCCAGATCTACGCGCAGCTGGGGGACGCGATCACCGACGGGCGCTTGGTCACCGGGGATCGTCTGACCCCCAGCCGGACGCTGGCCCGCGAGCTCGCGGTGTCGCGGTTCACGGTGACCGACGCCTACACCCGACTCAGCGCAGAGGGCCTGATCGAAGGCCGCGCCGGCGGCGGCAGCGTCGTGTGCGCACCCTCCACCCGCGCTGCGGTCCCCGCCGCCGCCAGCGCCCTCGCCCCGACGCCCGGGGCGGCCCACATCGAGATGTACGCCCCCGATCCCACTGTCGACGCTCGCTTCGACCTACGACCAGGCCGCGTCGACCCCACTCTGTTCCCCACCAACACCTGGCGGCGCTGCATGATGCGAGCACTGCGCGACGCGCCGCCCGCCTACGGCGACCCGGCAGGCACGATCGAGCTGCGCACCGCCCTGGCCCGGTGGGTGCTGCACTCCCGCGGCATCACCGTCGATCCCACCGACATCATCGTGACCTCGGGAGCCCAGCACGCCATCGACCTGGTCGCCCGCGTCCTCCTCGAGCCGGGAGCCACCGTCGCCGTCGAGGAACCCGGCTACCCGCCCGTCAGCGAGCTGCTGCGCGTCAACGGTGCCAACGTCACCGGCGTGCCGGTCGACGACCAGGGCCTCGTCGTCGATGCCATCCCGCCGTCGGCACGACTGGTCTACGTCACCCCGTCGCATCAGTACCCCCTGGGCATGACGCTGTCCCGGCCACGCCGCCTCGAGCTGTTGCGCTGGGCCAACACCCACGACGCCGCGATCATCGAAGACGACTACGACACCGAGTTCCGCCACAGCGCCCGGCCCCTCGAGCCGCTCCAGCGCCTGGACGAGCACGGCCGGGTCGTCTACATCGGCACCTTCTCGAAGACCCTCGCGCCCTCCCTGCGCATCGGCTTCGCCGCCGTACCCCGCACGATCGCCCCCGCGATCCGCGCTCTCCGCCAGGCCATCGACTGGTGTCCTCCCGCCCCCACCCAGGCCGCGATGGCCATCTTCATCGACGAAGGCCACCTGCAACGGCACCTCCGCCGAGCCCGGCAGGTCTACCGGGAACGACGGCACCTGATGTGGACTGCGCTCACCGGCAAGCTCGCCCGCCGAGGCCGAGCCCTCCCCTCCGACGCCGGGCTCCACATCACCGTGCTGCTCGACGATCGGATCACCGACGACGAGCTCCGCGCCAACACCAGGGCCAACGGCCTACGCGTCCCACCACTCGGGGGGAGCTACCGCTTCACCAACCCCCGCTGTGGATGGGTCGTCGGCTTCGGTGCCGTCCCAACGCCCCACATCCCC
>JBKPGZ010000219.1:0-4197 GCA_046729675.1 Gemmatimonadota bacterium | reverse complement strand
TCGTCGGGAACCGTGAGCTGGACCCCGACCAGCTGATCCCCGCGGCGGCCGTTCTTCTCCAGGCCCTGCCCCTTGATCCGGAACTTCCGGCCCGGCTGGGTGCCGGGTGGGATCCGCAGCATCACCTTCTTGCCGTCCAGCGTGCGGACGCGGATCCGGGTGCCGAGTGTCGCCTGCGCGAGGTTGAGCGGTACCTCGCAGACGATGTCGAGGCCGTCGCGGCGGAAGAAGCGATCGGGCTGGACCTGGAACGTGATGATGATGTCCCCGGGAGCGCCACCTCCGGCCGCGCGCTCGCCCTGGCCTCGGAGCCGGATGCGCTGGCCGCTCTCGGTCGCCGGCGGCACGGTGATCGAGATCCGCTTTTCGGTCCGCACCTCGCCCGCGCCACGGCAGGTGGGACACGGCTGTGAGGGGATCTTGCCTCGCCCACGGCACTGGGGACAGGGACGGTTCACCGCGAACCCGCCCTGGCCGAAGGAGATCGTCCCCCGCCCGTTGCACTCGGGACAGGTGGACCAGGTCGCGCCCGGCGCGCCGCCGCTGCCGCCGCAGGTGGGACAGGCGTCGGTCACCGGAATGGTGACGGTGAGCTTCCCGCCGAGTGCTGCCACCCGGAAGGGCACCTCGACCACCGCCTCGACGGTCTCGACTTGGGGCTCCGCCTGGCGGCCGCCCCGGCCGAAGATGGACGAGAAGATGTCCCCCAGTCCGCCGAAGTCGCCGAAGTCGAACCCTTCGCTGCCGACGTCGCCCGGGGCGCCGGCCCGGCGCCCGCCGGCGCTCGAGCGTCGCGGTCCGCCATCGAACGCGCCCAGCCGCCGCATCTGGTCGTACTGCTTCCGCTTTTCGGCGTCCGACAGCACGCTATGCGCTTCCGAGATCTCCTTGAAGCGCTCGGCAGCCGCCGCGTTGTGGGGGTTGGCGTCAGGATGGTACTGCTTGGCGAGACGCCGGTACGCCTTCTTGATGTCGTCCTGACCGGCCGACTCCGGCACGCCGAGGACCTGATAAAAGTCCTTCGATGCCACAGGTCAGGCCTGGCCCTGCGCGGAGTAGACCTGGACCCTCGCGGGGCGCACCAGATTGCCCTTGAACCGGTACCCCGTCTGGAAGGTCGCACTCACCGTGTGGTCGAGCTCCGGCTTGGGCGGCGGAACGGTGGAGACCGCTTCGTGGAGGCTGGGATCGAACGGCTGACCGACCGGATCGATGCGCTCGACCCCGGCGGCCTCCAGCTCCTTCCACAGCTTCCGGTCCACCAGCGCCACGGCTTGCCGCAGCGACTCGGCCGAAGCCGCGCTGCCCTCGGCGCTCAGGCGGTCCATGTCATCCAGCACGTCGAGCAGCCGGGTGACCAGCGAGGCCTGGGCCCGGTCGCTCTGCTCCACCCGCTCGCGCGACACCCGCTTGCGATAGTTGTCGAACTCGGCCGCGAGGCGGAGCTGCCGGTCGCGAGACTCCTCCAGTTGAGACTCCAGCCGCCGGATCGCCTCCACCTCGGGCTCCACCGGCACGGCCGAGCCCTGGCTGAACGCCGCCTGGGTGCCGTCGTCCCGCGAGCCCGGCTCGGCCGACATGTCGGTCGAGGCGAGGTCCGCGCCGTCGCCCCTCGGCCGGGCGGGGGGCTCGGCGTCGCGATCGGTGTCGAGGTCTGAACTAAATCGCCGCTTATCAGTCACTTGCACTCTCACAGGAGAGGTGATGTCTCAAAAATAATCGGTCCCCAACCCCTGGCGGGTCAGTCGGTGAGAAGCCGCCGGTCGAGAAGGTACAGTGCCGTCTGCGCCGCGCGCTCCCGGATCTCCCGCCTCGAGCCCAGGAAGACGACGCGGCGTGCCTCGACCCTCGCCGGCGAGCCGACCGCGAACCACACCGTGCCCACCGGCTTCTCGGGGGTGCCTCCGCCCGGTCCCGCGATGCCGGTGACCGACACGGCGAGGTCCACGCCCAGACGGCGCAGCGCTCCCTCGGCCATGGCCCGCGCCACCTCCTCGCTCACCGCCCCGTGTGCCTGGATCAGGGCCGGAGCGACGTCCAGGAGGTTGGTCTTGAGCCGGTCGGCGTAGCACACCACGGCTCCGATGAATACATCCGAACTGCCCGGGATGTCTGTCAGGCGACCTCCGACGAGCCCTCCGGTGCACGATTCGGCCGTGCCGACCGAGACGCCCGCCCGGCGGGCCCGCTCGAGGACGACGGCGGCGAGGTCCACGTCGCCTTCGCCATAGACATGCTCACCGGCGAGACTGGTCACCAGGTCGGCCCCTTGGCGCAGCCGGCGGTCCGCCTCTGCGGACTCCATGCGCCAGGCGGTGAGCCGGAGATCCACCCCGTAGGTGCCTGGAAGATAGGCGAGGGTGAGCGGGGCGATCTCACGCTCGACGTCGCCCAACCGTTCCGCCAACGTGGATTCGGGAATCGCGGTCGTGCGCACGACGAGCGAGCGGACCACCGTGCTGCCGGCGCGGGCCGCCAGGCGAGGGCCGACCTCATGTTCCAGCAGCTTGCGCATCTCGTTCGGCACGCCCGGGAGCATGATCGTGAGTCCCGACGGCCCTTCCAGCCACAAGCCGGGCGCGGTCCCCCACCGGTTCCGGAGCACGGTGGCACCCCGCGGCACTTCAGCCTGTCCCCGGTTGCTGTCGACGGGGGTGCGCTGCGCGCGGGCGAACCGAGCGACGATGTCGGTCCACACCGTCTCGTCGAACTCGAGCGGCATCCCATAGAGGGCGGCCACGGCCTTCTTGCTCACGTCGTCGCGAGTGGGCCCGAGACCGCCGGTGGTGATCACCACCCCGGTCCGCCGCAAGGCCTCGGTGACCGCGGCCGCGATCTCTTCGGGTCGGTCGGGCACCGCGCTCCGGCGCACGACCTCCACGCCGAGTGCCGAGAGGGTGCGCGCGATGTCGGCGCCGTTGGTGTCCAGGGTATAGCCCAGCAGGAGCTCGTTGCCGATGGCGACGAGCTCGATCCGGTCCACGCTCACCGCACGCGGTCCGAAAAGAGGGCGCGGTTCCGGTAGAGGTAGAGGACGAAGGAGTAGACGGTGAGCAGCGTGGCCACCGCGAGGGTCACCGCGACGAACCCGCCGTGGAACTCGTTCCAGTAGTCGGCCCAGGCGTTATGCTCCCAGCCCATCGGCTTCCGCGCGTCCCGGAAGGCGAACCAGAGGATCACCGCTCCGATGAAGACGTTCTGGATCGTGGTCTTGAGCTTCCCCGCTCCGGCGGCCGGGATCACCACCCCGCGGTGATTGGCCCAGTGGCGGAACCAGGTCATCGCCAGCTCGCGGCCGATCAGCAGGAGGCAGACCCACAGTGGGATGCTGCCCCAGATCGGGATGTCGTAGAGATCGTGGCGCCAGCGGGAGATGAAGTAGATCGGGATGAGCGTAGCGAAGAGGAGCAGCTTGTCGGCCAGGGGATCGAGCAGCTTGCCGAGGTCGGTGACCTCGTTCCGCCGGCGGGCGAGATGTCCGTCGTAGATATCGCTGATGGCGGCGGCGAGGAAGATGAAAAAGCAGATCAGCTTGGGCCAGTAGCCCTCGATGAACGGCAGGAGGGCGATGACCGGAGTGAAGCAGATCCGGACCAGCGTGATGACGTTCGGCAGGGTCCACATCGGGTCGGCCTACCCCAGCGTCTTGACGACGCTCTTGCTGATCGCCTTGAGGGTGTCGAAGACGCCCTCACCGGTCACGGCCACCGCCTCGAAGTAGGGCGCCCGCTCCACCCAGTGACCGTCCTGCTGCCAGACCAGGTACTCGTTCTCGTGGTACGGATCCGCCACGGCACGCTGTTTGGCCGGGTCCTCGACCGCCCATCCCGGGTTCACCGCCGCCTGCAGCTCCGCGATGGGCGCGGCGTTGGGCAGGTCGCGCTTGTTGTACTGCACGGCGAACGGGATCCTGGTGAGGTCGTAGCCATGCTGGGCCATGTTCTCGTAGAGGTTCTGCATGGCCTCGATGTTGGCGTCCATCCGCTCGATCTGGCTGTCCGCCACGAACACCACCCCGTCCACCCCCTTGAGGATGAGCTTGCGGGAAGCGTTGTAGTAGACCTGGCCGGGCACGGTGAAGAGCTGAAGACGCACGCTCATGTCGCGAACGCGCGGCAGCCGTATCGGCAGAAAATCGAAGTAGAGCGTCCGGTCGACGGGCGTAGCGAGCGAGACCATCTTGCCGCGATGCTCGGG
>JBKPGZ010000218.1:0-6466 GCA_046729675.1 Gemmatimonadota bacterium | reverse complement strand
GGGGAGAGCCGGCGAAGGGCGCGTTAGGACGCGCAGGCGAGGAGACCGGCGCAGTTTGCCGGGCTCCGACCCGGAGCGTCCGTAGCGCCCGAGCCGCACTCCCCCACCTCCACTGGCCTGATCACCGAGGCCTCAGCGGACGCGCACCCGCACCGCCTCCGCATGGCCGTAGAGTCCCTCCGCCTCCGCCAGCGCCACGATGGCGTCCGCGTCCGCCGCCAGCCGCGCGGCCGTGTAGCGGATCACGCTGGTCCGCTTCACGAAGTCGTAGACGCCCAATGGGGAGGCGTGCCTCGCGGTTCCTCCAGTGGGCAGCACGTGACTGGGACCGGCGAGGTAGTCGCCCACCGGCTCGGGTGTCTGGTCGCCCAGGAAGATCGCGCCGGCGTGGCGGACGCCACTCGCGATCCGCTCCGCTCCTTCGGCCAGGATCTCCAGGTGCTCGGGTGCGCGTCGATTGGCCACCTCGATCGCGTCGCGCATGTCCGTCACCACGATGACCGCGCCATTGCGCTCCAGCGCCGCCCGTGCGATCGCGGCCCGGGGCGCGGCGGCGAGCGCGGCCTCCAGCGCGGCCGGGAGCGCCTCGGCGAGACCCGGGTCGGTGGTGACGCACCAGCTGGTGGCGTCCTCGTCGTGCTCCGCCTGCGCGATCATGTCGGCCGCGATCCGGACGGGTGAGGCGCTGCCGTCGGCGATGATGAGGACCTCGGTCGGTCCCGCGATCATGTCGATGCCGACCTGGCCCACCACCTGGCGCTTCGCCTCCGCCACCCAGCGGTTGCCGGGCCCGACGATCTTGTCCACCCGGGGTATCGTCGCCGTGCCGAAGGCCAGCGCGGCCACCGCCTGAGCCCCGCCGATCCGGAAGATCCGGGTGACGCCCGAGAGGGCGCACGCGGCCAGCACGACATCGGTCACCCCGGCGGGCGGCACCACCGCGACGATCTCCTGCACCCCGGCGACCAGCGCCGGCACCGCGTTCATCACTACCGACGAGGGGTAGGAGGCCTTGCCGCCCGGTACGTAGAGTCCCACCCGGTCGAGCGGAGTCACCTTCATCCCGACCAAGCTCCCGTCCGGGGCCTCCAGCCGGAATCCTTCCTCCCGCTGGTGTCTGTGATACTCCCGAACCCGATCCACGGCCTGACCCAGAGCGGCGCGGAGCGCTGGATCCACCCGGTCGAGGGCCCCCTGCCACTGGCCGGGGTCCAAAGCCCATTCGCCCGGCGCGAGGTCCACCCCATCGAAGCGCCGGGTGTACTCCCGCACCGCCTCGTCGCCGCGCCGGAGCACGTCGTCCAGGATCCGGGCGACGGTCTCCCGGGTGGCGGGATCGCTCCCTGCCCTTGGAGGAAGCAGCGGATCGAGCGCGGAGAAGGGCGGGACGGCCAGCCGGCGGATCAACCCGCTCACTCGCGGTAAGACCGCATCGGCATTACAGTTGAAACGTATGGAACCGGCAGAGTCACCCTCGATTCTCCTGGGCCTGGGCGCGGTGGTGGTGCTCGTGCTGGCCAATGCCTTCTTCGTGTCGGCGGAGTTCGCCCTGGTCGGGGCGCGCAAGACCCGCCTCGACGAGTTGGCCAAGGCCGGGGACGGCAAAGCTAGGTTGGCCCGCCGTGCCGTACAATCGCTCGACCGCTACATCTCGGCCACCCAGCTCGGCATCACGCTCGCGTCCCTCGGGCTGGGCTGGATCGGCGAGCCTGCGCTCGCCCACCTGGTCGAGGGCGGGTTCGCCTGGCTGCCGGACCCGGCCGCGGCCATCGCCACCCACGCGGTGGCCTCGGCCATCGCCTTCATCATCATCACTGTCCTCCACATCATCCTGGGCGAGCTGGTGCCGAAGGCGCTGGCGCTGCTCTACCCCGAGGAGATCAGCAGCTGGGTGGCGGCGCCGCTGATGGGGTTCGCCTGGGTGATGGCGCTCCCCATCGCGCTGCTCAACGGCACGGCGAACCGGTTGCTCCGATTAATGCGTATAAACCCGCCGGGCGAGACCGAGCGGCTCCACTCGCCGGAGGAGCTTCGGATGCTGGTGGAGCAGAGCACCGAGGGCGGCAGCCTCCTCCAGCAAGATGCGCGGCTGCTCGAGGGCGTGTTCGAGTTCAGCGAGAAGACGGCGCAGGAGGTGATGACGCCGCGCACCCAGATGGTGGCGCTGGAGGCCGACCTTCCCGTGGAGGGAGCTGCGGACGTGGTCGCCGAAGCCGGGCGCTCGCGCTACCCGGTCTTCACCGACTCCCTCGACGAGATCGTGGGCGTGGTGCACGCCAAGGACATCCTGGCCGCGCTGCGGTCGCGGCCGGGCGGCCGGGTTCGAGATATCATGCGGCCGCCACTCTTCGTGCCCGGCACTCGGGAGGTTGAAGACGTCCTGGCCGACATGAAGCGGCTCAAGACCCACCTCGCCGTGGTGCTGGACGAATACGGCGGGACTGCTGGACTGGTGACGATGGAGGACCTGCTCGAGGAGATCGTCGGTCCGATCTACGACGAGTACGATCCCCAGGAGGCCCGGGCCCGCGTCGGCGGTGCCCCGGTGATCGACGGAGCAATGCCCATCTCCGACTTCAACTCCGAATACAGCGAAAGCCTCGACGACACGGACTACACCACCATCGGCGGGTACGTCTTCGGCCAGCTCGGCCGGCTGCCCCGCGCGGGCGACCGGGTGAAGGCCGGCGCGCACACCCTCGAGGTGGTCGAGATGGAGGGCCGGCGGGTGAAGTCACTCCGCCTGCATCAGGCCGAGCCGGACGCGAAGCCGGGGGCCGAGGCCCCGGTCGCCGGCCGGGAGAGTCGCGCCTCCTGAAAAGCGCGCCGGTGAGTCCCCGGGAGCAGCCCCGGGCGGAGCTGAGCACTGCCCTGCTCGACCTCGGCTACCGCCTGGCCGGCGTCAGTACGCCGCAGGAGGCGGCGCGGATCATCGCGGCCGCCGCTCAGGACGTGCTCGGCTGGGACGCGTACAGTCTCGACCTCTACTCCGCCGACACCGGCACGGTGCGAGCGGTGGTGAGCATGGACCGCGTGGGCGACGGCGAGCCGGTGGATGTGCCGCACGCTTATCCCTCGGGCCCGGCGGGCGCGATGACCCGCAAGGTCGTGGCCGAGGGCGCCCAGCTGATCCTGCGCGGGGAGCCCGCCGAGGGCGGCGAAGGTCTCACGCCCTTCGGCGAGGTCAGCCGCCCGTCGGCGTCGCTCATGTTCGTCCCGGTGCGGCACGGGCAGCGGGTCGCCGGCATCCTCTCGATCCAGAGCTACACCCCTCGCGCCTACGACGCCGGCGACCTCGCCGTGCTGCAGACGCTGGCGGATCACTGCGGCGGCGCGCTCGAGCGACTCCGTATCGAAGGCGCGCTCCGCGAGAGCCGGGAGCAGCTCCAGCGGGCGGAGAGCGTCGCGCTGGTGATGACGGCGCACGTCGCGCTGGACGGCCGCTGGCTCAAGGTGCCCCCCAAACTCGGCCAGCTGCTGGGCTACAGCGAGACGGAGCTCCGGAGCCGCACCGTCCTCGACGTGACCCACCCGGAGGATCTCGCGGCGATCGAGCACGAGCTGAGAAAGCTGGTGAGCGGCGAGGTCCGCTCGTCCGACCATACCGTGCGGCTGCTCCGGCGCGACGGCGGCACGATGTGGGTCTCGGCCAACGCGTCGCCGGTGCAGAACGCGGCCGGAACTCCCCTCTACTTCCTGGTCTACCTCCGCGACGTCACCGAGCGGAAGACCCTGGAAGAGCAGCTCCGGCAGGCGCAGAAGATGGAGGCCGTGGGCCAGCTCGCTGGCGGCGTGGCCCACGACTTCAACAACCTGCTCACCGCCATCATCGGCAACGCCGAGCTGCTGCTGCGGGAGATCGAGGCGGAGGACCCGCGGCGACTCGACGTGCTGGAGATCAATCGGGCCGCGCACCGGGCGGCGACGCTGGTGCGCCAGCTGCTCGCGTTCAGCCGGAAGCAGGTGCTCCAACCGCGAGTCGTGGACCTGAACGCCGTGGTGACCGACCTGAGCACGATGCTGCGTCGGGTCATCGGCGAGCACGTGGAGCTGCGGCTCGAGCTGCAGCCCGACCTGGGAAAGGTGCTGGCGGATCCGGGCCAGCTGGAGCAGGTCATCACCAACCTGGCGGTCAACGCCCGCGACGCGATGCCCTCGGGCGGCACGCTCGCCATTCGTACCGCCAATGTGAACGCGGACGACGTTCCGGCACAGAGTCCCGAGTCCATGCCCCTGCTGGGGCCCCTGGTCGAGGTGAGCGTGCGCGACGACGGGGTGGGGATGGACGAGCGCACTCTCGCGCGCCTCTTCGAGCCCTTCTTCACTACCAAGGAGCTGGGCCGCG
This sequence comes from Gemmatimonadota bacterium, assembly GCA_046729675.1. Lineage (GTDB taxonomy): Bacteria > Gemmatimonadota > Gemmatimonadetes > Gemmatimonadales > GWC2-71-9 > CAVVWJ01. The sequence continues at coordinate 2,121 of JBKPGZ010000218.1, read as the reverse complement.
GCACCGGGCTGGGCCTCGCCACGGTATACGGCATCGTGCGGCAGAGCGGCGGCCACATCAGGGTGAACAGCCGGCTGCACCATGGGAGCACGTTCACCGTCTATCTCCCGAGGGTGGAAGGACCGGGCGAGGGCCTCGAGGAGCTGCCCCCGTGGAGCGATCAGCCTAGAGCGGCCGGCACCGTGCTGGTGGTGGAGGACGAAGTGACGGTCCGCCGCCTCGCCAGCCGGGTGCTCCGAGCTCGCGGATACCGGGTGCTGGAGGCGAGCGACGGCGGGGAGGCCTTGCGGCTGGTGGACCGGTTCGGCGGTCCGCTCGATCTGGTCCTCACCGACATCATCATGCCCGGCCTCAGCGGTCCCGCGCTGGTGGAGCGGCTGCTCCCCAGCACACCGGACCTGAAGGTGCTGTATATCACGGGGTACTCGGAGGAGGCGATCCGGCAGCACGGATTGCTGCCCGCGGGCGGCGCGCTCCTCGAGAAGCCGTTCACCGCCCACCAGCTGGCCGAGCGGGTCCACGCGGCCCTCGCACGGACGGAGACCTAGATGCTCAACGTTCCGGCAGCCACGCCCCCGGGAGCGCTCGATCTCACGGGGGATGCCGCCAGGCGGCGCCGCGCGCTCCAGCGAGGGGCGGTGTCTGTGCTGGAGCGCGCCGGCTACGAGGAGCTGCTCCCGCCCACCTTCGAGTACGAGGACACCTTCCTCCGGGCCGGGGGTACCGGCGTGGCCGAGCGACTGCTGCGCTTCCCCGACCGCGATGGGCGGGTCCTCGCGCTCCGCTACGATTTCACTTCCAGCGTCGCCCGCATCGCCGCGACGACGTTCGCGGGCGCCGGCCTGCCGCTGCGGCTCAGCTATTCGGGGCGGGTGTACCGGCAGGAGCCCGAGCGCGGGGGGCGTCCGCGTGAGACGCTCCAGGTGGGCGCGGAGCTCCTGGGCGACGGCTCGCTCGCGGCGGATGTGGAGATCGTCCGCCTGACCATCGAGCTGATCCGCGCCGCGGGGCTGGGAGACTTTCAGGTGAATCTCGGGCACGTCGGCGTGCTCGCGCCCGGGCTGGCCGCCCTGGAGGAGCCGTTGCGGGCCCAGGTGCGCCGGTGGATCGATCGGAAGGACCGGGGCGGGCTCACCCGCGCGCTCGCGGGGCGGGCCGACGACGCAGCGACGCTGCTCCACCTGCCCTTCGTGATCGGCCGGCGGGAGGCCCTCGAAGCGGCGCTCGGCGTCACGCCGGCGCCGGCGGTGGGAGGGCTGCGGCACCTGCTGGCCCTCGACGACGCACTCGGCCCCGGCGAGCGGAGCCACGTGGTGTACGACCTCGGCGAGGTGCGGGGACTCGACTACTACACCGGCGTGCACTTCGAGGTGTTCGTGTCGGGCGCGGGGCGCGCGGCTGGCGCCGGGGGCCGTTACGACGAGTTGATGGGTCGCTTCGGGCGGCCGATGCCCGCGGTGGGCGTCTCCATCGATCTCGACGCCATCGCCGAGGTACCGCTGTGAGCCGGCTCCGTGTGGCGCTCGCCAAGGGGCGGCTGTTCGAGCCGTCGGTCGAGCGCTTCCGGGCCGCGGGCATCGAGCCCGCCGGCAATGCGGGACGGCGGCTGCTGATCCCCTCGAGCGATCCGGGAATCGAGTTCCTGGTGGTGAAGCCCGCCGACGTGCCGGTCTACGTGGAGTCCGGCGCGGCCGACCTCGGCATCACCGGCACCGACGTGCTGCGCGAGACCGGGGCCGACGTGCTCGAGCCGCTGGAGCTGGGGTTCGGCTACTGCCGACTGGTGGTCGCTTCGCCGTCGCAAGCGAGCTACCCGCAGCTCGAGGGCGGAATCACCCCCCGGGTCGCCACCAAGTACCCGAGGCTGGCCCAGGCCCACTTCGCGGCCGCGGGCCGGCCGGTGGACATCATTCAGGTGAACGGCTCGGTCGAAGTCGCTCCGCTGCTGCGGCTCTCGCACTGGATCGTGGACCTGGTGGATACCGGCAGCACGCTGCGCGCGAACGGGCTGGTGGAGCGGGAGACGATTCTCGAGTGCGGGGCGGTTCTGGTGGCCAATCGGGCGAGCCAGAAGCTGAAGCTGGAGGCGTATCTCAGGGTGATGGAGCGGCTGGAGGCGGG
>JBKPGZ010000217.1:0-9655 GCA_046729675.1 Gemmatimonadota bacterium | reverse complement strand
CGCCGCGGCGCCCACGGCCGTCTTCTCAGCGGTGTTCAGACCGCTCTTGTCGGTGTCGGCCTTCGCCACGTCGGTGCTCACCGAGCGCATGTCACCATCCACATTGATGCCGATAAGGCGCAGCGTCGCGGCGTCCGCCTTCTCGGGACTCTTCACCAGCCTGACTTCTGCCGGGGAGCCCTTCGGGATGACGACCTCGCCGTTCACCACCACGTCGCGAGTCACGTGGGCCTCGAAGGTATCGCCGATCTTGTCCTGCTCGATCGGTACGTTCTCGTCCAGCGTAACCGGAATGTCGGTGCCGCGGGGAATCGTCAGTGCCGTGCCGCCGACGATGGCCAGCGCTACGCCGATGCTCCGAATCATGATTGCCTCCTGGCGTTCCTCGTAAACCAACCGCGGCCTATATAGCCCGGTCCGCGCGGAGCCAGCGGGTGCAGGGATCGCACCGGGTGCGTGGCCGAAGTCACGCCGGAGCCCGATGCCCTTGAACGCCATGCCGATACGGGTCCGACTGACGATTCGGTGTGATCCGCGTCACCGGCTGCCCCGCCGACCCGGCGCCCGCTATCTTGTCACCCATGCCCGATCCCAGGCAGCTCCTCGAACAACTCCACCATCGCCAGTCGCTCGCCGAACAGGGCGGTGGCCCCGCCCGCATCGCCCAGCAGCACAAGAAGGGCAAGCTGACCGCGCGCGAGCGGCTCGATCTCCTCCTCGACGAGGGCAGCTTCGTCGAGCTCGACCGGTTCGTCACCCACCGCTCCACCGACTTCGGCCTCGAAAAGCACGTGGTCCCCGGCGACGGCGTCGTCACCGGCTACGGCCGGATCGACGGGCGGCTGGTGTACGTCTTTTCCCAGGACTTCACCGTGTTCGGCGGGTCGCTCAGCGAGGCGCACGCGGAGAAGATCTGCAAGGTGATGGACCTGGCGGTGCGGAACGGGGCGCCCGTGATCGGGCTCAACGACTCGGGGGGCGCGCGGATCCAGGAGGGCGTCGTCTCGCTCGGCGGCTACGCCGACATCTTCCTGCGCAACACGTTGGCCTCCGGCGTGGTGCCGCAGATCAGCGCCATCCTCGGTCCCTGCGCCGGCGGCGCGGCGTACAGCCCCGCCATCACCGACTTCATCTTCATGGTCCGCGGGGTGAGCTACATGTTCGTCACCGGGCCCAACGTGGTGAAGACGGTGACGCACGAGGAGGTCACCTTCGACGCGCTCGGCGGCGCGGATGTCCACGGCGGCACCAGCGGGGTGGCCCATTTCACCCACGACTCCGAGGCCGAGTGCCTCCAGGCGATCCGTCGGCTGCTCGGCTTCCTGCCGCTCAACAATCTCGACGAGCCGCCCGAACGCCCCACCGACGACCCCAGTGACCGGCGGGACGAGGCGCTCCTCGACCTGATTCCCGACAGCGCCAACAAGCCTTACGACATGCACGAGGTGGTGGGTCGGGTGGTGGACGACGGGGAGTTCCTCGAGGTCCACCGCGGCTACGCCGACAACATCCTCACCGGCTTCGCGCGGCTGGGCGGCCGGCCGGTGGGCATCGTCGCCAATCAGCCGGCGGTGCTCGCCGGCGTGCTCGACATCAACGCGTCGCTCAAGGCGGCGCGCTTCATCCGCTTCTGCGACTGCTTCAATCTGCCGGTGGTGACCTTCGTGGACGTGCCCGGCTTCCTGCCCGGGGTCGCTCAGGAGCACGGCGGGATCATCAAGCACGGCGCCAAGCTGCTCTACGCCTACTGCGAGGCGACCGTCCCCAAGCTCACCGTGATCACCCGCAAGGCCTACGGCGGCGCCTACGACGTGATGAGCTCCAAGCACATCCGGGGCGACCTCAACCTCGCCTGGCCCTCGGCGGAGATCGCGGTGATGGGCCCCAAGGGAGCGGTGGAGATCCTTTTCAAGGAAGAGATCGCGAAGGCCGACGATCCCGCGGCCGCCACGGCCCGGCTGATCGACGAGTACACCGCGAAGTTCGCGCACCCCTATGCCGCCGCGGCCCGGGGGTATATCGACGACGTGATCGATCCCCGGGACACCCGGGCCCGGCTGATCGATGCGCTCCGGACCCTCCGCACCAAGCGGGACCGCAACCCACCCAGGAAGCACGGGAACATCCCCCTGTAGGGCTATCAGCTATCAGCTATCGGTGATCCGAGGTGCCTGTGGCTCACCGAGGGCGGAGGCCGTCACCTCTGATAGCTGATAGCTGATAGCCGATAGGCTGATAGCTCCCGGCCGGGCCTGGCGCCCCCTAGCCAACCGGGAGCGGGCATACCATTTTGAGACGGCTATGGACTCGCGCCCCCGGCAGGCCAGCCTCGTCGCTCCGGCAGCGATGCCCGGGCTGCGCCGCGCTCTCGCGGCGGCTCTCCTCGCGCTCCTGCCCACGGCCGTGGCCGCGGCCCAGGGTGCCATCGATCCCAACGTGGCTCCCCGCGCCGCCGCCCTGGAGCGCGAGGGCGAGCGCCACATGGCGATCGACCTCCTTGGCCGCTACCTCGCGACGGCGCCGGACGACGGCCGGGCATGGCTCCAGCTCGGCCGTTTCTATCTCTACGACGCCCGCGACTGGCACGCCCACGGCCACGGCGGCCAGCCCGACGGTCTCCTGTATCTCGATTTCGCCGCCACCGCGCTCGAGCAGTCGATGCGGCTCTCGGTGGATTCCGGTCTCATCTTCCGCGGAATCGTCGAGGTGGAGCGGGGCCTGGTCGCGATCGAGGCGGTGGGCTGGGCGGAGGCGCAGACCGCGGGGCGGGACCGGGGGCCGCACATTCCACCCTACGTGCTCGAGCTGGGCGAGAATCTTCTGGCATCGTGTCCCGCCGGCGGCGTGCTCCTCACCGGCAGCGAGCTCGAGGCCCTCTCGGTATGGTACGGCAGCATGGAACGGCCCTCCCGCGACGTCCTCCCCATTCGACCCGATCTCTACGCCACCGACTCCCTCTACCGGGAGCGCATGGCGCGCGCCATGGGGGTGGATCCCGCGCTGCCGGTGCAGCGCGCGCTGGGCGAGGTGGCGCCCCGCCGCACCCTCTGCGTCAGCCCGACGACGGACAGCGCGGCGGTGCCCACCCTGCGCTGGGCGCCGTACCGGCTGGTCCGGGTCAGCCGTCCGCCCAGCGCCGGTCCCGACGCCATGAGCATCACCGAGCTGCTCAAGGCGGCGCGTCAGAGCTCGTCGCCGTGGGTGATGGACGTGCGCGGAGTGTACGATCGCGCCGCCGCCCACAACCTCTTCCTCTGCAGCAGTCTCCTCCTCCTCTACGGAGATACGCCACCGCCCGCCTGCCGGCCGTGAAGCGGGTGCTCGTCGCCAACCGCGGAGAGATCGCCCTCCGCGTCATCCGTGCCTGCCACGAGGAAGGACTGGAAGCGGTCGCCGTGTGCTCCACGGCCGATCGCGGCGCGCCCCACGTGCGCGCGGCCGATCACGTGGTGGAGATCGGCCCGCCTCCGCCGGCGGAGAGCTACCTGCGGATCGAACGGCTGATCGCGGCCGCGCGCGAGAGCGGGGCGGACGCCGTGCACCCGGGCTACGGATTTCTCGCGGAGCGCGCCGACTTCGCCGAGGCCGTCGAGCGCGCGGACCTGGTCTTCGTCGGCCCTCCCGCCCCCGCCATTCGCGCCATGGGCGACAAGACCGAGGCGCGGCGCCGCATGCGCGACGCCGGCGTCCCGGTGGTCCCCGGCGCGCTCGAGGCGGTGACCGACCCTGGGAAGGCTCAGGCGCTCGCGAAGGAGCTCGGCTACCCGGTGCTGGTGAAGGCGGCGGCCGGCGGTGGTGGTAAGGGGATGCGGGTCGTGCGCTCGCCGACGGAGCTGGCGCCGGCGCTGGAGACCGCCGCGTCGGAGGCGCGGAAGGCCTTCGGCGACCCGAGCGTGTACCTGGAGAAGCTGATCCGGCAGCCGCGCCACGTGGAGATCCAGGTGCTGGCGGACCACGAGCGCACCGTGCACCTGGGCGAGCGCGAGTGCTCGATCCAGCGGCGACACCAGAAGCTGGTCGAAGAGGCACCGTCGCCGGCCGTCACGCCCGAGCTCCGCGAGTGGATGGGCTCGGCGGCGGTCGCGGCGGCGCTGGCGGTGGGCTACCGCGGCGCGGGAACCTGCGAGTTCCTGCTGGCGCCGGACCAGTCGTTCTACTTCCTCGAGATGAACACCCGGATCCAGGTCGAGCACCCCGTCACCGAGCTGGTCTACGGCGTGGACCTGGTGCGGGAGCAGCTCCGCATCGCCGCCGGCGAGCCGATGCGGGTGCCGGACCGCTGGCTCGAGCCGCGCGGCTGGTCGGTGGAGTGCCGGATCACCAGCGAGGACCCGGCGAACGGCTTCCTGCCCTCCACCGGCCGCATCGAGCAGCTGAGGGTACCGAGCGGTCCCGGCGTGCGCTGGGACGGCGGCGTGGAGACCGGCGACGAGGTCACCCTGTTCTACGACTCGCTGCTAGGCAAGCTCATCGTGTGGGCGCCGCACCGCGACGGGGCCCTCGACCGGATGGCGCGGGCCCTCGACGAGCTGGTGATCGAGGGCGTGGCGACCAACCAGGGATTCCACCGCCGGCTCATGGCCGATGCCGAGTTCCGCGCGGGGGACATGGACATTCAGTTCCTCGACCGCCGCACCGATCTGCTCGCGCCGTCGCTGAGTGAGGAGCAGGCCGTGGCGCTCGCGATCGCGGCCGCCCTGGCGGAGGACGAGGCCCGCGCGCTCCGGCGGCCGGTGGTGTCGGGGGACGGACGGCCCGCGGCGTCGCAGTGGCTGAGCCAGGCGAGGCTGGAGGGGCTGCGGTGAGTGCGGTCCGGATACTCCGGCTGGCCGCCGGGGGCGACGGCGTGGGGCGACTCGAGGACGGGCGGACGGTGTTCGTCCCTCGCACCGCACCGGGCGACCTCGTCGAGCTGAGTCGGCTGCGCGAGCACCGCCGGTTCGCCCGGGCCCGCGTCGCGCGGGTGCTGGAGCCTTCGCCCGAACGGGTGCTGCCGCGCTGTCCCCATTATGTGGCGGACCACTGTGGCGGCTGCCAGCTCCAGCACCTCAATGCATCGGCTCAGCGCGAGGCCCGTCGCTCCTTCGTGGGCGATGCGCTCCGCCGCATCGCGAAGCTCGACGTGGGCGACCCCGAGCTGGTTCCCGCCTCTGAGGACTTCGAGTACCGCACCAAGATCACTCTCCACGTGGAGGAGGGCGGCCGCCGGATCGGCCTGCATCCGCTCGACCGGCCTGACAGCGTCTTCGAGCTGGTGCGCTGCTACATCACCCGGCCCGAGCTGATGTCGCTCTGGGCGGAGCTGCGCGCGTTGCGCGAGCTGCTGCCGCGGGGGCTGCGGCAGCTCGTGCTTCGGCTGGACCGCCGCGGCGAACGGCATGTCGTGCTCGTCACTGGGCACGGGACGGGAGCCGCTGCGCTGCACGCACAGCTCCGGGCCCGGGGCGTCGCCGCCACGCTGTGGCTTCAGGCGGAGGGTGGGGAAGCCCATGCGGTGACCGAGGGCGACGCGCCGTTCCCGGCCACGGTGTTCGAGCAGGTGCACCCCGCCATGGGTGACCGCGTCCGCGCGCACGCGGTCGCGGCCCTCGGCGAAGTCGCGGGCCGGCACGTGTGGGACCTCTACGCCGGTATCGGCGAGACGACCGCTGTGCTCGCCGGGGCCGGCGCCTCGGTGGAGAGCGTCGAGTCGGATCCCCGCGCGGTGGAGGAGGCCCAGGCGCGCGGCCCGGCGGCGGCGCGGCACGTGGGGCGGGCGGAACGGGTGGTCGGCAGGCTCCGCGCCCCGGACCTGGTCATCACCAACCCGCCCCGCACCGGGATGGACGAGCGGGTCACGGCCGCGCTGGACTCGGCGGCGCCCGCCAGGATGGTCTACATCTCCTGCGATCCCGCCACCCTCGCCCGGGACCTCAGCCGCCTCCATGGGTTCCGGCTCAGCTCTGCCGTAGCCTTCGACCTGTTTCCTCAGACCGCGCACGTGGAGACGGTGGCCGTGCTCGACCGGGCGTCATGAAGTATCTGGTGACCGTCGCGGGACGGGAGATCGAGATGGAGGTGGACGGTGACCAGGTGACCATCGGCGGCGCCACCCGGACGGCGACGTTCAGGACCGTTGCCGGGACGTCGTCCCGCCAGCTGCTGGTGGACGGTCGGCCCACGGTGCTCACGCTCCGCAGCGCCGGTCGGGGACAGTGGACCCTCGGCCTGGGCGGGGATCGATGGGATGCCGAGGTTGTGGATGAACGGACCCGGCACATTCGAAGTCTCACGGCCGGCGCCAGTGCGGCCCGTGGGCCGGCGACCGTGCGGGCGCCGATGCCGGGGCTGGTGGTCCGGGTGCTGGTCGAGGCAGAGCAGGAGGTCTCTGCGGGGGCCGGGATCGTGGTCCTCGAGGCGATGAAAATGGAAAACGAGCTCAAGGCTCCGGCGGCGGGCGTGGTCAGAGCCGTCCGGGTGGCGGCGGGCGAGCCGGTGGAGAAAGGCCAGGTGCTGGTGGAGCTGCGGGAGCGCTCAGGGTCCCCTTGACCCTGCCCCGGGGCGCTGGCTATCTTGTGAGTCTATTTCGGTTTGAGGCTCTTTCGATTGAAGCTCTTTCGAGGCCCGTTCGGCCAGGCCCAGTTCGCAGGCCCGTTCGGTTGTTCGACCATCCAAGGCTCACTTGAGACGGCAGCGCGCATGAAGACCTACACGGCCACGCCCGAAGACATCACCCACGAGTGGCATCTCGTGGATGCGGCCGGCGTGCCGCTCGGCCGGCTGGCCAGCGTCGTGGCCCAGTTGATCCGGGGCAAGCACAAGCCCACCTACACGCCGCACATGGACGGCGGCGACTTCGTGATCGTGGTGAACGCGTCGAAGGTGCGGCTCACCGGCCGGAAAGAGGAGAACAAGACGTACTTCTCCCACACCGGGTACATGGGCCACGAGCGCCACACCACCGCGCGCGACATGTTGGCCAAACACCCGGACCGGGTCATCGAGAAGGCGGTCTTCGGCATGCTGCCCAAGACCTCGCTGGCGCGGCAGAAGCTGCGCGGCAAGCTGAAGGTCTACGCCGGCGCGGAGCATCCGCACGCGGCGCAGCAGCCGAAGCCGTTCTCCGTCACTCCCTCGAAGGCGAGCGCATGACCGCAGCACCCGAATTCCGCTGGCAGGCCGTCGGCCGTCGTAAGACCAGTGTCGCCAGGGTCTACCTGACCCCCGGCACCGGCAAGTGGGACATCAACGGCCGCACGCTGGGCGACTATTTCCCCCGTCCCTCCCTGGTGCAGCACATCCAGCAGTCCTTCACCGCCACCGACACCCTCGGTGCCTTCGACGTGCGGGCGCACGTGGATGGCGGGGGGCAGGCGGGGCAGGCGGGCGCGCTGCGGCTCGCGATCGCGCGGGCGCTGGTGGGGGCGGATGGGCAGCACCGGACCAAGCTCCGCGCCGCGGGCCTGCTCACCCGGGATCCGCGAGCCGTCGAGCGGAAGAAGCCGGGACGCCCGGGAGCGCGGAAGCGGTTCCAGTTCTCGAAGCGCTGATGTGGCATCCAGAGCGGAGCGAGGGATCTTGCCGGTCCGTGGAAGATCCCTCGCTGCACTCGGGATGACAGTGGCCGGGCCCGACCGGGCTCAGCCGATCCCTCACACCGGTGGATCTCGTACCTGGTGCCCCTGCGGGGGTTGGTCCGAGAGATGAACCCGGTGGACGAGACAACCACCCGAATGGAAGGGAAGCCGTACCCGCATGGCACAGCCGCAACTGCAGGACCTGCTCGAGGCCGGCGTTCATTTCGGCCACCAGACCCGCCGCTGGAACCCGAAGATGCGCCGGTTCATCTTCGCCGAGCGTTCCGGCATCTACATCATCGACCTCCAGAAGACCCTCCGTCAGATCCAGAAGGCCCAGGAGCTGCTCCGCAGCGTGGTCCTGAAGGGCGACGGGGTCCTCTTCGTCTGCACCAAGAAGCAGCTCAAGGCCATCGTCCAGGCCGAGGCACAGAATGCCGCCGCCTTCTACGTCACCGAGCGCTGGCTCGGCGGCATGCTCACCAACTTCCAGACCCTGAAGCGGCAGATCCGCCGTCTCCGGGAGCTGGAGCAGGGCGCCGCCGACGGCGACTTCGAGAACTACACCAAGAAGGAGAAGCTGCTCTTCGAGCGCGAGCGGGTGAAGCTGAGCCGCAACCTCGAGGGCATCAAGCAGCTCGGCCGCCTGCCGGGCGCGCTCTTCGTGGTGGACGCGAAGAAGGAGAAGATCGCCGTCGCCGAGGCCAACAAGCTCGGCATCCCGGTCGTGGCCATCGTGGACACCAACGCGGATCCGGACGTCATCACCGTGCCCATTCCAGGCAACGACGACGCGATCCGCTCGGTCTCGCTCATCACCGCGGCCCTCTCCGACGTCATCAAGGAGGCCCGCGCCCAGATGCCGATGCGCGAGGTGACCGAGGACCTCGAGGCCGAGACCTACAGCACCGACACCGGCTCCGAAGGCGATGCCGAGGCCGACCGCAAGCGCCGCCGGCCTCGCCGCAAGCGGCGGCCGAAGCCCGAGGCGATCGCCGCGCGGCTCAAGACCGAGGCCGAGGGTGCGCCCGAGGCCCCCGCGCCCGCCGGGGCGGGCGAGGCCGGCGCCTAGCGCGGCGGACCACAGGATCGTGAGAGTCTCCGCCGCTCCCGGCCTGTGCGGGCCGTGAGCGGCGGTCTTACTATTCAGCCCGAGATCGACCAGAGGACGACCATGGCAAGTGTGACGATTTCCCCGAAGGACGTGAGCGAGCTCCGGGCCCGCACCGGCGCCGGCATGATGGACTGCAAGCGGGCGCTGGAGGAGGCCAACGGCGACATGGACAAGGCCGCGGAGATCCTGCGGAAGAAGGGGATCGCCAAGGCCGAGAAGCGCGCCGGCCGCGTCGCCTCGCAGGGCCTGGTGGTGAGCTACATCCACCACAACCAGCAGGTGGGCGTGCTGGTGGAGCTCAACTCCGAGACCGACTTCGTCGCCCGCAACGAGTCGTTCGGCCAGCTCGCACGCGAGATCGCCCTCCACATCGCTTCGATGGACCCGATCGGCGTGAATCCCGAGGACGTGCCCGCCGAGATGCTGGACCGGGAGCGCCGGATCGCGGAGGAGCAGGTCGCCGCCGAGGGCAAGCCGGAAAACATCCGGGCCAAGATCGTCGAGGGCAAGCTGAAGAAGTTCGTGGCGGAGCGGACGCTGCTGGAGCAGCCGTTCGTCCGCAACGACAAGATCACCGTCGGGGAGCTGATCAAGGAGGCGTCCGGCAAGCTGGGCGAGGCCATCACGGTCCGCCGCTTCGCCCGGTTCCAGATCGGGGCCGCCTGATGGCCCTCGCCTACAGCCGAGCCCTGCTCAAGCTGTCGGGCGAGGCATTGGCCGGGGAGAAGGGGAGCGGCCTCGACTTCCACATGGTCGAGGCCTTCGCGGAAGAGATCAAGGCGGTGCACGCCCTCGGCGTGCACCTCTCGCTGGTCGTGGGCGGAGGCAACATCATCCGGGGCGCCACCGCGAGCCGGGAGGGGCTCGACCGGGTCTCCGCCGACTACATGGGCATGCTGGCGACGGTGATCAACGCGCTGGCGCTGCAGGACGTGCTGGAGAAGATCGGGGTGGACACCCGGGTGATGACCGCGGTGCGGATGGA
>JBKPGZ010000216.1:0-5042 GCA_046729675.1 Gemmatimonadota bacterium | reverse complement strand
CACCCAATGGCTGACCGCCGGTGTCGCGACGGTCAGTCCCTCGATGGCGCCCAGCACCGAGATCGCTGGGGTGATCACCCCATCGCCATAAAGAAGCGCGGCGCCGAACAGGCCGAGCGCGACGAGCACCAGCCGACCACTGGTCGTCCGGGTAAGCGGTCGCACCTGCGCCAGGAGAGCGAAAGTCCCTCCCTCCCCACGGTTGTCGGCCTGGAGGACGAAGGTGATGTATTTGAAGGAGACGATGAAGTTGATGGACCAGAAGATCAGCGAGGTGACGCCGATGATGTTGTCGGGGGTCGGCGGGACGCTGTGATGTCCGGTGAAGCACTCCTTGATCGTGTACAGCGGGCTGGTCCCGATGTCCCCGTACACCACGCCGAGGGCCGTGAAGGCCAGCGCGCCGAGCGCCTTCCGGGAAGGCGCTTTGGGAGGGTGTTGCGACACTCAGGCGTCCCCGAGGCCCGTGGGTGTGCTTTCCTCGTCGTCGCTCACGGAGTGGGTGGGCTGAGCGAGTCCACCAGCCGCCGGATCGCGTCCGAGTCGATGCGACCCCGGTAGAGCCGGTTGCCCACCAGCAGCGTCGGCGTCGAGGACACGCCGGCCTGGGCGCCCTCCTCGTAGCCGGCCTGGATCCGGCCGGCGTAGCGGCCGGACTCCATGCACTGGTCGTACTTGCCCAGGTCCAATCCCAGCGCCTTGGCGTATTCCCGGAAGTTGTCACCCGCGTCCCGCGCCGTGGACCACTCGGCCTGCCCCTCGTAGATCCGCTCGTGCTGCTCCCAGTACTTCCCCTGCTCGTCCGCGCAGGCCGCGGAGTGCGCGGCGAGCCGGGCGAACTGATGCTGCTGGAGCGGGAAGTCGCGGTAGCGCCAGCGCACCCGACCCGTCTTGATCAGCCGCTCGTCGATGGTCGGCATCTGCAGAGTGGCGAAGGTCTGGCAGAAGGGACACTGGTAGTCCGCGTACTCGGTGATCTCCACCGGCGCCCTCTCGGACCCCTTGATGTACCCCCGGAAGCCCGCGGTGTCGGCCGGCTGGATCGTGACAGTGGCGGGGATGCTGGAGACTCGGGGCCGGGAGAGCAGAAAGCCGAGGGCGCCGAGCCCGAGCACGGCGACGCCGGCGAGGATGGCGTAGAAGCGCTTCATTCCTGGCGTCGCCGCCATGGCTCGTCGTCCTCCGAGTCGTCGTTGGCGAAAAAGTCCTGGCGCTGCGCGTCCTCCACGATGCGGCGGTTGTCCGCCACCTCGGGAGTGTCGTAGGTGCTGCGGACCTCGTAGTGGAAGAGCTCACTCCGAGCGTCGCCCATCAGCCGGAGGAGCTCGGGAGCTCCCCGCAACAGCTGCCCGGCCTGATCCAGCTCCTGGATCCGCCGGGCCAGCTCCCTGAGGAGGTCCGCCAGGCGGTCCGCCCGGGCGTCGTCGTACACTTCATCGTGATCGGCCATGCTGCGGCTAATGATAATAGGAGGGCCTTTGTGGGTCGCGTCACCGAACCAGGCCGTCCGTGGTCCGAATTTGGCGTGGCAACGGGGGCTGGAAGCCCTCGCAGGGGCGTGAAACGGGCCTTTGCACCAAAAGGTGCAAACTGGTTATATTCATGCTGCCCCTCACCCTAGACCCACGGCACCCCGCCGTGAGAAGGAAGGTAGATGAAGACGAAGAAACTCCGGCGCGAACCCGAAGCGGTGTCGTTTTCGCAGGCCCGTGACGAGATGTTCAGTCACATTCTCCGCTGCGGCGTCATCGACGCCCTTCCGGAGCATCAGAAGGACTGGTTCGACGACACGATGCTGTACCTGGCCGATCGGTACGAGGACCTGACTAAGGAAGAGCTCGACCAGCTTCGCGTGCTCGGCGAGCGGTTCAGCCGGCCGGTCCAACGGAAGACCGAAGCAGCCACGGGCGCCGCCTGAGCCCTGATGCAAGACGCAGCGCCCCGGGAGCTTCCCGGGGCGCTTTTTGCTTTCAGCGGACCAGGTCCCACCAGCGGGGAAACCATCGCCACCGATACCCGGCGGACAGCCGAGCCCCCCCGCCCACGCCGGCCTCCAGGAACCAGCCTGACGCCGCTCCAGGTCGACCCTCGATCCCGGCCACGAGCACCAGATAGCCCTGATCCGTCCGGCCGCCCACGGCCGCGACTCCGCCCGCCAGATAGACGGCGCTCCCCGTGCGTCGGGTCGGGGCGAGCAGGAAGTGTCCCAGCAGCTCGCCGCGCCAGGCCACCTCTTCCCCGGACCCACCGAGCCCAAGGCTGGCCGACACTCGCGCCCTTTTCGCGGGCCGCCAGGCGGCGTAGACCCCGCCCACGGCCAGCGCGGGATCGGACAGCGTGCCGATCGCCTGGATGCCGAGCTCCCTAACCTGTTGTGCGCCGGCGGGCGCAGCGGCGGCGGCCAGCGCCGCCACCGCGCTAAGCCAGCGTAAGGCCATAGCTGATCGCGATGTCCGGCGCGAGAGAGGCCACGACCGAGCAGTACTTCTCCAGCGACAGATCTATGGCCCGACGGGCCTTCGGCTCGTCCAGCCCATCGCCGGCGAGCCGAAACTCGAGCCGGATCGCGGTGTATCGCCGCGGCGTCTCCTCCCGGCGCGTGCCGTGCACCTCGATCCGGAGCTGCCGCAGCGCGACCCGCATCTTCTCCAGGATCATCACGACGTCCGAGCCGGTGCAGGAGGCGGCCGCGATGAGCAGGGTCAGCATCGGCCCTGGCGCCTGCCCGTTGTCGGCGTCGATGACCACAGAGGGACCGTCCGGCTCGCCGCCCCGGAAGATCATGCCGCGCTCCCAGTCGAGCGCGATATGCTTGATCTCCGCGGTCACTGCTCGGTTCCTCGGACGGGCCGCTCCGCCACCGGCGCGACCCGGTAGTAGTCCCAGATGGCGTAGATGCCGAGCGCGGTGGTGGCCCATGCCAGCGGCTGAAGCAGCGGCGATCCGGTGAGAAACGCCACCAGGGTCAACCCCTGTGCTACCGTCACCGCCTTGCCGCCGGCGCGCGCCGGGATCGCGCGCGGGCGATGGGAGTAGATCGTCGCCGCGAACGCCACCGTGGCCACGATGTCCCGCAGCAGCACGCCGACCACCTCGTACGGCGCCAGGCGACCCGACACCGCCACCACGCCGAACGCCGCCGCCATGAAGAGCTTGTCGGCGACAGGATCGATCAGGCTGCCGAGCGCCGAGGAGCCGAACCGGCGCGCGAGGGGACCGTCGAGCAGATCGGTCGCGGCCGCGAGCCCGAGGATGACCATCCGCCAGCGGTCCGACGCGAGCGGAAACGCCACCGCCAGCGGGATCCGCGCGGCGCTCATGAGGTCCGCCGCCGTCCACCGGTTTCGGCCTTGATCCCCTTTCTGGCGAGGACTAGTTTCGGACACCTTGCTCCTTTCGATGGCAGGAGGCCGGGACCCGCGGCGCCTGGCGTACAAGATACTCGTCGCCACGGACACCCGCTGACATGCTGGATACCGCGGTCATTCCCTGCGGAGGGCTCGGTACCCGCCTCCATCCGATCACCCGCTGGCTGCCGAAGGAGATGCTGCCGGTAGCGCTGCGGCCGGTGCTGCACTGGGCGCTGGACGAGGCCGCCGACGCCGGCCTCCTGCGGGCGATCATCATCACCAATCCCCACAAGCCGGTGCTGGAAGCGGTCGCCCGGAGCTACCCCGGCCCCCTCGACCTCGAGTTCGTGCCCCAGGACCATCCTCGCGGTCTGGGCGACGCTTTTCTCCGCACCAAGGATCAGCTCGGCGGTGCGCCGTTCGTCGCGCTCCTGCCCGACAACCTCTTCCAGGGCCCCAACCCGACCGCCGCCGTGCTGGAGACGCACCGCAGCACGGGACTCGCCACCGTGCTCCTGGCGGAAATCTCCCGCAGGGACGCGCCCACCAAAGGGGCCACCGGGCGCGCCCGGTACGAGCGCGCGGGCGACGGCACGCTGCGGGTGACCGATGTGGCGGACAAGGGATCGGGCCGTTTCGACGCGGGCGAGGCAGCCTCGGTCACGCCGATCGGGCGGATGGCGTTTCCGGGTGACGTGCTGGCGGAGTTCGAGGAGCTGGCCCGCGCGCTCCCGGCGGGCGCCGAGCTGGACGACGTGCCGGTGCTGCAGCGGCTCGCCCGGCGCGGTGCGCTCGCAGGGGTGCTGGGCGAGGCCCGGTTCTTCGACGTCGGAGTGCCCGAAGGCTATCGCGACGCGGTGGCCACCTTCCCGCCCCGGCCGTGAGCGAGCGATTCAACCAGGCGCTGCTGGAACTGACCGACCTCGTGTCGGTCCGTCTCGCCGACGTGGACGGGCTCTCGTCGGTCGTCGTCGCCGCCGCGGGCGCGGTCGGCCTGACCACCCTGGGCCCACCGGTGGTCCGGGAGGGACCGCGCGGCGTCTCGGTCGGACTCCTGTGCCAGAACGGGCACGTGGTGGTACACGCGATTCCCAGCGAGGGGATCTGCCTGGTGGATGTCGTTGCCCGCGAGCCCGCCAACGCTTCGCGCGGCGCCGAGGTGATCGCGCGGCGGTTCGGGGCCGCGCTCTAGCCGCCTTCCGAGTCGATCCCCCTCCCAGCCCATTCACCACGGAGCCACGAAGGCCACGGAGGGGCACGGAGCGCCGCCACCATCCCGAACCGATTCACCACGAAGAGCACGAAGACATCTCCGAGCACCGGAGTCCACAAACACCTTTTGTTGTTTTTTCTTCGTGCTCTTCATGCCCTTCGTGACTTCGTGGTGAATCAGTTTGGGCGGTGCGGGGTGCGGCTCCGTGATACTCTGTGACCTCCGTGGCTCTGTGGTGAATGGGCGGTGGAGGTGGGGGCGAAACGATGGCCGGAAGTCAGCGGGCGGCAGCTGCAGGCGCGGGCGGTCGAGTTGTACCGCTCCCTCGCACGACACCCTCCGCCCGCCTCGCCGGATCGAGCGAGCTCGCCGCGAGCCGCTGCACGTCTTCCGCGGTCACCGCCCGGAATACCGCCCCCGGATCGGACATCTCCTCCAAGCTCCCCGCAGCGATCCAGCATTCGAGAATCTCACCCGCC